>NZ_CP077080.1:5406570-5706935 GCF_019141525.1 Pseudomonas alvandae
ACGACATTGCCGCGGTAGACCGTTTCCAACAGAGCCCCCAGGGCCAGCAATTGCTCAAGTCCATGGAAAGCAAGAACATCACGGGCCTGGCCTATTGGCATAACGGCATGAAGCAATTGTCGGCGACCAGGCCACTTCGTACGCCCGAAGATGCGCGCGGCCTGGTCTTTCGCGTGCAGACTTCCGCCGTACTGGAGGAGCAGTTCAAGGCAGTGGGCGCCAAAGGGCAACCGATGATATTTTCGGTGGTGTATCAGGGCTTGCGTACGGGCCTGGTCAACGGCACGGAAAACACCTATTCGAATTTCTACAACCAGAAACTCCATGAGGTGCAGAAATACGTTACCGAATCCAACCACGGCATACTCGATTACATGCTGATTACCACGTCGGACTTCTGGAACGGCCTGCCGCCGGATATCCGCGCGGAACTGCAGAAGATCGTGGTCGAATCCACTGCCCATGCCAACAAGGAAGCGGAGCGATTCAACCAGCAGGACAAACAGCACGTCCTGGACGCCAAGACCACCGAGATCATTACCCTCACGCCGCAAGAGCGCAACGCCTGGCGCGACAAGATGAAACCGGTGTGGGCGAAGTTTGAAAAGGACATCGGCCCGGACCTGATCCAGGCTGCCGAAGCGTCCAACCCGGCGCAGTAATACGCGGCACTTGATGTCACAATGCCCCGGCAAGCTATTTTCTGCCTAGACTTGCAACTGTCCCACCGTGCGTTTTGTTGAATGAGCCCGCACGGGCAAAACTAAAAATAAAAGGAAACCCCAATGTTCAAACCTATGTGGAAAGCACTCGTCTGCACGCTGGCCCTCAGCGCGCTGGGCTCGGCCATGGCAGCCGATCCGGTGGTCATCAAGTTCTCGCACGTGGTGGCCGAACAAACCCCTAAAGGCCAAGGTGCGTTGCTGTTCAAGAAGTTGGTGGAAGAGCGACTTCCGGGCAAAGTCAAAGTCGAGGTGTACCCCAACTCCTCGCTGTTCGGCGACGGCAAGGAAATGGAAGCCCTGCTCCTGGGCGACGTGCAGATGATCGCGCCGTCGCTGGCCAAGTTCGAGCAGTACACCAAGACCGTGCAGTTGTTCGACTTGCCGTTCCTGTTCGACGACATCTCCGCCGTGGACCGTTTCCAGTTGAGCCCAGAAGGTCAGAAACTGCTCAAGTCCATGGAAAGCAAGAACATCACCGGCCTGGCCTATTGGCACAACGGCATGAAGCAAATGTCCGCCAACAAACCGCTACGCGAACCCAAGGATGCCCGTGGCTTGAAGTTCCGCGTACAGGCGTCTGCGGTGCTCGAGGAACAGTTCAAGGCCGTCAACGCCAACCCGCGCAAGATGAGTTTCGCCGAGGTGTACCAAGGCCTGCAGACCGGTGTGGTGAACGGTGCGGAGAACCCCTACTCGAACATCTACAGCCAGAAGATGCATGAAGTGCAGAAGTACATCACCGAATCCAACCACGGTGTACTCGACTACATGCTGATCACCAACACCAAGTTCTGGAACGGCCTGCAGCCGGACGTGCGTAGCGAACTGGACAAGATCCTGGTTGAAGTGACCGCGCACGTGAACAAAGAAGCCGCGCAACTTAACCAGAACGACAAGCAGCGCATTGTCGACGCCAAGACCACCGAAATCATCACCCTCACGCCTGAAGAGCGCAACGAATGGCGCGACAAGATGAAGCCGGTATGGAAGAAGTTCGAAGGTGACATCGGTGCCGACCTGATCAAAGCCGCCGAAGCCTCCAACAAGGCACAGTAATGGGTTGGCCGGCGCTGCCGTCGAGGCAGCGCCAGCCTGTCGTCCTCCCTGCAGGAGATGCCATCCATGAACGCCCTTCGGCGCACTTGGGAACATTTCGAGGAAGCTTTCATTGCCTTCCTTTTGGCCGCCATGACGTTGGTCACCTTCGTCTACGTGGTCCTCAACAACCTTTATGCCGTGTTCTATAGCCTTGGCGACAACTGGCCGGCCGCCAGCGAGTCGATGTTCGCCATTGGCGACGGCATCATGGGCATGGCCCAGGCGATGACCTGGAGCAGCTCGCTGACCAAGGCGCTATTTGGCTGGCTGATTTTCTTCGGTCTTTCCTACGGCGTGCGCACCGCAGGACACATCGGTGTCGACGCGCTGGTGAAACTGGCGAGCAAACCAGTGCAACGCTACATCGGCGTGATCGCCTGCCTGTGCTGCCTGGGTTATGCCGGGTTGCTGGCAGTGGCGAGTTTCGAGTGGATCAACACGTTGATGATTGCTGAGATCGGCGCCGAAGACCTCGGCCATTTCGGCATCATGCAATGGCATGTCGGGCTGATCGTGCCCGTAGGATTCGCCCTGGTGTTTATCCGTTTCGCGGAGATTCTCGTACGCATTTTGATGAATCGTCAGACGGGCCTGGGCCTGGCGGATGAAGCAGCGGAAGCGATCAAACTGACCGAGATCGAGGAAGACAAGCCATGACCATTGCCTTCCTGTTCATCGCGCTGTTCGTGCTGATGTTCATCGGCGTACCCATCGCCATTTCCCTGGGCCTGGCCGGATCGCTGACGATTATTTTCTTCAGCCCTGACTCGGTACGCTCCCTGGCGATCAAGCTGTTCGAAACCAGCGAACACTACACCTTGCTGGCGATTCCATTCTTCCTGCTGGCCGGTGCATTCATGACCACGGGCGGTGTGGCGCGGCGGCTGATCGACTTTGCCAACGCCTGCGTCGGCCATATCCGTGGCGGCCTGGCGATTGCGGCAGTGTTGGCGTGCATGTTGTTTGCAGCGCTGTCCGGTTCCAGCCCCGCAACGGTGGCGGCGGTGGGCTCCATCGCGATTGCCGGCATGGTGCGTTCGGGTTATCCACAAGCGTTTGGCGCCGGCATCGTCTGCAACGCCGGCACTTTGGGCATCCTGATTCCGCCGTCGATCGTGATGGTGGTGTACGCGGCCGCGACCGAAACCTCCGTAGGCAAGTTGTTCATGGCCGGTGTGGTGCCGGGCTTGTTGCTGGGTGTCTTCTTGATGGTGGCGATCTACATCGTCGCGGTGAAGAAAAACCTGCCAGCCTTGCCCAGGGCAACCTTGCGCGAATGGCTGACGGCGGCACGCAAGGCGGTCTGGGGCCTGCTGCTGATGGTCATCATCCTCGGCGGGATCTATTCGGGGATGTTCACACCCACCGAGGCTGCGGCGGTCGCAGCGGTGTATTCGGCGTTTATCGCACTGTTCGTCTACAAGGACCTGACGTTCCGCGAGACGCCGAAGGTCCTGCTGGAGTCGGCCAAGTTGAGCATCATGCTGATGTTCATCATTGCCAACGCCATGCTCTTCGCCCATGTGCTGACCACTGAGCAACTGCCGCAACAGATCACCGCGTGGGTGATCGAGGCCGGGTTGACGCCAGTGACCTTCCTGCTGGTGGTGAACATCGTGCTGCTGATTGCCGGTGCGTTCATGGAGCCGTCGGCGATCATCCTGATCCTGGCGCCGATTCTGTTCCCGATCGCCATGAAACTGGGCATCGATCCGATTCACCTGGGCATCATCATGGTGGTGAACCTGGAAATCGGCTTGATCACGCCGCCGGTGGGCTTGAACCTGTTTGTCACCTCGGCGGTGACCGGCATGTCGCTGACGGCCACCATCCGCGCAGCCATGCCGTGGCTGATGATCTTGCTGGCGTTCCTGGTGTTGATCACCTATGTGCCGTGGATTTCGCTGGTTCTGCCGAACTGGTTGGGAATGAGCTGATCCTGTGGCGAGGGAGCTTGCTCCCTCGCCACAAAGACGCAGCCGCCACAGCCCTTGGGCGCATTGCGTTATGATCCCTGCTTCCTTGTGAAGCAGAGCTTTTCCTACGAATGTTGCCGTCCCCTTCCGACACACCAACCACCCTTCCCTCCGTCCTCGTCGGTCCGCTGCTGCGGCGATTGGAAGCCCGGCGGCTGGTGATGTGGCTGGTGGGTTCACGACCCTTGACGTTGACTTTGCGCCTCGACGAAGCAGGCGATCTCGAGCTCGACGCCACGCGCTGCACGGTGGTGCCCGTGGGGCGGCAGGCATTCTTGCACTTGATCGACGTGCATCTCGATACTGCCCTGCCGCTGGATGTGACGATTGACTACGACCTGCTGGTAGACGGCACGCCCATCGCCGAATGGGCGCCGCACCTGCTGTACGGCGGTGCGAAGTGCCCTAATTTCATGCTGCATTCGCGCATCGGGCAACTGGTCCATGGCTCCTGCCGCAAACCCCACTACCCGGCCAACGACGGTTTGCTCTGTGTCGACCGACTGTTGGCGCAATCTCCCGAGCAACGGCCGGCGTTGTTGATGATGAGCGGCGACCAGGTGTATGCCGACGATGTCGCCGGGCCGATGTTGCGGGCGATCCATGCCTTGATCGAGCGCCTGGGGTTGTTCGAAGAATGCCTCGAAGGTGCGGTGGTTGAAGACAGCGCCAAGCTTTACCAACACCCCGCCAGTTATTACCACCGTGCAGACTTGCTGCCAGCGCTCGAAAGCAACGAAACCCTGCGTGAGCGTTTCTTCGGCGGGGCACGCAAGCCGATCTTCACCAGCAGCAGCGCAGATAATCACCTGGTGACCTTCGCCGAAGTCATGGCGATGTATCTGCTGGTGTGGTCGCCCGTGCCGTGGACGTTGATCGACCCGCAACCACCCGAATTGACCGCCGAACGACGTCAACGCTATGACGTGGAGCAACAACGCATCGAGGCTTTCAGGGCCGGACTTGGCGGCGTGGCCCGGGTGTTCGCGCACCTGTCCTGCTTGATGATCTTCGATGACCACGACATCACCGACGACTGGAATTTATCCGCACAATGGGAGGAAACGGCCTACGGGCATCCGTTCTCCAAGCGCATCATCGGCAACGCGCTGATCGCCTATATGCTCTGCCAGGGCTGGGGCAATAACCCGGACGTGTTTGGCGAGGTGATCCAGCAAACCGTGGCGTTATGCGGCACCGCCAAAGACCGCTACCTCGACAGCGCGCCGCAGGACACGCTGATCGACACGCTGCTCGGTTTCCAGCAATGGCACTACGTGCTGCCGAGCACGCCGGCGCTGGTGGTGCTCGACACCCGTACGCGCCGCTGGCGCAGCGAAAACAACCTCAAGCAGCCGTCGGGCCTGCTGGACTGGGAAGCGCTGAGCGAGCTGCAACAAGAACTGCTGGACCATCCCTCGGCGATCATCGTGTCACCGGCGCCGATCTTCGGCGTGAAACTGATCGAGACCGTGCAGCGGGTGTTCAGTTGGTGCGGTTATCCACTGTTGGTGGACGCGGAAAACTGGATGGCCCATCGCGGCGCGGCCCAGGTGATCCTGAATATTTTCCGACATTCACGTACGCCCGGCAGCTATGTGGTGCTCTCGGGTGACGTGCATTATTCCTTCGTCTATGAGGTATTGATCCCACATCGCAAGGGCGGTCCGCGCATTTGGCAGATCACCAGCAGCGGCATCAAGAATGAGTTTCCTCCGGCGCTGCTGGAGTGGTTCGATCGACTGAACCGCTGGCTCTATTCGCCCCGATCCCCCTTGAACTGGTTCACCAAGCGCCGCAGCATGCGCATCATTCCCCACGTCCCGGAACACGCCGAGGCCGGGGAACGCTTGTGGAATTCGGCGGGTATCGGCCAGGTGTTTTTCAATGAGCAGGGGCAACCGGCGGACATCTACCAGCACAACGCCAACGGCCATCCGCCGACACGCATGCTGGCGCCGAAATCGCCCCCAGGCTGATCACTTGCTGGCCGAGGCCATCAGCACGCCGAAGGAAAAGAACGTCAGGCCGGACAACTTGCCGACAACGCGCGTGCCTTGGCGCGTGGATAGCCAGCCCCTGGCACGGCTCGCCATCAGCGCATAGCCACTGTGTATGCCGATGACGAGCAGGCCGTAGGACGCCACCAGCAGGAGAAACTGCGTGTAATAGTTACCTGCCGGCTCGATGAACTGCGGGAACACCGCCAGGAAAAAGAACCCGGCCTTGGGGTTGAGCAACTGGATCGACAACGCCTCGACAAATCGCCGCCAAGGACGTGAAGGCGTGTCGTTGAGGGTCGGAATGAAGGTCTTGGTGTTCCACATCTTCACGCCCAGATACAGCAAGTAAACCGCGCCGATGTATTTCAACACGGTGAAGGCCGTCGCCGACGTCGCCAGGATCAAGCCCACACTGCTGGCCGAGATGCCCGCCACCAGGAAACCGCCCAGGGCGATGCCGAGGATACCGGGCAAGGCGCCGCTCCAGCCATGACGCACCGAGTTGGACAGGGTCAGGACCACGCCCGGGCCAGGGCTGAGGATGGTCAGGGTTGCGAGCAGCAGGAACAATCCATAGCTGGCCATAGTGGCTCCGTTGGCGATTTATGTTTGCAGGCGACAGACACTGTAGACGGATTTCATATTGGCGCAGGAAAAATCTGTGGGAGCGAGCTTGCTCGCGATGACGGAGTGTCAGGTGATGAAGATGCTGAATGTTGGGCCGTCATCGCGAGCAAGCTCGCTCCCACATGGGGATTGGGTGAGGGTCAGAACGCCAGCTGCAGGCTTTGCTGGCCTTCGAGGCTGAGCAAAAACTGCTTGGCGGCGAGGCCGCCCGCGAAACCGGTGAGGCTGCCGGACGTGCCGATGACGCGATGGCAGGGGGCGATGATGGAGATCGGGTTGCGTCCGTTGGCCGCTCCGACGGCGCGGGTCGCGGTCGGCTGGCCAATCTGGATGGCAATGTCGCGGTAGCTGCGGGTCTCGCCGAATGGGATCGTCAGCAAAGCCTGCCAGACCCGCACCTGGAAATCAGTGCCGGCGAAGTCCAGCTCCAATTCGAAACGGCGGCGCTGGCCGGCGAAGTATTCCAGCAGCTGACGCTCGGTCTCCTTGAGCGTCGGGTGATCGTCGTCTGGCTCCAGCGGCCCGAGGCGCACACGATTGAGCCGTTCGTTTTCCCACAGGATCGCCGCCAGCTTCGTGCCTCGGGCAACAAGGATCAGCTCGCCGACGGGGGATTGAATGGTTTTATACAGCGGCAACATCAAGTGATTCCTTGGCTCAAGCTAAATGGCTTTTGTGGCGAGGGAGCTTGCTCCCTCGCCACAGTTTCGTCACAGCAACCTCATCCCAACAACCCCAACGCCTTCGCCCGCGCCACGGCCTGGGTGCGGCGTTCTACGCCGAGTTTACTGTTGATATGGCTGGCGTGGGTTTTCACCGTGTGCAGCGAAATGAACAATTGCTCGCTGATCTCCTGGTTGGAACAGCCCTGGGCGATCAGTTGCAACACCGCGCGTTCGCGGCTACTGAGGGTCTCGACCGGCGTCATGGATTCGGTAGCTGGCGTCGCCGCCGATGGCAAGGATTCGAGCAGTTGTTGGCGCAAGTCGCTGGGCGGTGCCTGCAACAGTTGCTCGCGCAGCCACTCCGGATGTTCTTTCAACAACCACTCGAAAGGTTGCAGCACCCCGCCGATGGCGGCCTCGAAGGCTTGGGCCAGAGCGCTTCGTGCTTGCGGCTCACGCTCCACAGCGAGCAGCAACGCGACCTTCTGATTGAGCACCATGACGCTGAGCATTTGCCGGCCGGTTTGCTGCGCGTGCTCCAGCAACGCATCGAGGCGCCCTTCGGCCTGCATCGGTTGCCCGCGGATGGATTCCAGCAAGGCCTGTTGCAGTTCAACGTGCAGTGGCAGTTGCGGATGGAATTCCGGAGGCGCGGCAGCCCGTTCGCCGGTGTAGGTCTGTCCCAGTCGCGCCAACCAGGCTTCGGCCAGCTCGGTGCGGCCCTGGGCAAGCCAGAGCTCGCATTTGACCAGGGTGATCATCGCCAGGTAATACACCGGCGGAACGTCCCAGATATGCATCAGGCGCTCAGCCTCGGCCAGTTCGGCAAAGGCCCGGGCGAACTCACCGTTGTAGCCTTCGACGCGTGCAATCACGCAATGGCCGATCAACACGCTGATGTCACGGCAGGCCCTGGCTTCGGTCAGGCCGGCTTGCAACCGGGCCAATCCAGCCGGGGACTGCATGCGCAGGGTCAGCAGAAATCCCTCATACAGGACCAAACGCGCTCGCACCGCGTACAACCGTTGTGGCGATAAACCCTGCAGACGTTGCAGCCCTTGTCTCACTTCTTCGAGCGCCCGCAGGATTTCTCCCCGCGCTTGCAGCACCCGGGCCCGATCGTAATGGGCCAGGGCCTCGAAAAGCGGATTGCCGACCCGTTGCGCCAGCTCCAGGGAATCTCGGTTCAAGGCACGAGCCCGCCACAGGTCGCCATCGGCAATCGCCAGGTTCGACAGCGTGGACAAGCACATCAGGCGTTGGCCATAGCGTTTTGGCGGCAGGCTTTCCAGGGCTTCGGTGCAATAGCGCAACGTAGCCGCGCGGTCGCCACGCCCTCGGGCAACAATGCCGCTCAGGGCTAGCCATTGCGCGAGCATGGACTTTTGCGCAGTGGCCGATGGGGCTGGCAGGAAGCGGCTCAAGTGTGCGGCCAACTCCTCGGCGGCATCCAGTTGGCAGGCCAGGCCCAGCGCCCAACTGTAGAGCACGATCAACCTCGGGGTGCTGATGAGGAGGCTGTCGGGCAAGTCCATTTTCCAGCGCAGCAACATGCCGACGTTCTGCTCGGCCAGCAGTTGCTCTTCCGACAGGTTCTGCACGAGGTTCGCCGCCACATCCAGGTGCCCCGCCCGCAGCGCCTGCTCCACGGCTTCGTCGATCAAGCCCTGGGCGTTGAACCAACGGCAAGCCCGAAGGTGCAGGGTCGCGGCCGGCACCATGGCCGGCGCACTGGGACGGCTGCGCAACAGGTCGGAAAACAGGTGATGAAAACGGTACCAGTGGCCATGTTCGTCCAACGGCACCAGGAACACTTGGTGCGCGGCCAGGTATTGAAGAATTTCCTGACTGTCATGGGCATCGCGCACCGCATCGCACAGCTCGCTGCAGAAGCGCTCTTGCGGGGCGATGTCATAGAGAAACGCCTGCACCTCGGCGGGCAGGCAATCAATGACTTCCTCCAGCAGGTAATCGCGGATCAGCCCTTCCCCACCGTGCAGGGCCTGGGGCAGCCGTCCGTCATTGCCGGCCTCGGAAGCCGCGAGCAACCAGAAACGCAGCCCGGCCACCCAACCTTCACTGCGCTGGATGAGGCTTTCCAGCGCCTCCCCGCGCAGTGAACTGCTGTGACGCTGGAGCAAGGTCAGCGCTTCGTCATGAGTCAGGCGCAGGTCTTGTTCGTTGAGTTCGAGCAATTGCCGCGACAGGCGTAGCCGTGCCAGGTGCCAGTCCGGTCGCTGACGGCTGGTGACCAGTACCAGCAGCCCGTCGGGCAGGTGATTGAGAAAAAACTGCAGGCAGCGATCCAGCACCGGGCTCTGGGCGAGATGGTAGTCATCGAGCACCAGCAACAAGGGAGTGCGAGGGGACAGATGCGCCGACAGCTCATCGAGCAGACCATCGAGCCATTCTTCGAACGCGAAGGGCTGATGGCGCTGGCGCATTTTCAGCAGGCCCAACGCCCGGCCACCCAGTTGCGGGAAAAACGCCTGGAGCCCTTCGAGCAGCCGCTCCAGGAAACGCCCCGGGTCGTTGTCCCTGGCACTGAGCCCCAACCAGAGGCTATGCCAGTGGGCCGGCAGGCCCTGGCAGAACTCCACCGCCAGCGAGCTTTTGCCAAACCCCGCCGGCGCACTCACCAACAGCAACCGGCCACCAAGCCCGGCACCCAGGCGCTCGCACAACCGCGGCCGCACGACATGGCCGTCGGGCAAGGGTGGGCGGTAGAAGCGCCCTTCCTGTACCGCAATGGCTGCGCGGGAAGAATCCGGAAGTGAAGACAAATCAGTCATGGCCGGCTCTTGTTGGAATGCGGGTGGCGGCGTTGCAGATGTCCGCAGACTAGCCGTAAACGGAGAGGTATTGAAGGGAGTGCTACAAATGGCTACAAAAAGGCTACAAACCAAATGCCTTGGAGTGCTGCTTTTGTGTCGGTCAAAAAAAACGCCCCGAACCAGTCGGGGCGTTTTTTCGAGGATGCGGCCTCGGGTGGAGCGATTTAGCGAACGCCTTCCTGGCGCAGGGCCGCCGGGGTGAAGTCGCTGGTGGACGCGGTGAAGCCGAAGTCGTAGGCCGATTTCTCTTCGTTCTTCATGCCCAGGGCCAGGTAGCGACCGGACTGCAGGTCATAGATAACCTCCATGGCGTACCACGGCACTTGCTTGTCGTAGTAGTTCTCGGCATGGGCTTCGGCCACGCGCCACAGCTGGCCACGACCGTCGTAGTGATCGATGACCGCGGCTTGCCAGGTGTCTTCGTCGATGTAGAAGTCACGCTTGGCGTAGATGTGGCGCTGGCCTTCCTTCAAGGTCGCGGTCACGTGCCAGACGCGACGCAGTTCATAGCGCGCCAGGTCCTGGTTGATGTGGCCGGCCTTGAGGATGTCGGCGTACTTGAGCTGCGGCGAATCGATCTTGTGGCTGTTGGAGGCGATGTACAGCTCTTTCTTGCCTTCCAGCTTCCAGTCGTAACGGTCCGGCGCGCCGTTGTACATGTCCAGGTTATCGGAGGTGCGCAAGCCGTCGGCGGCGGTACCCGGGCCGTCGTAGGCGACTTGCGGCGCCTGGCGCACGCGGCGTTGGCCGGCGTTGTAGATCCAGGCCTTGCGCGGCTCCTTCACCTGGTCGAGGGTTTCGTGCACCAGCAGCACGGTACCGGCCAGGCGCGCCGGCGCAGTCACTTGCTGCTTGAAGTAGAACAGCACGTTGCCCGGGTTGGCCGGATCGAAGCCCTTGATCTTGTCGCGGAACACGAACTGATCCTGGAAGTACACGAGGTTGTACGAACCGTTGGGCTGCGGCGTGGCCTGGGTGACCAGACGTGTCACGCTGCCGCCGCGATAGCGGGTGATGTGGTTCCAGATCACTTCGAGCCCGCTCTGGGGAATCGGGAACGGCACCGCCGTCTCGAAATTCTCCAGGCCGTTGCCAGCGCCCACCAGCTTGGTGTTCACGGCGTTTTTCTTGATGGAGGCCAACACGTCATCCGGCACGGTGGCGCCGCGATGGGTCGGGTAGACCGGCATCTTGAAGGTTTCCGGGTAGCGCTTGAACATCGCGTACTGGCCCGGGGCGAGCTTGTCCTTGTACTGCTCGACGTTCTGCGCGGTGATGGTGAAGACCGGTTTTTCACTGGCGTATGGGTCGGAGAGGAAGCCCTTGCCGTCCACGCTGCCGGCGTTCTTGGCCATGGGTTTCCAGGCTGTAATCGAACCATCGGCGTTGCCGGCCATCTCGGCGCCCATCGGCGTCAGGCTCTTGCCCAGCTTATCGGCCTCGGCGGCAGGCACGGCGGCCATGACGCTGGCCGCCAACAGGGATAATCCCAGCGCACCGACTTGCAACAGATTCTTTGTTATTTTCATAGTGTGTCGTCCTGAAATACGGTGCTTAGAAGTTCACGCCGACGCTGAGCGCCACGAAGTCGCGATCGTCCACAGTGGTGTACTTGCCGTCGAAGAAGTTGGTGTAGGCCAGGCTGGCGGTGTAGGTGTTCTGGTACTCGGCATCCAGCCCGAGGCTGACGGCCTTGCGACCTTCCTCGAAGTTGGCGCCAGGGCCTGGCGAGTAGCCTTTCACATCATGGGACCAAGCCACGTTCGGCCGCAGGTTTACACCGGCGAACACGTCGTTGTAGTCCCAGATCGCGCGACCGCGATAACCCCAGGAGTTTGCCGTGGTGAAGCCATCATTTTCGCAATAGCGACTAGCGTTGTTCTGCGCTCCGCCTGCCAGGGTCGAACCGTTCAATATCTCGCATTGGCCATTCGGCAATGGCCCAGGGCCATAGCTTGGATCACGGCCATAACGCGCCTTGGAAGTGCTTTCCAGACCACCGACGTGAGTGAAACCGACCTCGCCTACCAATGTCAGGCGCTCGGCGCCCATGACCTGATCGAAGAAGTGGGTAAAGGTGGTTTGCAGTTGTGTCACTTCCTTGCGGCGATAGCCTGGCTGGTCCGTGTCTGCCTGTCCTGGCAGTACAGAAACATCGGGGTTCAGAGGCGTTAATCCGGAAAACAGGATGTCAGTGGTATTGAGCTGGACCGGTGCATTCGGACGGTAGCTGATTTCGCCGCTCCATGCGGTACCTGTGGGCAATGTGGTCGAGAAGCTCAGGCCATACAGGCGGATATCTTCGGGATACTCGACGTAGTAGTTTGAATTACCTGCGACCACCATCGGTACCATGGCTTGAGCCATGGCAACCGCTTGAGCAAACGGAATGCCAGCGGCCATCAGCGACCCTACCAACCCTGGTCCGCTGGTATAAGCGCTGGCGGGTGCACCATGACCGCTGAAAATTGGCGCACGGCTGTGGTAGTTCATGAAATAAGCGCCAAACTCAGTATCCAGCGGCTCGTACATGTACTTGAAAGACACGCCAAACTGGCCGCTGTCCCGAGCATCACGGTCGGCGCCACGACGAACCAAAGTGCCTTCGCCATCAACGTCCACTCCGAACGCACCCAAGGTAGGCATCGCAGCAGCTGGAATCGCCGACGCGCTCCTCAGCACTCGCAGGTTACTGTCACAACCATCGGAAATGACGTCCGGCTGCGAGAAGAAAGTCCCGCAATTGTCAGTAACGGTCTGGTCCCACTCCAACTGGTAGAAAGCTTCAGCTGACAAATTGTCGGTCAGGCTCTGGGATACATAGAACATATTGACCGGGATCAGCCCTTCCTTGACCTCGGCGCCCGGACGACGGAACGCGGATACATCGACCGGGTTGATGGCATTGATGCCGTTCTGAATGAAGGTGCTCTCGCCCCAACTAACCACCTGCTTGCCGAGGCGCACCGAGCCGGGCTGATCGGCAATGGCGTAGTTGTGGTAAATGAACGCATCGAGAATCTGCCCGCCGGAAGACTGAGCGCCTTCTTTTCGGTTGCTGTCGCTGATGTCCTTGAACGGACGGCTTTCGTCCTTGAGCTCAAAGTCATACCAATACTTGCCACGCACAAACACACCGGTGTCGCCGTACTTCAGCTCCAGGTCATGGATACCCTTGAAGATCTTCGAGAAGGTTTCCCCACGCTTGAAATTCAAGTGACCGTCATCAGAGGTCTGGGACAAACCATGGCCACCATTGTTGACGCCGATCAGGTTCTTGTTGGCCTTGGCCGTGGACCAGCTCGCGCCGACCGACAGGGACGAATCGAACTGGCCTTCGATTTCACCGATGTTGAAGCTGACGCCGAAAGCCGGGCCGGCGAGCGAGGAGGCAAGACTGACGGCCAGCGGCAATTTTGCCCGGCGCCAGAAAGTGTTTGCTGAGGTCATCGACGCAACTCCATGTGTTTTATTGTTATGGCAGTGGGTATTTCCGGAAACCCTTCGCCGTGCTGGCACGCGCGTACCATTCCAGAAAACCTTGAGCGGACTATAGCCAGCAGGTAGTACGGCTTGATCCCTCTAAAGTGTGATTTGCAGCCCACGACCACTCTGGAACAGTCCTTCGCCAGGCCGACACCTGTCGGCACGGCAAGGATGGCTGAATTTTCGGTTTTGACAAGACAAGCGCTTGCTTGGTGGGGCTGCCGTGCCCTTTTCGGGCACGGCAGGGACGCTCAGAGCGTCGAGAGGAAGGTGCTGTTGTTGCTTTGCCATTCGGCGATGTCGACGCGGATACGCTTCTTGTCGAGCTTGCCGACGCTGGTCTTGGGAATTTCCGTAACAAGGGCAATCTGGCTCGGGATCGCCCACTTGCTCAGGTGCCCCAGCTCGACAAACGGCTTGAGGTGTTCCTTGAGCTCGCGAGCCCCGATCTCATGCCCTTCGCGAATCACCAGCAAGGCAAACGGCCGCTCGCCCCACTGCGGATCGGGAATGCCGACCACTGCTACTTCACGTACCGCCGCATGACGGCTGATGAGGTCTTCGAGGTCCAGGGAGGAGATCCACTCGCCACCGGTCTTGATCACGTCCTTGATGCGGTCGCGAATGTCGATGAAGCCCATGCCATCGAGGGTGGCGACATCGCCGGTGTGCAACCAGCCGCCGCTCCAGAGCTCGGCGCCCTTCTGTGGTTCATTGAAATAACCTTCGGTGAGCCACGGCGCGCGCAGCACCAATTCGCCCTGGGTCTCGCCGTCGGCGGGCAGGAAGCGGCCCTCGCCGTCGACGATCGCCGCCTCCACCAGCGGCCCCGGCACGCCGGCCTTGATCCGGTAGGTGATGCGTTCGTCTTCGCTGCCGGCCATCAGTTCGTCGTTGAGGTGGGCGCAGGACACCAGCGGGCCGGTCTCGGACATGCCGTAGGCGGCGGTGAGCTGGATGCCCTTGGCTTTGGCCGCCTCGTACAGGCTGCGGTTGAGGGCGCTGCCACCAATGACGATTTTCCAGCCGCCGAAATCGGTGCCCTGGGCGCCCTTGGCGTTGAGCACCATCTGCAGGATGGTCGGCACGCAGTGGGAGAACGTGACCTTTTCCTTGCGCCACAGCTCTACCAGGAACTCCGGGTCGTAACGGCCGGGGTAGACCTGCTTGAGCCCCAGCATGGTCGCCACGTACGGCAGGCCCCAGGCGTGGACATGGAACATTGGCGTGATCGGCATGTACACGTCGTTGGTGCCCAGCAGCCGCACGCTGTCGATGGCGCCCATGATGGTCGACACGCCCAGGGTATGCAGCACCAGTTGCCGATGGGTGAAATACACGCCCTTGGGGTTGCCTGTGGTGCCGGTGGTATAGAACGTGGTGGCGACGGAGTTCTCGTCGAAATCCTTGAAGTCGTAGACCGGGCTTGCACTGGCCAGCAGTTGCTCGTACTCGCCAACCAGATCTGGCAGGTCGGCGGTTTTTTCCGGCAGGTCGGTCAGCAGCAAGGTTTTCTTCACCGTGGTCAGGTGCCCGGCAATCGCCTGGTACAACCCGACGAACTCACTATTGACCAGCACGAAGCGGTCCTCGGCGTGGTTCATGGTGTAGAGGATCTGCTCTGGCGACAGGCGCACGTTGATGGTGTGGATCACCGCGCCGATCATCGGGATCGCGAACATGCATTCCAGGTAACGATGGCTGTCCCAGTCCATCACCGCCACGGTATCGCCGGCCTTCACCCCCGCCTCGGTCAGCACATTGGCCAGCCGCGCGACGCGCTCGATCAGCGTCGGGTAGCTGTAGCGCAACTGGTCGCGGTAGATGATCTCGCGGGTTTTCTCGTAACGCGCGCCGGACATCAGCAACCGCTTGATCAGCAGCGGGTATTGGTAGGCGCCTTCGGCTGGAGGAATTACGCGAGTCTGCAACATAAGTGTCCCTTTTCTGACTGCACGGTCTTGGCTGGAAAGTAAGCACTCTAAAGCGCTTATTCGCGGATCAAATCAGCCGAAGGAATGATTTGATCCGCCCGCAAATACCGGCCTTGAGCCATCATCGGGACGGGTTCAGCCTGCTCAGTGGGCCTCGGTAAACGCCAGCTTCACCCCGATGGCAACCAGCACGGCGCCCATGGTCCGGTCGAACCAGTGGCCCATGCGGGCAAAAGCGGCACGCACCCGTGCCTGGCTGAACAGCATCGCGACCATGCAGAACCAGGCCGCCGTGGCGACCGCGAGGTATACGCCATAGCCGGCCTGGATCGCCATCGGGGTATGGGGGTTGATGACCACGGTGAACAGGGACAGGAAAAACAGCGTCGCCTTGGGGTTCAGGCCGTTGGTCACGAAGCCGGCGGTAAACGCGCCGCGAGCGGTGCGTTCGCCGACCTCCTTGTGCAGGTTTTCCTCGCTGGCCTTGGCCGGCTGCGCACGCAATGCCTTGAAGCCGATGTACAACAGGTAAGCGGCGGCCGCCCACTTCAATGCGTTGAACAGCACGATCGATTGGGACACGATCAGGCCGATGCCCAGCAGCGAATATCCCACGTGCAGGAAGATCGCGGTGCCGACGCCCAACGCTGTCCACGTCCCGGCGCGACGACCGTGGGTCACGCTTTCACGGACCACCACGGCGAAATCCGGACCAGGACTGGCCACGGCCAGCAGATGGATCAGGGCAACGGTGAGGAATTCGGCGAGGTACATGGTGCGGCTCCTTGCGACAATCTCTGTTGAATGGATCCCGTGGCGAGGGAGCTTGCTCCCGCTCGGCTGCGCAGCAGTCGCTTGCCTCTGGGGCCTGCTTCGCAGGCCAGCGGGAGCAAGCTCCCTCGCCACGGCAAATGTTCTGATAGGCTCGCCACATTACGCCTTCAGTCCTTTCCATGACAGGTACAGCTGATGACCAATACCGCCCGCGCAGTTTTTCTCGATCACCCTTCCCTGGACCTCGGCGACCTCGACCTCGGCCCGTTGCGCGAATGCTTCGGCGAACTGCAACTGTTCGCCGGAACCCGCCAGGATGAGGTAACAGAGCGGCTCAAGGGCGCCACGGTGGCGATCACCAACAAGGTCGTGATCGATGCAGCCGCGATGGCCGCCAACCCCGAACTGCAACTGATCCTGATCAGCGCCACCGGCACCAACAACGTCGACCTGGTCGCGGCCCGCCGCCATGGCATTACCGTCAGCAACTGCCAGGGCTACGGCACGCCGTCGGTCGCCCAGCATACGATCATGCTGTTGCTGAACCTGGCGACGCGCCTGGCCGATTATCAAAAAGCCGTGGGCGAAGGTCGCTGGCAACAGGCTTCGCAGTTCTGCCTGCTGGATTATCCGATTGTCGAGCTGCAGGGCAAGACCCTCGGACTGCTCGGCCATGGCGAATTGGGCGGCGCCGTCGCGCGGCTGGCCGAAGCCTTTGGCATGAGCGTCTTGCTGGGACAGATTCCCGGACGCCCCGCTCGTCCCGACCGCCTGCCATTGGACCAACTGTTGCCGCGAGTGGACGCCCTGACGCTGCATTGTCCGCTCAACGAGCACACCCGTCATTTCATCGGCACGCGCGAACTGGCCTTGCTCAAACCCGGTACGTTCGTGGTCAACACCGCACGCGGCGGGCTGATCGACGAGCAAGCCTTGGCCGACGCCCTGCGCAGCGGTCACCTGGGCGGTGCGGCCACCGACGTGTTGAGCGTGGAGCCGCCCACCGAGGGCAATCCGCTGTTGGCAGGCGATATCCCCCGGTTGATCGTCACGCCCCACAACGCCTGGGGCAGCCGCGAGGCACGGCAGCGGATCGTTGGCCAACTGAGCGAAAACGCCCAGGGATTTTTCAGCGGTACAGCGCGACGGATCGTCAGTTGATAAACTGCCGCACTTTTTTTCAAGGAGCAGACCATGGATCCGCGCAGTGAAGTACTGCTTCGTCAACCTGAGCTATTCCAGGGTTCGGTCCTGCTGGCTGGCCTGCCCGCCGACGATCTGCTCGGCCGCCTGCCCGAGGCCCATGGTTGGTGCTGGCACGCCGGCGATCAAGCGGCCCTGGATGCGCGCTTCCCGGAGCGCAGCCATTTTGGCGTGAACGTACCCGAGCGCGGGTTCGACACCGCCGTGGTGTTCCTGCCCAAGGCCAAGGACCTCACCGACTACATCCTCAACGCCGTGGCCGCGCGCCTGGCCGGTCGCGAGGTGTACTTGGTGGGGGAAAAACGCAGCGGCATCGAGGGGGCTTCCAAGCAGCTCAACCCATTCGGCAAGCCACGCAAGCTCGACAGCGCGCGGCACTGCCAGCTCTGGCAAGTCACCGTCGCCAACGCGCCCGAGGCCAAGCCGCTGGAAAGCCTTGCACAGACCTATGAGCTGCCGCTGGCCGAAGGTCCGCTGAAGGTCATCAGCTTGCCGGGGGTGTTCAGTCACGGGCGACTGGATCGCGGCAGTGCGCTGTTGCTGGAGCACTTGGACAAGCTGCCCAGCGGCCACCTGCTGGACTTCGGCTGCGGTGCCGGCGTGCTGGGTGCCGCAGTGAAGCGTCGCTACCCGCACAACACCGTGACATTGCTGGATGTGGATGCCTTCGCCGCCGCCAGCAGTCGCCTGACCTTGGCCGCCAACGGCCTGGAAGCCGACGTGCTGACCGGTGACGGGATCGACGCCGCGCCCATGGGCCTGAACGCGATCCTGAGCAATCCGCCGTTCCATGTCGGGGTGCACACCGATTATCACGCGACGGAAAACCTGCTGCGAAAAGCCGCCAAACATCTGAAAAATGGCGGCGAACTGCGGTTGGTCGCCAACAGTTTCCTCAAATACCAGCCGCTGATCGAAGAGCACCTCGGCACGTGCACCATCAAGGCCGAAGGCCAGGGTTTTCGCATCTACCGGGCCAAGCGCGGCTGAAGCATCCTTGAAAAACAGCGCTTGCCCAATCGGATTTGCCTAGGCAGAATCCGCACCGTCCTAGGGGAGTAGTCTCCCGCGAGCGCCCTGCTCGCCCGGCATACGTCAACATACTTGGTCAGCAGACCATGGCGTATGCGGCCCAAGCGTCCACGCAGATGGTCGCTGGGTTTGACAAGACCTATGACACGCACACCTTACCCGGGGCGGGAAGGCTGTACGTGTCATAGCCGTGTCGACCCGCCCCTCTTAGGAATTTCCTGATGCTGGACTCTCTACTCGTACCTACCGCCATCGTTGCGCTGGCCGAAATCGGCGACAAGACGCAACTGCTCGCGCTGATCCTTGCCGCTCGCTTTCGCAAACCCTGGCCGATCATCGCCGGCATCGTCGCCGCGACCCTGGCCAACCACGCGGCAGCGGGCGCGGTGGGTGCCTGGGTCAGTGGGTTCTTCTCCGACTCGGTGTTGCATTGGATATTGGCGGCAAGCTTCGCGGCCACGGCATTGTGGACCCTGGTCCCGGACAAGCTGGACGATGAAGAGGCCAATACGGCTCGCAGGTTCGGGCCGTTCCTGACCACGCTGATCGCGTTCTTCCTGGCGGAAATCGGCGACAAGACCCAGATCGCCACGGTGATGCTCGCCGCGCAATACCCGGAACTGTGGTTGGTGATCATTGGCACCACCGTGGGCATGTTGATTGCCAACGTGCCGGTGGTATTGGCTGGCAACTTCGCCGCCGAGAAACTGCCCCTGGCCCTCATCCGCCGCCTGGCCGCCTCGGCGTTTTTCATCCTGGCAATCGTGGCGGTATACAAGGCAATGCAGAGCAGTGGGTGGGTTTGATTGATTTGAATCAGACTTGCCGCGTTATCGTTCTTCGCGAGCAAGCTCGCTCCCACAGGGGACTTCGTTGTCCTTGTGGGAGCGAGCTTGCTCGCGATGAGGCCAGCCGCCTCACCGCGTGACGATGCTTACTTCTTGGCCTGCTGGTAAAGCGGCATCACCTTCGGAATCGCCGCTTGCAACGAGGCGATCCGGCTGCTCGACGATGGGTGGGTGCTCATGAATTCCGGCGGAGCGCCTTCCGAAGCCTTGGCCATCTTGTTCCACAGGGTGATCGCGGCGTTCGGGTCGTAGCCGGCGCGGGCGGCCAGTTCGAGGCCGATCAGGTCGGCTTCGTTCTCGTTGCCACGGCTGTTGGGCAAGGTCATGCCGTAGTTGGCCACGGTGTCGGCCAGCGCCAGGCTGTCCTGGCCCAGGCCGAATATCGCGCCGGCGCCCTGCTTGGCCATTTCGATACCATAGGCCTTGGACATGGCTTCACGGCCATGCTCGCGCAAGGCATGGGCGATTTCATGGCCCATGATCGCGGCGATTTCAGCGTCGGTCAGTTTCAGCTGGTCGATCAAGCCGGTGTAGAACATGATCTTGCCGCCAGGCCCGCAGTTGGCATTGAGCTCGTCACTCTTGATCAGGTTGACTTCCCAGTTCCACTGCGCCGAATCCGGGCGGAACACAGGCGCCTGGGCAATCAGGCGGTCGGCAATGACCTGGAGACGCTTGGCATCGCTGCTGGTCTTGTCCAAAGCGCCCTGGGCTTTCGCCTCGCCCATGGTTTTCTGATAGGACTGGGCGTACATCTGGTTGACCTCGGCGGTCGACAGCATGCTGAACATGTACTGCTTGCGCTCCACCCCCACGGCTCCGCCGCTGGTGGTGTTGACCGATTGGCAACCGGCAAGCAGCAGACCCGCACTCAGCGCACTTACCATCAAAATCTTGTTCATCTATGAAGCTCCCTGGAAACGTGCGCGTATCCTAGGCGTTGATTTGTATCGGCGCCAGATACACAGCGCGAGGATTACAGATTTTTCTGAAAGGCCCGACTCCCGGTGGGAGCGAGCCTGCTCGCGAAGGGGTTGGGACTGTCGCCACAACCCTCAAGCCGGCGTCAGGCACTCCGGCCCATTGAGTTTCGGGTCGTTGACCATGTTCGCCAACACCCGCTCGCGCAATTGCCCCGGCTCGCTCGCCAGCAGCCCTTGCAAGGCATGCAACGGTGTCTCGGGATCAAGCCAGAGGCGTTGGCCTTCTTCGTCCAGAATCAATGGCCGACGCTGGCCAGCCGCCGGTTGGGTGATGACTGCCGTGCTCAACCACACCTGTTCCTGCACCGGATACGCTTCCCAGATCGCCGCGAAAAACAGCGACGAACCCTCTCCTGGCGTCAGCCAGTACGGGCGTTTACGCGATCCACCGCGCCATTCGTAGAATCCGTTGGCCGGCAGCAGGCACCGGCGCAAACGCAGGGCCTCGCGGAACATCGGTTGCTCGGCGACGGTTTCGGCCCGGGCGTGGGCGGGAGTACGGGACAGATCGGTCAGCCACGGCGGCGTCAGCCCCCAGCGCGCCCGGGCCAATTCGCGCTGGCCGTCGGCGCCAACCCGCAGCATCAGCACCGAATCGTTGGGCGAAATGTTCCATTGGGCCTTCTGATCGACGGGGAAGCCGGGCAAGGCCGCGAAGGCGGGATTCCAGCGAAACAGGGCATAACGTCCACACATGGGGAAATACGGCTCTCATATCAAACGGCGGCCAGCCTAACAGACCAGCGTTCCGGGGTAACTGTCCGGTTCATCGCCGGGCACCGGCAGCGCGGCATTGTAGGCGGCGATCAACTCCCGGGCGTATTGCGCCTGTTCATCGTCCACCGCCAGCCCCAACAGCCCGTGCATCGGCAGCTCCCCCGCGCCACCCACCAGGTCACGGCCCACCAGATGTGCCGTGATGCCTTCGCTGGCGAGCATGCCTTGGAGCAATTCGCCTTCCATCAGGTTTTCCAACTCGTAGATTCGCTGCATGGCCACCCCATCATTCGTTTTCGCTGAAGACCTCGAGGTGCCACTCCTCACCGTGGACTTGCAGTACGAAGGTAATCGGCCGACAGCAGACCTGACAGTCTTCGATATAGGTCTGGTCGCCACCGGAAAGATCCAATGAAGTCTCTACCTCTTCCCCACAATATGGACATTCATACTCAGCGGCTTCCAGCATCGAGGTCTCCCAAGTGACTTGTGCGTATAATCGCCGGTCTATTTGCAGGGCTATTTTCGTCTGGCTTATTTTCCAGGCCGTGCCCTGTCGTATTTTCGATCGAACCTTTACTTACCCTAGCCGTTTCCAACAAGAGAGCATGATGGGCGAATTCGATGCCATCCGACCTTACGACGACAGTGAAGTCCCAGCAGTGCTGGCACGGCTGCTCAGCGACAAGGCGTTTCTAGATATCCTCACCCACTTCCGCTTCCCGCGCCTGGCCGGCGCGTTCGGCTGGATGCTCAAACCCCTTATAGCGCAGAAGTTGCGTCGAGAGTTCGCTGGTGTGACATCGGTCGCCACGTTGCAGGACAAAGTGGAGTTCTATGTCGACCACACCATCGAGCGCGCCACCGATGGCGTGACGTACACCGGGGTGGAGCAATTCAAATCCGGCAACGCTTACCTGTTCATCGCCAACCACCGCGACATTGTGATGGACCCGGCGTTCGTCAACTACGCCGTGTACCACGCCGGCCTGCCGACCCCGCGCATCGCCATTGGCGACAACCTGCTGCAGAAGCCGTTTGTCAGCGACCTGATGCGCCTGAACAAGAGTTTTATCGTGCACCGCTCGATCACCGGTCGCCGGGAAAAAATGGCGGCGTACCAGTTGCTGTCGGCGTACATCAACCACTCGATCCGCAACGATTGCGCCTCGATCTGGATCGCCCAGGCCGAAGGTAGGGCCAAGGACGGTGACGATCGCACCGAATCAGCGATCCTCAAGATGTTCCACATGAGCCGCAAGGACGAACCGTTCGGCGAAGTAATCCGCTCGCTGAACCTGACGCCGGTGTCGATCAGCTACGAATACGATCCGTGCGACCAGGCCAAGGCCCGCGAGTTGTACATCCGCGCCACTACCGGGACCTACACCAAGGCACCGGGCGAGGATGACGTCAGCATCGCCAAGGGCATCACTGGCTATAAAGGCCGGGTCCATGTGAATTTTGCCGCGCCGATCACCGAGCTGTTCGAGGACACCAAGCAACTGGCAGCGGAGATGGACCGGCAGATCCTCGGCGGTTATCGCCTGTTCCCGGTGCATTACCTGGCCTATGCCCAATGGGCCGACGCCGACCCGCAGCTACAGGTCCCGACGGCCGCCGAAGTGTTCGGTGCCGAAGAACTGGCGAAGGCCCAAGAGGAATGGCAGCGTCGACTGGATGAGTGTCCGGTGGAACAGCGACCGTTCCTGGTGCTGCAATATGCAACGCCGGTGCGTAACCAGTATCGGGTCAAGGCGGGGCTGGCGCTTTAAGCGACAGCCCTTAGAGCGAGTGACCTGTGGCGAGGGGATTTATCCCCGCTCGAGTGCACAGCACTCGCAAGCCCTTGGGCTAGCCATAGATATCGGGTCTGCTACGCAGCCCAGCGGGGCGGTGCGACGTTTCGCTAAATCCCCTCGCCACAGATTGCTTCATCAGAGCTTTGTGCTGAACCACGACATCAACAGCGCAACGCCCAGGCAAGCAAAACCGAAGCGGTAGAAAAACCGATTCATGCGTTGCGTCGCCAGGTCCAGCAGCGCTTCGAATCGTTCATTGCTTTCGCCGCCACGCGCTTCGAGACAGGCCCGCGCCCGCTGCTCGCGGCGGCGCGTTGCGTGCAATACCCAGCCACCCGGGCAGGCAAACAGCAGCGCGAGCAGGTTGATCAGTTTGGCGGGGTGGGCAGCGAACAACGAAAACAGTTGCAACGACATCACGAACCTCAAGCGAAAAACGGACGCCTTGCGCCCAAGACCTACAAATCAGGGCGCGGATTCTACCGAAAGCCTGGCGCGCTGCGCGGCTTTTTCCGACCGGTAACGATGTCGTTCAATACTGAATGCGTTTGTGGCGGATTAATTTCATCCGTCACGGTTTCGTCATAAGGATAGGCCACCCTGTCGCCCTCCAAACCTGCACGGAACCCGTCATGCTGCACGCCGAAAACCAGGATCGCCTCTACCTCATCAGCCCGAGCGACGAACAACAGAACCTCGTCGACAGCCTGTCCTTCAACGTCCAGGACCGGCACTGGCTGGTGTATTGCGCCCTCGGCGGCCATCCACATGCTGATCTTCCGGAGACAGACCTGCTGACCGGGATCAGCGTGCTGGAGCTTTATTCCCAGGCCGCCTGAATATCTCATCCATAAAAAAACCCTGTGGGAGCGAGCTTGCTCGCGATGGCAGTGATCAGCCAACATCAAAGTGGCTGACATTCCGCTATCGCGAGCAAGCTCGCTCCCACAGGGATATGGGGCTTGTTACTTACTCTGCCAACACCTGACCAATGGTCGGGTCCTTGAACAGACGGGTCAGGGCATCGCTCAACACGTCGCTGACCAGCTTGGTATTGGTGTCCTGGTTCGGCGCCATGCCAAAGCGCTGGTCCAGCGAAGCGCCGTAACGACCGCTGTAGCGACGGTTCGCGTTCTGCACGTCGGAGCGGAAGGTCGCGCCGATCGTTGCTTCAGTCACGTACATGCCTTCCTTGGGCGACTGGTATTTCAGCTCCGCCAGGGTCACGGTCAGTTGCGGCGCGTTCATGGCGTTCGCGGTCGGGGTGAAGCCCAGCAGGCGCACGGCCGCCTCGGCCTGGGCCTGCAACTTCGGCAGGATCTGCGCGCCCTGCACCGTGATCACGCTGGTTTCAGGGTACAACCCACCGCGGGTGCCGAGGGTCGGCGACGGACGACCGTCCACGACACGCACCACGACCGGCTGGCCACGGCCCACCGGCGCCAATTGGGCGTTGAGCTTGGGTTCCGGGTTAAGTTGCTGCGGGCTGTGGGCACAGCCGACGAGGGTCAGACTGGTCACGGCGATCAAACCGAACAACAGGCGTTGCAACATGCTCTTCTCTCCAGAATCGGGCACAAACAGGCCGGCAGTATAGCGGTGCGCCATCGCGGCGAACCAGCGTCGCAGCATGAATACCGAGATGTCTGACAAGGGCCACCGTGGGCGGTTCCTGTCACCCCGTTGTCACCTTCCTTAAACCAGCATGTCATGGCCGGCTGTCAGGCTGTCCACAAGTTCCCTCGACACGGTATCCGACCATGCGTTTTCTGATCGATCTGTTTACCCCCCGTCCCCATCATCGCTGCTTTGCCCTGCTGGACCGCGCCGGTCGCTGCCAGGCGTTCAAGCAATGCAGCTTGCAACCCATGGGCGAAGGCTGGGTGGAAATCGAAGAGATCCGCCTCAACTGGCTGCACCAGCCCCTGCCCGTCGAAGCGCGAGTGCAACCGCCCCGCGCACGCGCCCGTAGCCGGCAACTGTTGGCCGTCTGACCGGAAGGCTAATAAAAGTCATAAAACACGACCATTTCCACGCGTTTCTTCGTTACAATCTCCCCCCGATTATAAGGACGTCTCCTGATCGGGCCTCGCAACATCGCTGATGCGCTTGTATTGGCACTTCGCACCGCCCACAGAGAGCCGCCCACACAGATCGAGTGAAGCTGGCGCGCTTGCTGTTCCCGGGCAAAATCTCCGCTTTTCACGAATCTGCAGAGCTGTCATTACGCTCGGTCACTGAGCTGTCTGCCCGTTTTGCCTGTCATGTACTGCATGAGGGCAACCAAACCGGGCGCGGTGCCAGGCTGGGACAGCCCTTTTTTGAGGTTCACGTCTTCAAAAGAGCGTGAAAAAACGGGTTTTCACAACTTCACAAGAGTGTGGCGAGCAAATGAAGAGTTTTGCGTCTGAACAAGCACCATTAGCGTCTGGAACAGCCCAACGACACAGGACCGGATATCGTTCAATAACCGGCGCCTGAAGCCTGTCCGCTACGGATTTGGTTGCACGAACGGATGTCTCGGCCATAAGTCGAATTGCCTGCCCGGCGCTTAAATGAGTTCATGTGACTCTTGAGGCCGTGCTGCATGCATCCGCAGTGTTGCGAAAAATTGCGAAGATTCGGACATGGCGATTCCTGGCCATGGATTCCTGGGGCGCAACTGACTTGCCCCGCTTCCTGGCCGCTATGCCGACAATTTGGTGCTGCAGATTTTTGGAGACGCGTTAAATGGCGCATAACGAAGCAGTCGATGTAGTTCTGGTAGGGGCCGGCATCATGAGTGCCACCCTGGCCGTGCTGCTCAAGGAGCTCGACCCCGCGATCTCGCTGGAAGTCGTCGAGCTGATGGATTCCGGTGCCGCGGAGAGTTCCAATCCCTGGAACAACGCCGGTACCGGCCACGCCGGGCTGTGTGAGCTGAACTACACGCCCCAGGCCGCCGACGGCACCGTCGACATCAAGAAAGCCGTGCACATCAACACCCAGTTCGAAGTATCGAAGCAGTTCTGGACGTACCTGACCAGGAAGGGCACGTTCGGCTCGTCGAAATCCTTCATCGCCCCCGTGCCGCACTTGAGCTTCGTGCAGGGCGAGAAAGGCGTGGAGTTTTTGAAGAAGCGCTTCGAACTGATGCGCCAGCATCACGCCTTCGCCGACATGGAATACACCGAAGACAAGGGCCAGATGGCCGAGTGGATGCCGCTGATGATGCCAGGCCGGCCGGCTGACGAAGTTGTCGCCGCCACCCGCGTCATGAACGGTACCGACGTCAACTTCGGCGCCTTGACCAACCAGTTGCTCAAGCACCTGGGCAGTGCGCCGGACACCCAGATCAAATACTGCAAGCGCGTCACCGGCCTCAAGCGCAACGGTGATGGCTGGACCGTGAGCATCAAGGACGTCAATTCCGGCAATACCCGGGAAGTCGACGCCAAGTTCGTCTTCCTCGGTGCCGGTGGCGCCGCGTTACCACTGCTGCAAGCCTCAGGCATCGAAGAGAGCAAGGGCTTCGGCGGCTTCCCGGTCAGCGGCCAGTGGCTGCGTTGCGACAACCCGGAAGTGGTCAAGCACCACCAGGCCAAGGTCTACAGCCAGGCCGCCGTGGGCTCGCCGCCAATGTCGGTGCCGCACCTGGACACCCGCGTGGTCGACGGCAAGAAGTCCCTGCTGTTCGGGCCATACGCCGGCTTCACCACCAAGTTCCTCAAGCACGGCTCGATCATGGACCTGCCGTTGTCGGTACGCGCCGGCAACATCGGCCCGATGCTGGCCGTGGCCCGGGACAACATGGACCTGACCAAGTACCTGATCAGCGAAGTGATGCAGTCCATGGAGCAGCGCCTGGAATCCTTGCGTCGCTTCTACCCCGAGGCGAAAGCCGAAGACTGGCGCCTGGAAGTGGCCGGCCAACGGGTGCAGATCATCAAGAAAGACCCGAAGAAAGGCGGCATCCTGCAATTCGGCACCGAGCTGGTGGCGGCCAAGGACGGCAGCCTTGCCGCCTTGCTCGGCGCTTCGCCAGGTGCTTCGGTAACCGTGTCGATCATGCTGGAACTGATCGAGCGTTGCTTCCCGGAAAAAACCAAGGGCGAGTGGGCCACCAAGCTCGCGGAAATCTTCCCGGCCCGGGAAAAAGTGCTGGAAACCGACGCGGCGCTGTATCGCAAGATCAATGCGCAGAACAACATTGCGTTGGAGTTGGTTGAAGACAGCAAGGCGCAAAGTTACGCCTGATACCTGCAGGCCAACGTAAAAAGCCTCCCGCATAAACGGGAGGCTTTTTTATTTGTGCGACCTTAGTTCATGCTGAATCTGATGCGTGTTCCACCATGACTCACATAATCGTCATCATCTTCGGTAACTAATAATTCCGCGACACAAACACCCGACGGCTCTGCTTTAACCCAGCGACGATAAGGCATTGCCCCTTCAGTGATCGGCGTTTTGGCAATATGCCCAAAGCTGAAATGACACGTGCGACTGCCCTGCGTATAGCTGAAGGCTTCTCGCTCGGCGCGCGATTGCGGCAGATAATACGTCAGCTCCTGGCTCTCGCCGGGGCTTATCGAAAAATCGTGCCCCGCATTGGCCGGATTCCGGGTCCAGGTAAAATCGCTGCCAGGAACGATAACCGCGGCTGTTGCGTTGTAGATTTCGACATTGGCAATTTCATCCCGGGCGAAGGACGCGGAACTTGCCAGGCACGCCGCCAGAGACAACACAATCCCGGCAATATATTTCTTTTGATCTTCCATGATGAATACAACTCCATTTAAACGATGAGATCGAAGCCAATTGGCTTCGACGCAAAGTAATGGAAATTCGTATAAAACAGAACAGCCCGAATGGTGACATAACCTTTCGGAGCAACTTGCAAGGAAGGCGTTAGTTGCGATCGAGCGGAACGCCCAACGCTCCGAAGAGCGTTGACACGATTTCAACGCACTCAGCCGCGCGCCTTGTTGACCAACTCAATGTATTCCTCGGCGTTACGCTGGTCCTTGATCAGCGCGACGAAATCGTTGCCGTGCTCATCCTTGCCATCGAGGTCATGGCCGGCCTCGACGAAAAACGTCAGGAAGCGCTCGAAATCATCGACACGCAGCCCACGGTAGGCCTTGATCAGTTTGTGCAGCGACGGCGACGTGGCATCGATCGGTTCAAAATTGAGGAACAGCTTGATCTGTTCATCGCCAATCTCGTCACCAATCACCTGTTTCTTGTCTTTACGCATTGCCGGCTCCAGCTCGCACAGTTCACGGGGCGGGCAGTTTACCCCTGCCGGGCGTCGCGGCTCAACGCGGGCGTGCGGTGCCAGTGTGCAGGTCGGCCCAGATGTGACCGTTGGCGTAGCTGAGAAACTGCACGTACACCGTGTCGTTGCGCAGCAGATCGATGACGACTCGGTACTGGGCCTGTGGATAAGACAGGGTCAGGGTCTTGCTTGCCTCGTCGAACACCGGTTTCTTCAGGCTTTTGCTTTCGCCATCGAAATTGAGGATGACCTGGCTGATGGTCGCGCCCTTGTTCAGGGGTTTGCCTTTGAGCCGCACCATCAAGGGCGAGGTGACCGGGATCGGTTGTTGATTGGACGGTCGCTGGTTGCCCAGCACCACCGAATACTCCGTGACTTGCAGCAACTGCTGCTGTTCGGGCTGTTCCTGGCGCGCCACCAGGTCATCGGGGGGCAGGAACTGGCTGTGCATCGGCGCAGCCATGGCTGTCATGGGCAGGCTGGCTATCAATAGCAGAGTGGCGCAGCGGTGGATCGATACACGCATGACAGGCTCCAGAGACTTGGCTGGGCACGCTAGCATCCGTGGAAAAAATAAGCGACCCGGGTCAATACATCCAGGTGTCTGGCGCGGCATACTCAGAGGGCAATCTGCGTGACCTCACTGAGGTACGCTTTCGTGGCGAGGGGATTTATCCCCGCTCAAGTGCGTAGCACTTGCATTCAGCCTGGCGATACAAAAAGCCGGGGCCGCTTCGCGACCCAGCGGGGCGGTGCGACGTTTCGCTAAATCCCCTCGCCACAGGACCCCATGTTCCATTTACGTCATGTGGAGTATCCATGTCCTTCTCCGCCCCACCGCTGTTTGCCGCCTGGCGCCAAGCCTGGCGTGCCGGTTACACCCTTGAACGCCTGCGCGGCGATCTGGTGGCCGGGCTCACCGTGGGCATCATCGCCATCCCACTGGCCATGGCGCTGGCAATCGCCGTTGGCGTCCCGCCCCAGCATGGCCTGTACACGGTGCTGGTGGCGGCGCCACTGATCGCCCTGACCGGAGGCTCGCGTTTCAACGTGAGTGGGCCGACGGCTGCCTTTGTCGTCATCCTGCTGCCCATCACCCAGCAATACGGATTGGGCGGCCTGCTGTTGTGCACGATGCTCGCCGGCTTGATCCTGATCGCCCTGGGATTGATGCGCGCCGGGCGGCTGATCCAATACATCCCCTATCCCGTGATCCTCGGTTTCACTGCCGGGATCGGCGTCGTGATCGCCACGCTGCAACTCAAGGACCTGTTGGGACTGACCACCGCAGGCCACGCCAAGCACTACATCGAACAGCTCGGCGAGCTGGTCGTCGCGTTGCCCAGCGCCCATCTTGGCGACGGCATCATCGGCGTCGCGTGCCTGGCCGTGCTGATTGCCTGGCCGCGCTGGGTACCACGGGTTCCCGGGCACCTGGTGGCCTTGCTCGTGGGCGCACTGCTGGGGCTGGCGATGGAGCGTGGCGGATGGCCGATCGCAACATTGGGCGAGCGCTTCAGCTATGTCGTCGATGGCATCGCCTATCCCGGCATCCCGCCTTTCCTGCCGAGCTTCGACTGGCCGTGGAACCTGTCGGACAGCCAAGGTCATGAGCTGGTGCTTTCCTATGACCTGTTCCGCCAATTGCTGGGGCCGGCGTTTGCCATCGCCATGCTCGGTGCCATCGAATCATTGTTGTGCGCGGTAGTGGCGGACGGCATGACCGGCAGCAAACATGACCCGAACGCCGAGCTGATGGGCCAGGGCCTGGGCAATCTGGTTGCGCCGCTGTTCGGCGGCATCACCGCCACCGCCGCCATCGCCCGTAGCGCCACCAACGTGCGCAGCGGCGCGACCTCACCGCTGGCGGCGATCATCCACAGCCTGGTGGTATTGGTGGCGATTGTGCTGCTGGCACCGCTGTTCAGCTACTTGCCCATGGCCGCGCTGGCGGCATTGCTGGTGATGGTGGCCTGGAACATGAGCGAGGCCGGGCATGTGCTGCACACGCTGCGTATCGCGCCGCGCAGCGATGTGCTGGTCCTGTTGACCTGCCTGAGCCTGACCGTGCTGTTCGACATGGTGATGGCCGTCGCCGTCGGCCTGTTGCTGGCGGCCGGACTGTTTATCAAGCGCATGAGCGAACTGACCGACAGCGCCGAGCTGCCGCGCCATGTCCATAAAGCCTTGCTGGACATGCCCGAGCATGTTCGCTGCTATGCCATTCGCGGGCCGTTGTTCTTTGGCGCAGCGGAAAAAGCCCTGGACGTGCTGCGCAAGTTCGACCCGGGTGTTCGGGTAGTGGTCGTGGAAATGAGCGCCGTACCGATGCTGGACATGACCGCCCTGGCCGCGTTTGAAAATATCCTGAGGGATTACCGCAAGCAGGGCATCGGCCTGATCCTGGTCGCGACCGCGCCGAGGGTACGCCTGAAACTGCGCCGCGCTGGGATACACCGCGAGCAGCGTCAATTGGCGTATGTGCAGACCTTGGAACAGGCGCGGGTCAAGAGCGAGCATTGGTTGGCCAGTCGTATGGCCCATTGAAGACGCGCCCGACCTGTGGCGAGGGGATTTATCCCCGCTGGGTTGCGAAGCAGCCCTAAAATCAGGCGACTCGGAGTGTCAGGCTAATCGAGTCGATTGTTCTAGGGTCGCTTCGCAACCCAGCGGGGATAAATCCCCTCGCCACAAAAGCCTCCTCACTACAGGTCGATCAATCGAACTGAGCGCGCATCCAGGCGTGGTATTGCGCCACGCCGGGCTCGCCTTCGCGAGGTGCCCAATGGGCCAGTTCGCCCTCGCCCACTGGCCGATAAGGGCCCGCCTTGCATTCGAACATCAGGCTGTCGGCTTCGAGTACCACCAGGCCGTGGTAGACGCCAGCCGGCAAGTCGACACCGAGGCAAGCGCCGCCAGCCTGCAGGATTCGCTTGTCGAGCACCGTACCGGTTTCGTCGAAGATCAACACACCGAGCCGGCCCTTGAGCACAAGCAAGGTCTCAGCCTTGTCGGCGCTCAAATGGCGATGTGGCGGGATGTAGGTCGACGGCTGCAAGCCCACCGCCATGCGATGGCAAGGCTCGTCCATCTGGTGGAAGTTGTGATGCTGCCGCCCGCGTGGGCTGGCCGCGGCTTTCCCGGCCAGTTCATCGAACAGGGCTTGATCCAGGAACGCCGGCCCAGTCATCTATTACATCCCCTTGACCGCAAAGATACCGTTGGCGTTGCGCCAGTAGCCTTTGTAGTCCATGCCATAGCCAAAGATGTAGCGGTCGATACACGGCAAACCGACGAAGTCGGCCTTCAGGTCCGGACGAGCCTTGCGGTCGTGATCCTTGTCGATCAGAACGGCGGTGTGCACCGCGCGGGCGCCGGCGTGTTTGCAGAAATCGATGATCGCGCCCAGGGTATGACCTTCGTCGAGGATGTCGTCGATGATCAGTACGTCGCGGTCGATGAACGAGACTTCCGGCTTGGCTTTCCAGAACAGGTCGCCGCCGCTGGTTTCGTTGCGATAACGGGTCGCGTGCAGGTAGGACGCTTCCAGCGGGAAGTTCAGATAGGTCAGCAGCTTGCCGGAGAAAATCAGCCCGCCGTTCATCACGCAGAACACCACCGGATTGCTGTCGGCCAACTGATCGTTGATTTGCGCACCGACACGGGCAATGGCCGCTTCGACTTCAGCTTCGGTGTACAGGCAGTCAGCCTCTCGCATGACTTGACGGATATGCTCGAGATCAGCGGACATAACGCTCTCCAGGGGTGGCAGTTCGGAAAAGCCGGCAAAGGTACGCATCCCGCCCGGCCAGATCAAGCATTTGTGGACTAACGTTCTGTATTGTCTATAGGACAACACCCTCGGATAGATTAATCTAGGCCGGTTTTTTTGCCCGCCGCCGGAGCCTTCCCCATGCCCATCCTCGAGATCCGCCATCCGCTGATCAGACATAAACTCGGCCTGATGCGCCGCGCCGACATCAGCACGAAGAACTTTCGCGAACTCGCCCAGGAAGTCGGTGCCCTGCTCACCTACGAAGCCACCAAGGACCTGCCGCTGGAGTCCTATGAAATCGACGGCTGGGCCGGTACGGTCCAGGTCGAGAAAATCGCCGGCAAGAAAATCACCGTGGTGCCGATCCTGCGCGCCGGCATCGGCATGCTCGAAGGCGTGCTCAGCCTGATCCCGGGGGCCAAGGTCAGCGCGGTGGGCGTGGCTCGCAACGAGCAGACCCTGCAAGCACACACTTACCTGGAAAAACTGGTACCGGAAATCGACGAGCGCCTGGCGATGATCATCGACCCGATGCTCGCCACCGGCAGCTCGATGGTCGCCACCATCGACCTGCTGAAGAAAGCCGGTTGCCGCGACATTCGCGCGATGGTGCTGGTTGCCGCGCCGGAAGGCATCAAGGCCGTGGAGGATGCCCATCCGGACGTGACCATCTACACCGCGTCCATCGACCAGAAACTCAACGAACACGGCTACATCATCCCCGGCCTGGGCGATGCCGGCGACAAGATCTTCGGCACCAAGCAGAAGGACGCCTGAGCATGCAGGACGAGTTCAACGATCCGCTCTGGCGCCAGGTGCTGTCCGGCGCGCAGATGCTGTTCGTCGCCTTCGGCGCGCTGGTATTGATGCCGCTGATCACTGGGCTGGACCCGAACGTGGCGCTGTTCACCGCCGGCCTGGGAACGATCCTGTTCCAGGTCGTCACCGGACGCCAGGTGCCGGTGTTTCTCGCCTCGAGTTTTGCCTTCATCACGCCGATCATCCTTGCCAAGGGCCAGTTCGGCCTGGCGGCGACCATGGGCGGCGTGATGGCGGCCGGTTTCGTCTACACGTTCCTGGGCCTGGCAGTAAAGATCAAGGGCACCGGGTTCATCGACCGGCTGCTGCCACCGGTGGTGATCGGCCCGGTGATCATCTCCATCGGCCTGGCCATGGCGCCGATTGCCGCCAACATGGCGATGGGCAAGGCCGGCGATGGCACTGAACTGATTCATTATCAGACCGCGATGATGATTTCCATGCCGGCGCTACTCACCACCTTGATCGTAGCGGTGTTCGGCAAAGGCATTTTCCGCCTGGTGCCGATCATTTCCGGCGTGCTGGTGGGTTTTGCCATGGCGTTTTTCTTCGGTGTCGTGGACACCGCAAAAATCGCCGCCGCGCCATGGTTCGCCCTGCCGGCGTTCACCGCACCGGAGTTCAACTGGCAGGCAATCCTGTTCATCGTGCCGGTCGCCCTGGCGCCGGCCATCGAGCACATCGGCGGTGTGATCGCCGTGGGCAGCGTGACCGGTCGTGACTACCTGAAAAAACCCGGCCTGCATCGCACACTGCTCGGCGACGGCATTGCCACCACCGCCGCCGGCCTGTTCGGCGGCCCGCCCAACACCACCTACGCCGAAGTGACTGGCGCGGTGATGCTGACCAAGAACTACAACCCGAAGATCATGACCTGGGCGGCAATCTTTGCCATCAGCCTGGCGTTCATCGGCAAGTTCGGCGCGCTGCTGCAGAGCATCCCGGTACCGGTGATGGGCGGGATCCTGTGCCTGCTGTTCGGCTCGATCGCGGCGGTGGGCATGAACACGCTGATCCGCCACAAGATCGACTTGGGCGAAGCCCGCAACCTGGTGATCGTTTCAGTGACCTTGGTGTTCGGCATCGGCGGCGTGCTGGTGGGCACCGGCACTGGCCCGGACGACTTCGGTCTCAAGGGCATCGCGCTGTGCGCCGTGGTGGCGATCGCGTTGAACCTGTTGCTGCCGGGTAATGACGGTTGGAAGCAGAAGAAGGCGGATGAGCCGTTGATCTGACTCAGGCTTGAAGGCTTTTTTGACCCTTAAATAGCCATCGCGAGCAAGCTCGCTCCCACAGTGGATCTCGAGTGGTCACAAAATTTGTGTACACCGCAGGCCCATGTGGGAGCGAGCTTGCTCGCGATGAGGCCCTTGAACCTCACAAAGCAATCGGCGCCCGTTCGCAAAGGGTGCTCAACGCCTGCGCCCACTGCGGATCGTCATTGAGACACGGCACCAACACCAACTCCTCCCCTCCCGCTTCGCGAAACTGTTCACGGCCACGGTCGCCGATTTCCTCCAGCGTCTCGATGCAATCGGCGACGAACGCCGGGCACATCACGAGGACCTTCTTCACGCCGCTCTTGGCCAGTTCCTCCAGGCGCGCTTCAGTGTACGGTTCGATCCACTTGGCACGGCCCAGTCGCGACTGGAACGACACCGACCATTTTCCATCCGCCAGGCCCATGCGATGGGCAAACAGCTCGGCGGTGCGGATGCACTGGGCGCGGTAACACGTCGCCATGACTTCCGGCGGCGCGTTCTTGCAGCAGTCGGCATCCTTGAAACAGTGGAAACCCGTGGGATCGAGCTTGGTCAGGTGCCGTTCGGGCAGGCCATGGAAACTCAGCAGCAAGTGATCATGGTCCTGCATCAAGTACGGCTTGGCGTTGGCGACCAGCGCATCGAGGTATTCCGGCTGGTCGTAGAACGGCTGGAGAATCGAGAACTGCACATCGAGCCTCTTTTCGCGCACGACCCGCTTGGCCTCTTCAACCACTGTGGTCACGGTGCTTTCCGCGAATTGCGGATACAACGGCGCCAGCGTGATGTTCTTGTGGCCCTGGCTCGCCAGCCGTACCAGGGTGGATTCGAGGGAGGGCTCGCCATAACGCATCGCCAGTTCCACCGGGCCTTGAGTCCATTGACGGGTCATGGCTTGCTGCAAGCGCCGGCTGAGCACCACCAGCGGCGAGCCCTCCTCCCACCAGATCGACGCATAGGCATGGGCCGACTGCTCGGGGCGCTTGATCAGGATCAGCGACACCAGCAACCGACGCACCGGCCAAGGCAAGTCGATAACGTACGGATCCATCAGGAATTGATTGAGGTAGCGGCGCACATCGGCCACCGAGGTGGAGGCAGGCGAACCCAGATTCACCAGAAGCAACGCGTGATCGGTCATGCAACATCCTATTTCAAAGGCGACCCGACAAATCTTCCAGGGCCGCAGGTAAATCAGTGAACCGGAATGAAAAACCCGCCGCCTGTAATCGGGCCGGCGTGGCGCGCTGGCCGCCCAGCAACAGTAATGACAACTCACCCAACGCGACTTTCAACGCCAGCTCTGGCATCGGCACCACCGCCGGCCGATGCAACACGTGCCCCAGGGCCTTGGCAAAATCGCGGTTGCGCACCGGGTTCGGCGCGCAGGCATTATAAGGACCGCTGGCATCATCGCGGTGCAGAAGAAAATCAATCAGGGCGATTTGATCGTCGATATGAATCCACGGCATCCACTGCCGACCATCGCCGATACGCCCGCCCAGCGCCAGCTTGAAGGGCAATAACAGCCGCGACAAAAAGCCGCCCTCGGCAGACAGGACCAGGCCGGTGCGAACCAGCACCACACGCAGGCCCATGGCCTCGGCCCGCTGCGCGGTTTCTTCCCAGGCAATGCACAACTGGCTGGCGAAATCCTCGCTGACCGGCCCCGATTCCTCGGTCAACTCTCGCTCGCCGCCGTCGCCATACCAACCCACCGCGGAACCGGAAATCAGTACCTGCGGCTTCTGCTCGCAACGCTCCAGCCATGCGAGCAAAACCTCGGTCAGCGTGACGCGGCTGCTCCATAGCAACATCTTGCGCTTATGACTCCAGGGGCGGTCGGCAATGGGCGCCCCCGCCAGGTTGATCACCGCGTCCACGGGCTCGCGAATCTCGTCGAGCTTGGCGACGCCGCGTACCTGCGCGCCGCAAATTTCAGCCACTTGCTCAGGTCGACGACTCCAGACCGTCAAGTGATGTCCTTGCTCCAACCAGTGCCGGCAGAGCTGCCGTCCGATCAAACCAGTACCGCCGGTCAGCAATATGTGCATGAGGTGTACCTCTCATCGCGTTTTACCCGGCCCATTAGTCTATTTTTATAGGTAGAGATTTTTCATATCGGACAGGGTGTGTTTCTAACAATAGGACAACCTGTCGAAACGCGAACGGTAAAACTTATACCAAAAATCAAAATTGTACAGGATTAAACGACGGCGTAGTCTGTACAGAAAGTTAAACGAGGCCCTCATGACTGTACCTATCGCAATCATCGGCACCGGCATCGCCGGGTTATCAGCCGCCCAGGCCCTGACGGAGGCCGGGCACGTCATCCAACTCTTCGACAAAAGCCACGGCAGCGGCGGTCGCATGTCGAGCAAGCGCAGTGACGCTGGCGCCCTGGACATGGGCGCACAATATTTCACCGCTCGCGATCGGCGCTTCGTCACGGAAGTCCAGCGCTGGCAAGCCAACGGCTGGGCGGCGGAGTGGAACCCGCAGCTCTATCATTATCAGGACGGGCAAATGAGCCCCTCCCCCGACGAACAGACCCGCTGGGTCGGAACCCCCCGCATGAGCGCCATTACCCGCGCCCTGCTCGGCGAACTGCAGGTGCAATTCGCCTGCCGCATCACCGAAGTATTTCGCGGCCAGGAGCATTGGCACCTGCAGGACGCGGAAGGGTTCACCCATGGCCCCTTCGGCCAGGTGATCATCGCCACGCCGGCGCCCCAGGCCACCGCGTTGCTGGCGGCCGTGCCGAAACTGGCCGGGGTGGCCGCCGGGGTAAAAATGGACCCTACCTGGGCCGTGGCGCTGGCCTTCGAACATCCCCTGGATACACCTATGGAAGGCTGCTTCGTACAAGACAGCCCCCTCGACTGGCTGGCGCGCAACCGCAGCAAACCGGGGCGCGACAGCAAGCTCGACACGTGGGTGCTGCACGCCACGAGTGACTGGAGCCGCCAGCACATCGACATGCCCAAGGAAGCGGTCATCGAACATTTGCACGGTGCCTTCGCCGAACTGTTGCACAGCGCGATGCCAGCGCCGAGCTTCAGCGTGGCCCATCGCTGGCTGTATGCGCGCCCTGCCGGCAGTCATGAATGGGGCGCACTGGCGGACGCGGACCTGGGTTTGTATGTGTGTGGCGACTGGTGCCTGTCCGGCCGGGTCGAAGGCGCCTGGCTCAGCGGCCAGGAGGCCGCTCGGCGCTTGCACGCCAGTCTTCAGTGAATCGTGTCATCCCGCACCGCTCGCTGCTGTCGCACCAGACAGCAGCCTATCCCGCGCCAACATGTCATGAACTCCGCTCTTTCAATTCGCGGTTGACTTGTGCCCGTTCGGACCTATGATGAAAATATTGTACAGAAAACAAAAACTGTACAAGATTAAGCCATCAGAGGTCGCCCATGCCCAGCGAAGCCCATGCCAAACCCAGAATTGCCATCAGCGCCTGCCTGATGGGCGCTGAAGTTCGCTTTAACGGCGGGCATAAACAGTCGCCACTGTGCAGTCGCACGCTCACGGAATACTTCGATTTCGTCCCGGTGTGCCCCGAGGTCGCCATCGGCCTGGGCATTCCCCGCGAGCCGATTCGCCTGGTGGGCAACCCAGAGCATCCTGACGCGGTAGGCACAGTGAATCGCGACCTCGACGTGACGGGACCGTTGGCCGAATACGGACGGCAGATGGCCGGGGAGTTGGAGGGTATCTGTGGCTATATCTTCATGCAGAAATCGCCTTCCTGCGGGCTGGAACGGGTCAAGGTCTATGGTCATAACGGTGCGCCCCAGGACGGCGGTGGACGAGGCATCTATGCCCAGGCTTTTTGCGAGCGTCATCCGGACCTGCCGGTGGAGGAAGATGGCCGCCTGAATGACCCGGTGCTGCGGGAGAATTTCCTGACGCGCGTGTTCGCCTATGCGGCCTGGCAACCCCTGCGCCAGCGAGGCCTGACCCGACGCGACCTCATCGAATTTCACTCGCGCTACAAATACCAGCTGATGGCCCACAACCCGGTGCAGTACAAGGCACTGGGCAACATGCTGGGCAACATGGGCAAGGGCGACCCCGACGAATTGGGCGCACGTTATTTCAGCGCCTTGATGGCCGCCTTGAAAAAATGCGCCACCCGCCGTACCCATACCAACGTACTCCAGCACTTGAGCGGCTATCTCAAGCGCGCCATCGATGCCGATGACAAGCAGGAAGTGCAACACCTCATCGCGCAATATCGCCTCGGCATCGTGCCGCTGGTGGTACCGCTGACACTGCTCAAGCACCACCTGCGCCAGCACCCTGACCCTTATCTGGCGCAGCAGGTGTACCTGCAACCTCACCCGGAAAATCTCAGCTTGCGAAACGCCATTTGATGAATACAAAACCTGATTCAAGCGCCAGCGAAGACCTCGGCGTCGATTTTGCCGAGGCACTGGCGCAGGGCTGGCTTCCCATCCGCGAAGTGGCCCGGCAAACCGGCGTCAATGCCGTCACGCTGCGGGCCTGGGAGCGACGCTACGGCTTGATCGTGCCGCACCGCACCGCCAAGGGGCATCGCCTGTTCAATGCCGAGCATGTGCAGCGGATCCAGAGCATCCTCACCTGGATCAATCGCGGCGTGGCGGTGAGCAAGATCAAGCCGTTGCTCGAGACGCCGCAACCACCCGAAGAGCCCCTGCAGGACGAATGGCAACGCCAGCGCCATGCCTTGCTGCTGGCCGTGACACAACTGGCCGAGCGTCAGGTCGACGACCTGATCAACCAGGCGATGGCGCTGTATCCGCCGCGGACAGTCTGCGAACAGTTGTTGCTGCCCTTGCTGGCCGAGTTGCAAACGCGCTGGCAAGGCCAGTTCGGCGCGCAACTGGAGCAGGTGTTTTTCCACACTTGGCTGCGCAGCAAATTCGGCAGCCGGATTTATCACAACAACCGCCAGCTGCGTGGCGCGCCGTTGCTGCTGGTCAATCACTCGCAATCACATCAGGAACCCTGCTTGTGGCTCACCGCCTGGCTCGCCAGCAGCGCCGATTGCCCCGTGGAAATACTTGACGGGCCGCTGCCTGCCGGAGAGTTGGCCCTGGCGGTCGAACGCCTCAAGGTTCGCGCCGTGCTGGTGTATTCCAACCACGCCCTGGACCTGTCCCAACTGCCCAGGCTGCTGAATGCAATCGACTGCCCGATCATCATCGCCGGCCCGGCCGCGTCGATCCATCAAGCCAGGTTATCCACAGGCGTCTCGACGCTGGACGTGTCCTGGGCCGAAGACCCACTGGCCGCTTACCGCGAGCTGAGCCGCAGAGAACTCCTGTAGATGAAAGACCGCATGCAACTGATCTGGCTGCGCAGCGACTTGCGCCTGCACGACAACACCGCCCTGGCGGCAGCCGCAGCCGCGGGCCCCTGCGTGGCGGTGTACCTGATGAGCCCCGGGCAATGGCGCGCCCATGACGATGCTCCCTGCAAGATCGATTTCTGGCTGCGCAACCTCGCCTCGTTGAGTGCGGCGCTGAACACATTGAACATTCCGCTGCTGATTCGCCACGCTTCGCACTGGGACCAGGCGCCCCAGGTGCTGGCAACACTGTGTCGCGAATTGAATATCAGCGCCGTGCATGCCAACGAAGAATACGGCGTGAACGAAACCCGGCGTGATGGCGAGGTTGCTCGAACCCTGAAGGATCAAGGCGTGGCGTTCCACGGTTACCTTGATCAACTGCTGTTCCGGCCCGGCAGCGTCCTGACCAGGACCGGCAACTATTTCCAAGTGTTCAGCCAGTTTCGCAAGGTGTGCTACCAGCGCTTGAACCTTTCGCTACCCAATCTGGTTCCCGCGCCGACCGGACAAGCCCGCACGGCCATCGCCAGCGATCCGGTGCCCGCACACGTCGAAGGTTTCGCACCTCCCAGCGAGGCGCTACGTGCCCTCTGGCCTGCCGGCGAGAACGAGGCCCGACGGCGGCTGGACGCCTTTATCGATCAACACATCGATGAATACCAGCGAGAGCGCGACTTCCCCGCCCACCCCGGCACCAGCCAGCTTTCGGCCTATCTGGTGGCCGGCGTTGTTTCACCACGCCAGTGCCTGCACGCTGCGCTGCAAGCCAACCAGGGCGAATTCGAGAGCGGAAGTGCCGGTACCGTGGCCTGGATCAATGAATTGCTCTGGCGCGAGTTCTATAAACACATTCTTGTGGGCTATCCACGCGTGTCGCGCCATCGCGCGTTCCGCCCGGAAACCGAAGCGCTGGCCTGGCGCAAGGCTCCCGACGAATTGGAAGCCTGGCAGCAGGGCCGCACCGGCCTGCCGATTATCGACGCGGCCATGCGTCAATTATTGGAGACCGGCTGGATGCACAACCGCCTGCGGATGGTGGTCGCCATGTTCCTGACCAAGAATTTGCTGATCGACTGGCGCGAAGGCGAACGTTTTTTCATGCGCCACCTGATCGACGGGGACTTGGCCGCCAACAATGGCGGCTGGCAGTGGAGTGCTTCCACCGGCACGGATTCCGCGCCCTGGTTCCGCATCTTCAACCCCTTGAGCCAATCGGAAAAATTTGATCGCGAGGGACTGTTTATCAAACGGTGGATACCTGAACTGAACGATATAGACGGGCTACGGGTCCATAGCCCAAATGCACAAGTCAATCTGTTTGACGCGGTGCAATACCATCGGCCGATCGTCGACCTGGCCGAATCCCGAGCACGTGCGCTGACAGCCTTCAGGAATCTGCCAGCGCGACAAGACATGGGATGACATGGATGGCCGATCACCGAACGTGAAATTGTTGAAGACCGGATGCAATCAGTTGTGAAGGCTATGTAGTCTGACTAATCGAAGGGGCCATTAAAGGCATTGTGCAGGATGCACGGTCCAAGCCTGGTTCATTTCAAATCAAGGCTGTGCGCAAAAAGGGGAGAACGATGGCGCGAAAATATTGGCTGACCGGTGCCAGTAACGGATTGGGGGCTGCGTTGGCCGAAGCGATTCTTCAGGCCGGAGGGCAGTTGGCCGTGAGTTCCCGCGTCGCGCCCTCTTGCGAGACCCTTTCACAACAATTTCCCGGCCAGGTGCTGATGGTGCCGGGCAACTTGACCGACAGCCAGACCGTTCGAGAGATCGGCCAGCGGCTTGCCCAGGAATGGGGAGCACTGGATACAGTGATCATCAATGCAGGCACGGCTGAATACGTTGCTGGCCAACCCACCGATAGCACACTGATTGAACACATCATTCGCAGCAATTTGCTTGCAGCGAGTTTCTGCATCGAGACGGCGCGTCCATTGTTACACCAGGGAGCCGAGCCGCATCTGGTGGGCATCACCAGCCCGGTCACTTACTTGCGACCCTCGCAAGCCGAGGGCGACGGCAACGCGATGCGCCAAGTATTCGAGTCAGTGCGTGCCGACCTGGCCTCCAAGGGGATCGACCTCACATTGGTCATCCCTGGCTTCGGCAATTCGGCGACAGGTGTCGATGAGGATTTTTCAGTGCTGGCCCGATGGACCGCTGAAACGGCAGCGAGCCACATACTGACGCAATTGGAGGAACGCCCCCACGAGATGGCCTTGCCTGCTGCCTCCATGACGAAGCTCTGGCCGTTACCGTCATCAAGCGACCCCACCCAAGGCGACATCGCCGCCTGCCAAAAAGCAGGACAATCCCCGATCAAGGGACAACCCTGATCGGCCCGGTTGCCTTACACTGCGCCCCATGAAAACCATCCCTCTCGTTGAACTCCCCGCGCCGGTCGTCACCTGCTCGACCTGCGCGGCGTGCTGCTGCCAGCTCGAAGTCATGCTCATCACCGACACCGGCGTTCCCGAGCGGTTTATCGACACCGACGATTGGGGAGGGGAAGTGATGCTGCGGCTGGATGACGGTTGGTGTGCGGCGCTGGATCGAGACAGCATGATGTGCACGATCTACGAGAGGCGTCCGCTGATTTGCAGGGAATTCGAAATGGGTGCGCCGGAATGCCTGGAGGAGCGACAGGGCATCACGACGGCGTATCGGTAGGAAATCCGCGTTTATTGGGGGAGTGGGCTTGCTCGCGAAAGCGGCGGTTCAGCCAGCATTGATGTGACTGACACTACGCATTCGCGAGCAAGCCCGCCCCCACAGGATCGAGTGTTACAACGGCATCGTGTAGTGCAGCGCGTAGCTTTCCACACCGTCGTTGGTCGACTTGATGCCGGCGTTGGAGTAATGAGTGGCGCGGATGCCCACTTCATGCCCACCCTTGAAGCGCAGGCCGAAACCGATGCGATCCTCGAACTGGAACGCCGTGCCCAGCTTGTTGCTTTCCACTTCGGTGTTTTCAAACAACGCAACGCCCACGCCCGCCTCGATATAAGGCTTCACATTCTGACCGGCAAATTCGTACACAAATACCGGCGAAAACGACAAGCTATGGTTGCTGGAGGTCTCATCCCCCTCCCAGTACGTGTAAGCACCGCTCCAGTAACCGGTCAGGCGCCCCACGTCGCTCTGCAACCAACTTTTGTCCCAATCGAATTGCATGCCCAGGCGGTAGGTCATGGTCGAGTCGCCAGTCTGGCCTACCCCGAACTCGACGCCCGCTGCCTGCGCGGTGTAAGTGTGCCCCAGCAATGCAGCCGCAAACGCGGCAAAGCAGAATAAGCGCTTCATTAGAAACATCCTTTTCCGACAGCCTAGTTAGTTTTTTCTTACAACAGACAGAGCTATAGAAATCGGCGCCAAAACAGAAGTTCAGCTCGATTTACACAATTTTCACGTTTTTTTTACAGTTCGAAGTTTCGCACAATGTCAGACGAATCCCATAGAGTCGGTAGGATTTTTCTTAAATGTAGCGGATCCGAACTGGTCCAGAATTGCGCTTCACTGGCCGGCCCGTGGGCCAGTAGATTCCGTTCGGCCAACAGGCGTTGAAGTTGCCGAGCCACGGCGGCGCCCGTGTCGATCAGGCTGATATGTTCAGGAACCATTTGCTTGAGCAACGGCTTGAGGAATGGATAGTGCGTGCAGCCGAGGATCAATGTGTCGCAACCGGCCGCCAGCAAGGGAGTGACGTAGCCTTGCAGCAATTGAAGCAAGGCCGGGCTGTTCAAGTCACCGGCCTCGATCAATTCCACCAGCCCTGGGCAGGGCTGCGTGATGACCCGCACATCCGTGGCAAAACGATCGAGCAACGCAGCGAACTTGGCGCTCTGCAAGGTGCCCGTGGTTGCCAGCACACCCACGATGCCGCTTCGCGTGGCGGCGGCGGCAGGCTTGACCGCTGGCTCCATGCCGACGATGGGCCACTCGGGGTAATCGCGACGCAGGTCGGCGACTCCGGCCACCGTCGCGGTATTGCAAGCGACCACCAGCGCCTTGGCGCCTTCGCGCTGGAGAAAGCCCGCAATGATCGCGCATCGCTCGCGAATGAATTCCGGGCTCTTTTCGCCGTAAGGGATATGCCCGCAGTCAGCGATATACAGGAGAGATTCATTGGGCAGCAACCGACGGATCTCACCCAGCACCGACAACCCGCCGACCCCGGAATCGAACACACCGACCGGCGCTTCACTCATGTCGGCTTGCCACAGACGCTGCAACCCGGATCACGCTTGACCCGCAATTCGCGAAAACGCGTGCCCAAGGCATCGATCAACAGCAAGCGCCCCACCAGTGGCTCACCAAAACCGGCCAGCAGCTTCAAGGCTTCGAGCGCCTGGAGGCTGCCCACCAGCCCCACGAGCGGGCCAAGTACGCCGGCCTCGCTGCAGGTCAATTCAGCTTCGCTGCCGTGACCGTAGAGGCAGTGGTAACACGGACTTTCGGCGCGACGCGGATCGAACACCGATAACTGTCCTTCCAGACGAATCGCCGCGCCGCTGACCAATGGCTTGCCCGCCGCCACACAGGCAGCGTTCACCGCTTCGCGCGTGGAAAAATTGTCGGAGCAATCCAGCACCACGTCCACCGCCGCCACGGCATCTGCCAGGCTGTCTTCGTCCATCGCAGCCGTGTGAGGCACCAGCCGGACCTCGGGATTGATGGCGGTCAGGCGCCGCACCGCCGATTCGACTTTGCTCAGGCCGACGCTGTCGGTGTCGTGGATGATCTGCCGCTGGAGGTTGGTCAGGTCGACCGTGTCGAAGTCCGCCAAGTGCATCTCGCCAACGCCAGCGGCGGCGAGGTACAACGCCACCGGAGCGCCGAGGCCGCCCAGCCCGATGATCAACACGCGGCCCTGCTTGAGGCGCAACTGCCCATCGATGTCGACGTGTTGCAGCAGAATCTGTCGGCTATAGCGCAGCAATTCCTGATCGTTCAGCACGGCAGGCGTCCCAGGCTGATGCGTTCATGATTGCCCAGGTCCTTGCGACTGTGGACTTCGGCGAACCCTCGGCCGCTCAACAGGTCGCGCACCGCTTCAGCCTGGTCGTAACCGTGTTCGAGCATCAACCAGCCGCCCGCCTCGAGATGATCGGGGGCCAGGTCAACGATCGCGCGCAAGTCATCAAGCCCGTCCGGCCCCGCGACCAGCGCACTGGCCGGCTCGAACCGCACGTCGCCCTCGGCCAGGTGCGGGTCGCTGGCGGCGATATAGGGCGGGTTGCTGATGATCAATTCGAAACGTTTGCCCTCCAGGGCGCTGAACCAGTGACTGCTCGCCACCGTCACGTTGCGCAGGTCCAGGCGCTGGCGATTGCGTTCGGCCAGGGCCACCGCTTCGAGCACCCGATCGACCGCCGTGACTGTCCAGGCCGGGCGCTCGCTGGCCAACGCCAGGGCTATCGCGCCGCTGCCGGTGCCGAGGTCCAGGACCCGGGCCGGCGTGGCCGGCAGCAAGGCCAACGCAGCTTCCACCAGCAGCTCGGTGTCGGGGCGCGGGATCAGCGTATGGGGCGCCACCTCCAGGTCCAGTTTCCAGAAGCCCTGCTGCCCGAGAATGTAGGCCACCGGCTCACCGGAGCGCCGGCGACGCAGGTACTCGGAAAACAACAGCGCCGCCTCGCTGGGTACGATCCGCTCGGGCCAGGTGTGCAGGAAGCTGCGGGACTTGCCCAGCGCAGCGGCCAGCAGCAACTCGGCGTCCAGCCGTGGCGTGGGCGAATCCGGCAGCTCGGCGGCGCGTAACAGACTGGCAATGATGGTCATTTATTCACCTGTGCCTATTCGCCAATCGCGGCCAACTGGTCGGCCTGGTATTCGGCCAGCAAGGGCTCGATCACCGCGTCGACACCACCGGCGAGGATTTCATCCAGGGAATACAGGGTCAGGTTGACGCGATGGTCGGTGACCCGGCCCTGGGCAAAGTTGTAGGTACGGATCCGCTCGGAACGATCACCCGAGCCCACCAGCAATTTCCGCTCGCTGGCGATGGCGTTGGCGGCGGCGCTGGTCTGCTGGTCGTTGAGCTTGGCCGACAACCAGGACATCGCCCGCGCGCGGTTCTTGTGCTGGGAGCGCTCTTCCTGGCACTCGACCACGATGCCCGAGGGCAAGTGCGTGATGCGGATCGCCGAATCGGTCTTGTTGACGTGCTGGCCGCCCGCGCCGGAGGAGCGGTAGGTGTCGATCCGCAGGTCCGCCGGGTTGATCTCGATGGCTTCCTGTTCGTCCGGCTCGGGCAACACCGCCACGGTGCAGGCGGATGTGTGGATGCGGCCCTGGGATTCGGTGGCCGGCACACGCTGTACGCGGTGGGCGCCGGATTCGAATTTCAGCTTGCCATAGACGTTGTCACCCTCGACCCGGGCGATGACTTCTTTATAGCCGCCGTGTTCGCCTTCGTTCTCCGAGAGGATTTCCACACGCCAGCCACGACGCTCGGCGTAGCGCGAGTACATGCGAAACAGGTCGCCGGAAAAGATCGCCGCCTCGTCACCACCGGTGCCGGCGCGGATTTCAAGGAACACGTTGCGCCCGTCGTTCGGATCCTTGGGCAGCAGCATGCGCTGCAGGTTGCTTTCCAACTCGACCAGTTGCTCCTTGGCCTCGCGCACCTCTTCCACCGCCATTTCGCGCATGTCCGGGTCGCTGTCCTTGAGCAGCGCCTGGGCGCCCTCGAGATCGCCTTGCACCTTGAGCAACTGTTTATAGGTCGCGACAATCGGCTCGACTTCGGCGTACTCCTTGGAGTAGGTCCGGAACTTGTTCTGGTCGGAAATGACCTCGCCGTCGCCCAGCAAGGCGGTCAGTTCCTCGAAACGGTCCTGGAGAATGTCCAGCTTATTGAGCAGTGACGCTTTCATTGCGATTTTTTATCCGAAAAGCTATCCGGTGAAGCCTCACCGAGGGCGAAAAGTTCCTGGGCCATGGCCAACGCATCGAGGCGGCCTTCGGCGGTCAGTTTCTTGAGCTGGACGCTGGGCGCGTGGAGCAGCTTGTTGGTCAGGCCACGGGCCAGTTGCACCAGCACCTCTTCGGCACTGCCACCGTTGGCCAGCAGGCGCTGGGCCTTTTGCAATTCTTCGTCACGCAGCCGTTCACTTTGCTGACGATACGCCTTGAGCACGTCCACCGCCGCCAGCTCGCGCAGGCGCACCATGAAATCCTCGGCGCCGACGGTAATCATCTCTTCCGCCGCCTGGGCCGCGCCTTGCCGGCTCTTCAGGTTTTCGGCAACCACTTCGTGCAGGTCATCGACACTGTAGAGGTAAACGTCGTCCAGTTCGCCGACTTCCGGCTCGATGTCACGCGGCACGGCAATGTCGACCATGAAGATCGGCTTGTGCTTGCGCAGCTTCAAGGCGCTTTCCACCGCGCCCTTGCCAAGAATCGGCAACTGGCTGGCGGTGGAACTGATGACGATGTCGCTGTGTACCAGCTCGGCGGGAATGTCGGACAGCAGCACCGCGTGGGCGCCGAACTGTTCGGCCAGGGTGCTGGCGCGCTCCAGCGTGCGGTTGGCGACCACGATGCGTTTCACGCCCAGGTCATGCAGGTGGCGGGCAACCAGGGTGATGGTCTCGCCGGCACCGATCAGCAACGCCTGGCTGCGCTGCAGGTCACTGAAAATCTGCTTCGCCAGGCTGACCGCGGCAAACGCCACGGACACCGGGTTCTCACCAATGGCGGTGTCGGTGCGCACCTGCTTGGCGGCATTGAACGTGGCCTGGAACAGCCGCCCCAGCAGCGGGCCGACGGTGCCTGCCTCGCGCGCCACGGCGTACGCCGATTTCATCTGGCCGAGGATCTGCGGCTCGCCCAACACCAGCGAATCAAGCCCCGAGGCGACACGCATCATGTGACGAACGGCCGCATCGTCTTCATGCACATAGGCACTGGCGCGCAGCTCTTCAAGGCTCAATTCATGATATTCGGCCAGCCAGCGCAGCACTGAATCGGCAGAAACGTGATCCTGTTCTATATAAAGCTCGCTGCGATTGCAGGTGGAGAGGATCGCAGCTTCGCGGCTGTCGGTGAGTCGGCAGAGCTGCTGCAGGGCCTCAACCAGCTGCTCAGGCGTAAAGGCCACGCGCTCGCGGACGTCTACTGAAGCAGTCTTGTGGTTAATACCAAGTGCAAGGAAGGCCATTCAAGGTCGCTGATGGTGACGTGAAGCCGGCAATTGTCCTACTTCGCCAGATCCAGAACAACCACCCCCGACTATTGTCACAATTACCTGTGCCTATAAAGCATCCGCCGAGACTCGGTTATGTTTGACCGATGGCTTGTGTCATGATGATCCGACCGCAGGTTAGTCGTCCTCTTCCTATATGAATAGATCCTTTGCGTTGCTCCTCGCTTTTGCCCTCCTCGGCGGCTGCCAGTCCATGGCCCCCGTTTCGACGGACGGTACGCCACCGGTCGAAGACAGTTCCCCGACCCCCGAAAAACCCAAGGTCTACGGCTCGTTCAGCGAGGAGACCATCTTCAGCCTGTTGAGCGCCGAGCTGGCGGGCCAACGCAATCGCTTCGACATTGCGCTGGATAACTACGTCACCCAGGCCATCAACACCCAGGACCCGGGGATTTCCGAGCGCGCGTTTCGCATCGCCGAGTACCTGGGCGCTGACCAGCCTGCATTGGATACTGCGCTGATCTGGGCGAAGAACGCCCCGGACGATCTGGAAGCGCAACGCGCCGCCGCCATACAACTGGCACGTGCCGGACGCTATGACGATGCCATGACGTATATGGAAAAAGTCCTGCAGGGCAAAGGCGACACCCATTTCGACTTCCTCGCGCTGTCCGCCGCCGATACCGACCAGGAAACCCGCGCCGGCCTGATGAAGAGCTTCGACCGCCTACTGCAGCGTCATCCGAACAATGGGCAACTGATTTTCGGCAAGGCATTGCTGCTGCAACAGGACGGCGACTCCCAGGGCGCCCTCACCCTGCTGGAAGACAACCCGCCAGAGGCAGGCGAAGTGGCGCCAATCCTGTTGCGCGCACGGCTGTTGCAAGGCATGAATCGCGGCGACGAAGCCCTGCCGCTGATGGAAAAAAGCATCAAGAAATATCCGGACGACAAACGCCTGCGCCTTACCTATGCGCGCATGCTGGTCGAGAACAACCGCATGGACGACGCCAAGGTCGAGTTTTCTAGCCTGGTGCAGCAGTACCCGGAGGATGATGACCTGCGTTATTCCCTGGCACTGGTCTGCCTGGAAGCCAAGGCCTGGGAAGAGGCCAAGGGCTACCTGGAAGACCTGATCGCGCGGGAAAGCCATGTCGATTCGGCCCACCTGAACCTCGGTCGCATCGCCGAGGAGCGCAACGACCCCGAGAGTGCCCTGATCGAATACGCCCAGGTCGGCCCGGGCAACGATTATCTCCCGGCGCAGTTGCGCCAGGCCGACATCCTGATGGGCAACGGCAGGACGGCCGAGGCCCAGAGTCGCCTGGCCATCCAGCGCGACACCCAGCCGGATTATGGTATCCAGCTTTTCCTGATCGAGGCCGAGACCCTGTCGGCCAACAACCAGGGCGACAAGGCCTGGGGCGTGTTGCAACAAGCCTTGAAGCAATACCCGGACGATCTGAACCTGCTGTATACCCGCGCCATGCTGGCGGAAAAACGCAATGATCTGGCCCAGATGGAGAAAGACCTGCGCCTGATCATCCAGCGCGACCCGGACAACGCCATGGCCCTCAACGCCCTTGGCTACACCCTGTCGGATCGCACCACCCGCTACGATGAAGCCAAGGTGCTGATCGAGCAGGCCCACCAGATCAACCCGGAAGACCCGGCGGTACTCGACAGTCTCGGCTGGGTGAACTTCCGCCTGGGCAATCTCGACGAAGCCGAACGCCTGTTGCGCCAGGCCCTGGAGCGATTCCCGGACCAGGAGGTCGCCGCTCACCTGGGTGAAGTGTTGTGGGCCAACGGTAAACAACGCGAAGCCCGGCAGATTTGGGACAAGTTTCTCAAGGAACAGCCCGACAGCCCCATCCTGCGCAGCACCATCAAACGCCTGACCGGATCAGAGACTCTTTAAGATTATGTTTTTGCGCCATTTCATCGTTTTCAGTTTCATCGCCCTGCTCGCCGGTTGCGCGGGCTTCGGCGCCCGTGAATCCGTCCAGGGCCAGGGCAACCAGGCCCAGTGGCGCGAGCACAAGCAACAATTGAGTGGCCTCGATGGCTGGCAGATCGACGGCAAGATCGGTATTCGCGCGCCAAAGGATTCGGGCAGCGGCACCTTGTTCTGGCTGCAGCGCCAGGATTACTACGACATTCGCCTCTCCGGGCCGCTGGGCCGTGGCGCCGCACGCTTGACCGGCCGGCCGGGCCAGGTTTCGCTGGAAGTCGCCAACCAGGGACGCTACGAGGCGCCAACGCCTGAAGCGCTGCTGGAAGAACAACTGGGCTGGAAACTGCCGGTGTCGCACCTGACCTGGTGGGTTCGCGGCCTGCCGGCACCGGACAGCAAAAGCCGCTTGACCCTCGACGCGGACAGTCGCCTGTCCAACCTGGAGCAGGACGACTGGCAGATCGAATACCTCAGCTATGCCCAGCAGAACGGCTATTGGTTGCCCGAGCGCATCAAGCTGCACGGCAGCAACCTCGACGTCACGCTGGTCATCAAGCAATGGCAGCCGCGCAAGCTGGGGCAATGACATGAGCGCAACACGCCTGACGCTCCCCTCCCCGGCCAAGCTCAACCTGATGCTGCACATCCTCGGCCGGCGACCGGACGGTTACCACGAGCTGCAAACGATCTTTCAGTTCCTGGACTACGGCGACGAGATTACTTTCGCCGTGCGCGACGATGGCGTGATCCGCTTGCACACCGAATTCGCTGGCGTTCCCCACGACAGCAACCTGATCGTCAAGGCCGCAAAACAACTCCAGGAACAATCCGGTTGTTCGCTGGGCATCGATATCTGGATCGAAAAAATCCTGCCCATGGGCGGCGGCATCGGTGGTGGCAGTTCGAATGCGGCGACGACTTTGCTGGGCCTGAATCATTTGTGGCAACTGGGCTGGGACATGGATCGCTTGGCGGCCTTGGGCCTGACGCTGGGCGCCGACGTACCGGTTTTCGTGCGTGGCCACGCGGCTTTTGCCGAGGGTGTGGGGGAAAAACTCACGCCGGTAGAACCCGAAGAACCCTGGTACTTGGTGCTGGTGCCGCAAGTATCTGTAAGTACAGCAGAAATTTTTTCAGATCCACTGTTGACACGTAACTCTCCTCCCATTAAAGTGCGCCCCGTTCCCAAGGGAAACAGTCGAAATGACTGCTTACCGGTGGTAGCAAAGCGTTATCCAGATGTTCGTAACGCATTGAATTTGTTAGGTAATTTTACCGAAGCAAAACTCACCGGAACTGGAAGTTGTGTGTTTGGGGGCTTCCCAAGCAAAGCTGAAGCTGATAAAGTCTCGGCCCTTCTGACAGAGACCCTTACAGGGTTTGTAGCAAAAGGAAGCAACGTTTCGATGTTGCATCGCAAGCTGCAAAGCCTGCTCTAAAAGGAATCGAGTGCTGGGCACTCGCAGCAACAGATACAGGGGCGTCGCCAAGCGGTAAGGCAGCAGGTTTTGATCCTGCCATGCGTTGGTTCGAATCCAGCCGCCCCTGCCATTTTCCTATACTCATCCAGGTATACCCTCAGCCTTCAGGTACTGCGCGTGTCCAAGATGATGGTCTTTACGGGGAACGCCAACCCCGATCTGGCTCGGCGTGTCGTACGTCAGCTGCATATCCCTCTCGGTGACATTTCTGTCGGTAAGTTCTCCGACGGCGAAATCACTGCCGAGATCAATGAAAACGTTCGCGGTAAAGACGTCTTCATTATTCAGCCGACTTGCGCTCCGACCAACGATAACCTGATGGAACTCGTCGTGATGGCTGATGCCTTCCGCCGCTCCTCGGCTACTCGTATCACTGCTGTTATTCCTTACTTTGGTTATGCCCGCCAGGATCGCCGTCCGCGTTCCGCACGTGTGGCTATCAGCGCGAAAGTCGTCGCCGATATGCTGACCGTAGTCGGCATCGATCGTGTACTCACGGTCGATCTGCATGCTGACCAGATTCAGGGCTTCTTCGATATTCCCGTGGATAACATCTACGGCTCCCCAGTCCTGGTGGATGACATTGAAGATCAGCGCTTCGAAAACCTCATGATCGTGTCCCCGGATATCGGCGGCGTCGTGCGTGCACGGGCCGTTGCCAAATCCCTGGGCGTTGATCTGGGTATCATCGACAAACGCCGTGAGAAAGCCAATCACTCCGAAGTGATGCATATCATTGGTGACGTCGAAGGGCGTACCTGCATTCTGGTCGATGACATGGTCGATACCGCCGGCACCCTGTGCCACGCGGCCAAGGCCCTGAAAGAGCATGGCGCTGCCAAGGTCTTTGCCTACTGCACACACCCAGTGCTGTCCGGTCGGGCGATCGAAAACATTGAAAATTCCGTGCTGGACGAGCTGGTGGTGACCAACACCATCCCGTTGTCCGCTGCAGCACAAGCCTGTGCGCGTATCCGTCAACTGGATATCGCACCGGTGGTTGCCGAGGCGGTTCGCCGCATCAGCAATGAAGAATCGATCAGTGCGATGTTCCGCTAAGGGCCCTGCCCTTTCCTGAATGTCTCGTTGACGAAAAGCGCCCCGCCCCAACACTCATGTTGGGGCGGGGCTTTTTTGCCCATACCGCTTTGGCGTCGGTCGCAGACGTCATTCGGAAATGGCTATTTTGGAGATACAACATGAACGATTTTACTCTGAATGCTGAAGTGCGTTCCGACCTGGGGAAAGGTGCGAGCCGCCGCCTGCGTCGTCTCGCAAGCCTGGTTCCAGCTGTAGTCTACGGTGGCGAAAAAGCCCCTGAGTCCATCAGCATGCTGGCCAAGGAAGTTGCCAAACTGCTCGAAAACGAAGCGGCCTACAGCCACATCATCGAGCTGAACATTGGCGGCACCAAGCAAAACGTCGTGATCAAAGCCCTGCAGCGTCACCCGGCCAAAGGCCACGTGATGCACGCTGACTTCGTCCGCGTTGTTGCCGGTCAGAAGCTGACTGCTGTTGTTCCAGTGCACTTCATCAACGAAGCTGCCCCGGTCAAGAAAGGCGGCGAGATCTCGCACGTGACTTCGGAAATCGAAGTTTCCTGCCTGCCGAAAGACCTGCCTGAATTCATCGAAGTCGACCTGGCTGACGCCGAAGTCGGCACGATCATTCACCTGTCCGACCTCAAGGCTCCTAAAGGCGTTGAGTTTGTTGCCCTGGCTCACGGTGATGACAAGGCTGTTGCCAACGTCCACGCTCCACGTGTTGCTCCAGAAGCTACTGAAGAAGGCGCTGCAGAGTAATTTCACTCTGTCGCCGGAGTGACCGGAAACATCGCGGACTGGAACGTAGCGAGACAACGGGCAAGAACGCGAAGTTTACTTAACGGTAGATCCGCAATTTTCGTTCGTTGTCGCCACACCGTCTGACGCGACATGTTATCCACCACTCCAGGAAGGGCCCCTATCGTGACTGCCATCAAACTGATCGTTGGCCTGGGTAATCCAGGCACCGAATACGAACAGACCCGGCATAACGCAGGGGCCCTTTTTGTTGAGCGCATCGCGCACGCCCAAGGCGTCAGCCTGGCCGCCGATCGCAAATATTTCGGCTTGACCGGGCGCTTTTCGCACCAGGGTCAGGATGTTCGCCTGTTGATTCCCACCACCTACATGAACCGCAGCGGCCAGGCCGTGGCGGCATTGGCCGGTTTCTTTCGCATCAAGCCGGAAGAAATCCTGGTGGCCCACGACGAACTCGATCTGCCTCCGGGCGTCGCCAAGCTCAAGCAGGGCGGCGGCCATGGCGGTCACAACGGGTTGCGCGACATCATCGCGCAACTGGGTAATCAGAATACCTTTCACCGCCTGCGGCTCGGCATCGGCCACCCGGGCGTTGCCAGTATGGTTTCAAACTTTGTCCTGGGTCGTGCGCCTCGCGCCGAACAGGAAAAACTCGATGCCAGCATCGACTTCGCCCTCGGCGTGCTGCCGGATATCCTCGCCGGTGAATGGAACCGCGCGATGAAAAACCTGCACAGCCAGAAGGCCTGACACTTATCCGAGGGGAAACACCATGGGATTCAATTGCGGCATCGTCGGCCTGCCTAACGTTGGCAAGTCCACCCTGTTCAACGCCCTGACCAAATCCGGGATCGCGGCCGAGAACTTCCCCTTCTGCACCATCGAGCCGAACAGCGGCATCGTGCCGATGCCCGATCCACGCCTGGAAGCCTTGGCGGCGATCGTCAATCCCAAGCGTATCCTGCCGACCACCATGGAATTCGTCGACATCGCTGGCTTGGTGGCCGGTGCCTCGAAAGGCGAAGGCCTGGGTAACAAGTTCCTGGCCAACATCCGTGAGACCGATGCCATCGCCCACGTGGTGCGCTGCTTCGAAGACGAGAACGTGATTCACGTTTCCAACAGCGTCGACCCAAAACGCGACATCGAAATCATCGACCTGGAACTGATTTTCGCCGACCTCGACAGCTGCGAGAAACAACTGCAGAAAGTCGCTCGAAACGCCAAGGGTGGCGACAAGGACGCCGTCGTCCAGAAAGGCCTGTTGGAACAGCTGATCGCCCACTTCACCGAAGGCAAGCCTGCGCGCAGCCTGATGAAGAACATGAGCACCGACGAGAAACAGGTGATCAAGGGCTTCCACCTGCTGACCACCAAGCCGGTCATGTACATCGCCAACGTCGCTGAAGACGGTTTCGAGAACAACCCGCACCTGGACGTGGTCAAGGCCATTGCCGAAGAAGAAGGCGCCATGGTCGTTCCGGTCTGCAACAAGATCGAAGCGGAAATCGCCGAGCTGGACGACGGTGAAGAGAAAGACATGTTCCTCGAGGCCCTGGGCCTGGAAGAGCCAGGCCTGAACCGCGTGATTCGCGCCGGCTACGAAATGCTCCACCTGCAGACCTACTTCACCGCCGGTGTCGAAGAAGTCCGCGCCTGGACCGTTCGCGTGGGTGCTACCGCCCCGCAAGCCGCCGGCGTCATCCACACCGACTTCGAGAAAGGCTTCATCCGCGCCGAAGTCATCGCCTACTCGGATTTCATCCAGTACAAGGGCGAAGCGGGCGCCAAGGAAGCCGGCAAATGGCGTCTGGAAGGCAAGGAATACATCGTCAAGGACGGCGACGTGATGCACTTCCGCTTTAACGTCTGAAGTGAAAAAAAACCGCGTGGCAGCGTCTGCCTGCCACGCGGTTTTTTTGTGCCCGTCAACTCAGCAAATGCCATTGATCGACATCTGGCGCCACCCCGATCAGGCCTAATTCGGCGTCGGGCGTCGCTGCGGGAGCAAAGACCATGTTGTCTTCGCCAAGGCTTTCCCGCCAGTCCCCAGCCAGTGCGATCTGGAACGAATGGCCTTGGGCGTCCGCTTCCGCATCCTTCAGGTAAGTGCGGTCCAGTGCCTCGTTGTAAACCAACTTCAGCGTAGTGTCCGTACCCTCTCCGAAACCGGTGTAGCCCAGCGCCGACACATCGATCTTGTCGTCAACCGTGAAGCCTTCGATCAGGTCGGCAAAGCTCTGGCTGTCAGTCCGGTAGCTGTCCTCGGTGGAGAGATAGCGGAACACGTCGGCATTTTCCCGATTGTCCGTCCACAACGAAATGTCGGCCCGGTCTCCGCCGTTGAGACGGTCGGCGCCCGCGCCGCCGATGATGACATCCGCTCCGGCGCCGCCGTTGATACGGTCATTGCCGTCCAGGCCACGGATGATCTCCGACAAGGCAGAACCGCTGATCGTATCGTTGGCAGACGTACCTTCGACGGTGGGCGCGGTAAACACCAGGTTGGTGCTGTTCAACTGCCCGACCAGATTACCGTCCAGCGCCAGTTCAAAACGTTGCCCGGCGGCATCGGCGTCGAAGCTCTTGAGGTACGTGCGAGTGCCGTCCGCGCTGGCCTGGATGGCCAAGGTACCGTCATGCCCGTCGCCAATCCCGGTGAAGCCCAAGCCGATCAGGTCAATGCGGTCCTCAGAGACATCGAAGTCCTGGATGCGGTCGCTGTTGTTCAATGTGGCGGTGCGGAAACTGTCGCCCAATTCGGCAAAACGGAAAATGTCCGCGCCTGCGCCACCTTGCAACACGTCACGTCCGCCGTCGCCCTGGAGCACATCGTCGCCCGCCAGGCCATGGATGATTTCGGCGGCATCGGTGCCGCGCAGGATTTCCTCGCCAGCGTACCCATCCACGTGGAGCTTGCCATCCTGGCTGCCGAAGCTGGTGTCCAGGCTGCCGTCGGCGTTCAGGCGGATGACATTGAAATCTCCGCTGTTCGTGCCGGCAGCCAAAATCCGGCCATCCGCTTGTACCGTCAAAGCCACCGGCGTGTCGGCCTCGAAGGTCACCGAGCCATTGCTGCCAAAGCTGCTGTCGAAGGATCCGTCAGCGTTGAGCCGCGCCACGGTAGCCAAGCTATCGCCCTCGCCATGGCCCATCACGATAATCTTGCCGTCAGCCTGCACGGTGACCACCGAGTCTTCGCCAAACCCCATGGCGGCGCTCAAATGCAGGACGCCATCGTCACCGAAACGGGTATCCAACTGACCGTCGGCGTTGAAACGCTGCAAGGCGAACGTCGGATCGCCCACACCAGCGGCGTTGTAGGCAGCCCCGACCACGACGCTTCCATCCGCCAGCACGGCAGTGGAGATCCCGCCGTTGAAGAACGGGTCTTCGGAAATATCGACGGTCAGCACGCCATGGTCGCCAAAGCCGTCGAACAAGCTGCCGTCATTGCCAACCTTGGTCACGGTCGCCTGGTCAAACCCGCGGGCACTGACCTGAAAGGTGCCGTCCGTATTGGCCGTCAGGTCGATATCCTTGAAGTCATGGCCGATGTCGACCGTCATGACGCCGTTCTGACCAAAGCCAGCATCGCGCGTCCCGTCGCTGTTATAGCGCTCCACCTGTATGCCGGTGTTCAGCGCCACAGCGACAAGCACCTTGCCATCGGACTGCACCGCCGTCAGCTCATAGCGGGACGCTGGCGCTGTCGTGGCCGGTACCATGTCGACGCCACCGTCATGAAAGCCGGTATCCAGGCTTCCATCCGCATTCAGGCGGATAACGGAATGGTTCTGTTCGTAACCGTAGCTTTCCTCACCTGGCGCCCCGGGGTATCCCCATGCCAGGTACTCGGTATAGCCGCCAATCAATATCTTGCCGTCCGACTGGACAGTGATGCTCTGGGCATCATCGAACTGGCCGGTGAGGTCGACCTGGACAGTGCCCGGGCCGGTTCTCACGGTATGGGAATCCACTTTCGTACTATCGAAGGTTGTCATGGTTTAGTCCTTTAAATAAATGCCGGATTCGTCACTCTGGAAGAGCCACAACGCTTTGCACGCTTCCGATCATTGGCTTGACCGGTGGCTTGCAGCCGTCAGCAGGCTGGATGGCCCTTTTGCTCGGAGGCATCAACGAGCGGCAAGTTCACTTCTGGCTGGGGGATGACGACAGATGGACAATAACCCTCCCCTTCCCACTTATTTGCCTAGGGAATCGGCCATATGTAGGCAACTTCCTAAGGAAGAGCAACGCGTCTTTATAGGACTCTTCTGAATTTTCAGAACGGGCCGTTTACCTATGGCATCTGCCCTTCGCCGTGAGCCAATCTGGTCCCCCTCGACAACAAAAAACCACGCGCCATGAGCGTGGGAACCCAGGGGCGACCATGACTAACCCACTCCCGACCTTCTTCGACCACAGCCGCCACACCCTGCGAATCTCCGGCCTCGACGCCCACCTCGACGTCCTGGCCTTTACCGGCGAGGAACACCTGAGTCGTCCCTACCTCTACCGCATCGAATTCACCTGCACCGAGCGCGACCTGGCGGCCACCGACGTGCTCAACCGGTGGGGTTATTTCAACCTGTACGCCGTGCCGCCACCGCCGACGCCCAAGGGTTTCACGCCGCCGGTGGTCAAGCCGCTGCGCGCCTTCCATGGCGTGATCTCAGGCTTCAAGCGCCTGTCCGGTTCCAACGACGAAGCCCGCTATGAAATCACCTTGCAACCGCGTTTCGCGCGGCTTGGGCGCGGCAAGCAGTTTCGCATCTACCAGCAGCAGTCGGTGCCCGAGATCGTCGAGCACATCCTGCGCACGCGCCACGATTTTCGTGGCGAGGAGTTCTATTTCAACCTGGTGCGCCAGTACCCCCGGCGCGAACAGGTCATGCAATACGACGAGAGCGACCTGGCCTTCGTCGAGCGCCTGCTGGCCGAGGTCGGCATCTGGTACCGCGTCACCAGCGACGATCGCCTGAACATCGACGTGGTGGAGTTTCACGACGACCAGCGGCATTACCAGCGCGGCGTCACGTTGCCGTGTCGCCCGCCGTCGGGCTTGTCCGCCGATGGCCAGGATGCCGTCTGGAACCTGCAGACCGCCCACCGGATGGTCGAGCAAAGCATCAGCTTTCGCGCCTACCATCACCGCGAGGCCCACGCCTTCCTGGACGGCGAAGTCGACCACACCCGAGGCGCCAAGGGCACCTACGGCGAGGCCTATCACTACGGCGAACCCTACACGGTGCTGGGCGAGCGCTACGCCCTGGACGAAGACCTGCAAAGCGAAAGCGGTTTCTTCTACGCCCGCCTGCGCCACGAGCTCTACCTCAACGACCAGACCCGCCTCAGCGGCACCACCAGCAGCGCCATCCTGGCCCCGGCGCAGCGCCTCGACATCACCGGCGGCGCGCCGAAGGCCTTCGAGCCCGGCGCGGTGATCGTCAGCCTGCGCACCGAAGCGGCCCGCGACCGCAGCTTCGTCGCCCACTTCCAAGCCATTCCCTACTCGGAAACCGTGTGCTTTCGCCCAGCGCTGCTGCCCAAGCCGCGCATGAGCGGCACTATCCCCGCCCGCGTCAGCCACCCGGTGGTCAACCCGCCCTACGCCGACCTTGACTTCGAAGGCCGCTACAAAGTGCGCTTCCTGTTCGACCGCGACACCTGGCAACCCGGCCGCGAAAGCGCCTGGCTACGCCTGGCCCGACCCTACGGCGGCGACACCCACGGCCTGCACCTCCCGCTGCAGGCCGGCACCGAAGTGGCCATTGCCTTCGAACACGGCGACCCCGACCGCCCCTACATCGCCCACGCCCTGCACGATGACCGCCACCCCGACCCGGTCACCGCCCGCAACGAACGCCGCAACGTCCTGCGCACCCCGACCAACAACAAACTGCGCCTGGACGACACCCGCGGGCAGGAACACATCAAGCTCAGCACTGAACACAGTGGCAAAAGCCAGTTGAACCTGGGGCATCTGGTGGACGCCGCGCGCAAGAAACGTGGGGAAGGGTTTGAGTTGCGCACCGATGGCTGGGGGGCGATCCGGGGTGGCAGGGGGGTGTTTATCAGTGCGGATGAGCAGGTCAAGGCCAAGGGTGACGTCCTCAGCATGGACCCGGCCACCGCCCAGATCGAAGGTGCCAAGCGCCAGATGGCCGAGTGGCAACACATCGCCCAGGCCCATCACAGCCGCACGCCTGACCTCGACGGTTTGCAGCAACTCCAGGCCGACGCAAAAGACCTCAAGGCCGCGGCCATCTTGCTCAGCGCCCCCCAGGGCATCGGCGCCGTCACCCCGGCCAGCCTGCTGCTCAAAAGCGGCGACGCGCTCTACCTGCAAAGCCACGACGACATCAACCTCGCGGCCGCCAAGCGCCTGTCGGCCCACGCCAACCAGGCCATTTCGCTGCTCGCCCAACAGGAAGGCCTGCGCCTCGTCTCGGGCAAGGGCCCGCTGGAAATCGAATCCCACGGCGACGTGCTGGCCATGAAAGCCCAGCAGGACATCAGCGTGCAGTCGGTGCAGGGGCACGTGCAGGTGACAGCCAAGAACGGCATCACCCTGGCCTGTGGCGGTGGGTTCATCCGGATCAACCCGAGCGGCGCGATCGACATCCACAGCCCCGGCAAGCTGAACCTCAAGGGGCAGCATGTCTGGGAACTCCCGGCCGGGCAGAGTTTTGCGTTGCCGGAGTTGCCGCAGTCGGTGTGTGAGGACTGCCTCAAGGTGGCCCGCGAAAACGCTGTTGGAATTCTTCCGCGCGAAAGTTAAGAAAAGGAGTACACGCATATGGCAACGCCAAGCGAATGGCAAAAACAGATTGAACACGTCTGTATGGCTTCGGACATACCGCGAGTGGACCTTCTGCTGGTTCAGTCTGATTGGGGCCATTGCGCCATCCCGGCCCTGAAGCAAATAAGCCCAGAGATTCCATGGCACTCGTTGTTTACCGGTACGCCGGAGGAAAACCTGCTGGAGCAGGCGCCGCTATTGATTCGGTTGAATCTGGCGCATTGGCAACATCGCGCCTGGCTGGAACAACTCATGACTCACTGTGCAACCGATGCACGGTTGCTGGTCGCGATCTCGCCATTGCCCTTCGATGCGCTCAGCCACGCCCTGCAAGCCCTGTCCCAAATGAAGTGGGGCGGGCAACCTGGCTTGTTGCGGTTCTACGACCCGCGAATCTTCCCTCTGCTTATCTCCTCCATCTTGAGCGACGAGCAACGTATTCAGTACCTGCTCCCCGTCAGTTATTGGACTTGGCTGGACCGAGATGACCAGCCGCAATGGCGACGGGGCGCCGGTCAGGCGCGGGGCAACATCGACATGCCGCCCTTCGTCGAACTGAGCGATGAGCAATGCGACCTGATCGGCTGCATTTCCGATGCGCAGCAGATGTTGAATGGCGGCGAATTTGACCATCTTGAGGACAGTAAGGAAGAGCGTTTCGCCTTGTTATATCGGTTGGCTGTGCAGGCTGGCAAAGAGAATTACTTCGGGAAACTCGATGATTACGTGAAGGGAACTTCGCTTGTTAATTCTTAAGGGCGGCTCGGTGTTGATAGCGAGAGATATTGCTGCGTAACAGATCGCATGGAAGGAACCGTGCGGACGAGACGGTTCTGCGTTTGAAATGCAAATGAAAAGGACTTTGCCATGAGGCAGTTGATGTTCTGTAAGTCGATGAGGCGGGGTTCTTATGCCTTGCTGGGGGTGATGCTGTATGGGTGCTCTTCTGCGGAAAATGAAATGGCGGGAGGGAACATAGAAGCCGTTAATCATACGTCGAATGCAATTAATTGGTTGTCGGTCAACGGATATCGGGCTGACGGAGGAGGAGGAAGTTCCTGTTGCATCATTATGCCGACCAAATGGCGCCCCGGCTTGATGGCTCATATCGAATGGGAAGTGGATCCTAATCGCTTTGCAAAGATTAAGCGAAGAGCAAAGGGGTTCGGTTTTGATGAGGAAGCATGGGCTGCGCACAAGGCTAAATTTCAACGTCATAGCGCCACGGTGGAAATTCCGGAGTGGTCAGGAACGGACTCCTGCGGTTTGAAAGTCCATTTCCTTGTTTGTAATCAAATCAAGGTCACTACCTCTTGCTGGGGGTACGGTTCATCTCATAACCCCATTAAAGAACCCTTGGAAATGAAGGAGCCCGCCATATGCCCGAAATAGAAAACAACTCGAAGGCGGACAAGGACCTAGGGTTGTCGATGCTAAGGAAACGGGGGCTATATGCATTGCTGGGATTGATGTTGTATGGCTGCTCTTCTGCGGAAAGTGAAATGGCGGGAGGAAACATAGAGGCCGTTAATCATACGTTGAATGCGATTAATTGGTTGTCGGTGAACGGATATCGGGCTGACGGAGGGGGAGGCAGTTCCTGTTGCATCATTATGCCGACCAAATGGCGCCCCGGTCTGATGGCTCATATCGAATGGGAGGTGGATCCCGATCCTTTCGCGGATGCACCACCATTAGGAACGGATGAGTTCCGGGCCTTTATGGTTAAGCATAAAACTAATTATCAACAGCATCACGCTACGGTAGAAATTCCAGAATGGCCGGGAACGGAGTCCTGCGGCTTGAAAGTCCATTTCCTTGTTTGTAATAAAATCAAGGTAACTACCTCTTGTTGGGGGTACGGCTCACCTCGCAACCCCATTAAAGAACCCTTAGAAATGAAGGAGCCCACTGTATGTCCGAAATAAAAGCTAATAACTCGAAAGCTAAGGCTTGGGCACCACCGATTTTTCCAGTCGGTGGACGGCTACCCACAGAAATACGAAAGGTGACCGAGAACTACAATAAGCAGCTTGAGGAAAAGAATCTATTTCGTCAAACGTTCAACGCCCGAGGGCAAAAACGGCACTCTGCGTGCTGCCACAGTTTGCATATCAGCCTCTTTTTTGACGGGACCAACAACAACGAGGACAACGATACCAAGAAAGAGCATCCAAGCAATATTGCGAAGCTGTTCCACGCGTCACTCAGAGGTACGCCAGCAAAAGAACGTGGCTACTTTTCCTACTACATGCCCGGTGTCGGTACCCCCTTTCCAGAAATTGGCGAACTGGATTACAGCGAGGATGGATTGAAGTTCGCCACGGGTGGCGAAGACCGAATCAATTGGGCCCTGGTGCAAGTCGCAAGTGCATTATCTTTTGCGCTGGATAACAAGAAGGAAATCGACCGAGTCGTCGCCAAGGCCAAGGTCGAGTCCATGAGCACGTCCAAAGGCCCCATGATGAGCATCTTCGGCGCCGGTCGACGACGCCAAGTCATGAAAGGTTTGCTGGAGCCGTTGAGAGCCCATGTCCCCAGAGCCAGGCCTGAAGTGCTGGGCGTCAAGCTCTTCGTCTACGGTTTTTCCCGCGGCGCGGCGGAAGCGCGCACTTTCGTGAATTGGCTGAGCCAGCTGTTCGACACGCCGGATGGGGCCGAGAATCCGGAGCAGACACTGCTGGGCCTGCCGGTAAGCATCGAGCTCCTCGGCCTGCTGGACACCGTGGCGTCGGTAGGTATTGCCCATGTCACGCCGTTTTTTGCCGGGCACATGGATTGGGCGGATGACACCCAGCTATTGCCGGACGCAAAAACGTTTCCCGACTTCGTCAAATGCTGTCGGCATTTTGTCGCGGCGTTCGAACAACGTGCCTGTTTCCCGCTGGACTCGGTCCGTAACGAGGATGGCAAGTACCCGCCCAATACTTATGAAGTGGTGTACCCCGGCGTGCACTCCGACGTGGGCGGTGGCTACCCGAAAAATGATCAGGGCAAGGCACGTGGCGGTACGAATGAACTGGTGTCGCAGATCGTCCTGCACGATCTGTATGCCGCAGCCTTCGCTGCCGGAGCGCCATTAAAGGTACCGGAGGCAGTATTGCCGGACAGCCTGAAAAGTCAGAAAAATTGGCGGGTCCTGGGGCTGGACGTGACAGAAGAATTCGATATAAGCCCTCTAGTCATCGAACGCTTCAACGCCTGGCACCACCAAACCCTGCATACCGTTCCACCCGAAGATCAGAACAGCAGCCCCTCCACCGACGGCTACCACCCTCTGCTCCTCACCACCACCGTCGAAGACACCCTGGCCGATCAATTGGGCTGGATCACCGGCTGGCGCATCGGCCGTTTTGCCAACGACCTCAACAAGATCGGCGACCGCTATCAATACAACGACAGCTACAAGCATCAACCTTTCTTCACCGAGGCCAACGAAGCCACCGCCTACGATACGGCCGAACAGCGTCGCGAATATGAAGACCAGAAACGGGCCGCGCTGAAAAACCGCCAGAAAGCGCCCGCCGCAGCGATGAACCATCCCGGCCCACCGATCTACGAGCCGCAGATCGATCAGACCCAGCTCAGCCAGGCTGCCACCGAGTTCAAGCACGACTACCTGGACATCGATCGCCAGCAGACCAGTTTGTCGGGCACGGTTCTGGACGTGGTCTTGCGCGACACGATGTACCTGCTCAACGAGAACGATGAGGTGCGGGACCACGCGAGCATCAAGGCGGCGGGCGAGCTGCGCAAGGAGCAGCTGTTCCTGGACAGGTTCGGCTTGCCCAGCCGGAAGCCGGGCCTGGCGTTGCTGGTGGCGTTGTTCGATGACCACATCCACGATTCGCGGGCCTGGTTCATGCACGACGCATTGGCGTCCCGTGAGCTATGGGCCGGTTATTTTTTCTATCGAATGACCTATTTCGGCAACGAGAACAGCCGTGCCCTGTCGCCGGTGGTGGTCGCCGGACGGATGCTGGGTGTGGCGGTGCTGGCGGGCGCCACGGTGTATGGCATCAAGCGCAGCGGCACGCTGGGCGCCGTGGGCGGGCTGGCCGCCGGCATGGGTGCGGCGACCATTGGTTATCAGGTGATCGACAAGGTCAGCGGTGCGGTGGTGCCGTTCCTGCCGGGCGCGGAAAAGATCCTGCAGCCGACGCGTCATATTGGCGAAGTGGTGATCGAGCAGAAGAAACAGATCGCCCTGGACGACCATCTGCAACGCCTCGAGCGGACCGACGAAATACTGCGGCTGGCCGGCGTGCTGGTGGAGTTTGATGGGGAGGTCGCCTCATGACGCCCTTGATACGCATCGGCGATCCCCTGCGCCCCTTCGGCGGCGAAGTGCTCGAAGGCCGTTTCCTGGCCTTCGGCCAACGGCTGTCCTGCGCGGGGGACGCGTCGCTGCAGGTGCGGCGTGCGCATATTCCTGGAGGGACGCAGAGGGATAGGCCGACATTCGTCGGCGAGGACTTGCCCACGCCAGACCCCGCAGCTCTGCCCGCCGTGCACAACGATCCGTTATGAACGGCTAGGCCGAGCACCAAGACTCAGTGCTCTAATCAGACGCACTGAGTCCTCTCCAAACGTTACCTGCGCCCAGCCGCAACTAGAACAGATAGCCCATGTAGATAGCCGCGCCGCCACCGGCCTGCAGACCGGCGTTCATGCCGGCCATGACCACTGCGCCCTTAGCCGAACGTGCCAGTTGCCGGTTGACCGTGGTCGACGCGATGAGCGAGGTCGCCGGATTGGAGCTCAAGGCCACCGACAGCGCCAACAGCTTGGGATCGAGTCCGAACAGCAGCGCTGTGGCCGAACCACCGACCACCAGGCCCACGCCCACTTCGGTGTACATGCAAGGGCCGGTGATGTCGTCGCTGGTCAGGTCGCGATCGACCAGGGCATCGCTGACAAACACCTTGCCGGTGCTGGGGAACGCCTCTGCCGCACCCGCCCCACTTACGCCCTTGCCTTTGATCTGGATATTGATCTTGCCGAAACGCGGCAGCCGCGCGCCAAACCCGACACCCACGCCGACACCGCCATAGCGGTAGCTGACGTCCTCGCCCTGGGGCGAACGCAGGATGATCGAGCCGCCACTGCCCGCCACCATGACCACGGTCAGACCGCCACCGCTGGCGGTCTGGTATTGCCAACGACTTTCATTGACCGGAATAGGGATGTTGTAGCTCATGCGTTCAAAGTCCTTTAAGTGAATGAGCCGCGCCGCGACCGCGCTGGCGGGTGACTTTCAATAGCCCTACCAAAGTGAATACCAAACCGATGCCGCCCAATAATGCCGAGGTCCCCCACAAGGCACCCCGATCATCGACGATGGCGCTGCCGGCCGGCTGCTCGGGCGAATAGTGCACCCGCACCGGCTGGTCTTTCTGATAACCGAAGATAAAGCCGCCCTGAGGGTAGGAAATCTTTTCGCCGCTTGCGGTGGTGAAGGCGATCTCGGGATGCGAACCACCAGCATTCAAGTGGCTGACAATGCCATCAGCCATTTCGGCGCGAGCAAGAAACTCGCGCCGATCGAGCGCCAGATTGAAGGCGGCGCCCAACAAACCAATGCCAATCAGCGCGAAAAGCAATCCCAGCAGTGTCTGTCCGATGCGTGACGGCGTGTCGTTAGCCATGGCAGGTCTCGGTATTCGTCCGTGAAGAAGGGCCCGCAGGATAGCAAAAAGCCTCCCCGCTGACCTTTTTTTACCTTGAAATTTTTATCTTGAAACTTTCACCTTGAACCGCCCAAGCACACGCTGCATCAACGAGGCTCGCTCGGAGAGATCCTTGGCGGCGATGGCACATTCGTGGGAGTTCGACTGGTTCTTCTGGGTCACCTCGTCGATCTGTTCGAGCCCGATGCTCGCCTGTTGCAAGCCTGAAGCCTGCTCGCTGGAGGCCTGGTAGATCAGCGAAACCAGGCTGGAGACTTCGCTGGTCCCGCTGACGATATTCTTCAGCGATTCGGCGGTACGGCCGGCGATGATCATGCCGCGCTGGGTCTTGCTCGAGGAATCGGCGATCAGCGCAGCTGTCTGCTGGGCCGCCTCGGCGCTGCGGGCGGCCAGGCTGCGCACTTCGTCCGCCACCACCGCGAAACCACGGCCGAGTTCACCCGCCCGCGCAGCCTCGATCGCCGCATTGAGCGCGAGGAGGTTGGTTTGCGCGGCAATGTTATCGATGGTGGTGATGATGGCCGTGATGTCCTTGCCCGAGTTATCGATTTCGGCCATGGCGGCGATCAGCTCACTCATCAGCTTATCGCTCTCCCCCGCATCGGCGCGTGAAGCCTGGGATTGCTCATCGGCTTTCTTGGCATTGGCGGCGTTGTCCCGGGTCTGGGCGGCCATTTGCGTCATCACCGCACTGATCTCGGTGATGGACGAGGCGGAATTCGAGGCGCCCTCGGACAGTGACTGGCTCAGGTCGGTCACCTGCGTCGAGCTGCCGGTGATCTGGGTGGCGCTGGCCTGAACTTCGGAAATCAGCTGGTTCAGGTTGCTGACCATTTTCTCCAGCGACTTGCCCAAGGTGTCCTGGGGCGAAGACAGCCGGACCTGCAGATCCAGGTCACCTTCGGAAATGCGCTCCGCCACCCTCACCTGCCGTTGCAGGCTCTCGGACATATCGTTCAGGGCGGCCGACAACTGCCCGACTTCATCTTCGGACTGCTGCACCAGTCGGCGCGAAAAATCCCCGAGGCTGATGGTCGCGGCCAAGGCAGCCGCCTCGCGAATCGGCCCGACGATCTTGGCGGCGGCATACCACAGGGCGGCCAGGGCCAACAATGAAATGACCAACCCTACCGACACCTGCCAGATACTGTTGTCGAGGCTGCGCGCCTGCAGCTCCTGCTCCAAGGCGATGGCCTGGCTCATGACCACGGCCTTGGGCAGGCGAATCAACACCGCCCAGGGTTTGCCGGTACGGCCGAGCACAATCGGCATCAGCACTTCGATATTCTGGGTTTGCGCATTCAGCAGGCCATCCCCTCGACCGCCCTGGATATCGCCTAGCACCTTTTCCCAGGAATCGGGCAAGAGGGCCTTGATAGGCTGGCCGATCAAGTCGGTACGCTGGCTGTCCGCGACCACCAGCCCCTGGTTGCTCAAGATCGACACCGTGCCTTTGCCGCCATAGAGGTCCGCAGACATCTGCTCGCTGAGTTTCTGGATGAAGGCGATGTCGAAGTCAGCGCCAACCACCCCGTAGAATTTCCCTTCGGAGACGATGGGCACCGACAAGGTGGTCAGCCAGACATTTTTCCCCTGCACCACGTAAGGAATGGGGTCCAACACGCTTTCCTTCAGGGTGTCGCGCGGGCCGCTGTACCACCCGCCCTTGAGCACACCATTGGCATGGCGGTCGGCCGAGTCATACTCGACCAACGGTTGCACCGCGACATGACCATCGGCGCTGCGCGTCCAGTAAGGCGTAAAACGTCCGGTCACGGGGTTGTTGCCGTCTTGTGCGTTGCGGAACCCGGGGTCCTGCCCGTCCAGCGCATTTGGCTCCCAGCAGGAATAGGTGCCGTTGAAGTCAGGGTTGTCCTTGAGCACATTGAGCAGCACGCTGTTGATCTGTTCACGGCCCAATGCCAGGGGGCTTTGCGAAGCCTTGCTGGCGGCAAAAGTATTGGCCATTGTGCGTGCTGCATCCAATGCATTCTGCAGCTTGGCCTGGATGGCGTTGGCACGGGATTCGGCCAGGTTCTGGATTTCCCGGATGGTTGATTTTTCAACCAGCGCACTGACCTCGCTCGCGACATATTGCTCATTCGACCGGGCAGTAAAGAGCCCGTAGACAACCAGGCTGACAGACGAAACAAACAGGCATGCGCCCGCCGTGACACAAATGCGTGCCTGCAACGACGTGAACTTCATATCATTCCCCACCCGATTCTATTTTTCGCGCCGCCATGAAGAACGCCGGCAGCCACCGCGTGCACGACTCGGCGAATACGACTGACGCTGCTTACGTCATGCACCGAAGTGGATGGCCGGGCATGGCGATACAGCTGGTTATTGGTTGAACGTGGGGAGATGGCGCGCAGATTCACTCTATGCGTCCGAGCGACGATAAAGGACATTCAACGTCAGGAGCCGAAGACCTCCGGAAACGAAGGCCTTCGCGGAAAGAATGTGAATCCGCTATCCAGTCACCGTAAAGCGACCCCTGGATATTTGCCGCAGAGTCCATTCCAACCATTTGCCACGCAGGCAAATTAGCACGAGCGGTATTTGTACAAGAGCCAACTTAAGGCTCATGTAGATCGAGACTTTAGTACCGGTTATTCATGACTCGAGCCGCCAAGAGCTCGGTGTTTCCCAAGAACACCGAGCCGTCTGGCTGGAGGCTGCTCAGGCCTTTTTTGTCCTGGGCAAAAAGATCGCCAACACCCCAAACAACGGCAGGAACGAGCACAGCCAGTACACGTATTCAATGCCACGAATATCTGCCAGATGCCCCAGCAGCGCGGCGCCAATCCCGCCGAAGCCGAACATCAGGCCGAAGAATACGCCTGCGATCATCCCGACGTTGCCCGGCACCAGTTCCTGGGCATACACCACGATCGCGGAGAACGCCGAGGCCAGGATGAAGCCGATTACTATGCTGAGAATGCTGGTCCACAGCAGGTCGACGTGAGGCAGGATCAGGGTGAATGGCGCCACGCCGAGGATCGAGAACCAGATCACCGCCTTACGCCCGATCCTGTCGCCGATCGGGCCGCCAAAGAACGTTCCCGCCGCCACCGCGCCTAGGAACAGAAACAGGTGCAACTGCGAAGAGGCCACCGACAGGTCAAACTTCTCGATCAGGTAGAACGTGAAGTAGCTGGTGAAACTGGCCATGTAGAAGTACTTGGAAAACACCAGCAGCCCGAGCACCACGAGCGCACTGAGGACACGCCCCTTGGACAACCCGTGGGTCGCCGCCTGGCCTTGCTTGAGCTTGAACAGGTTCAGGTGGTTGGCGTACCAGCGGCTGATGCGGTACAGCACGAACAAGGCAAACAGCGCGAACAGGCCGAACCAGGCCACGTTGCCTTGCCCGTAAGGGATGATGATCGCCGCCGCCAACAGCGGGCCGAAGGCAGAGCCGGCGTTACCGCCCACCTGGAAAGTCGACTGGGCCAAGCCATAGCGGCCCCCGGAAGCCAGCCGGGCCACCCGCGACGCTTCGGGGTGGAAGGTCGACGAGCCGATGCCGATCAACGCGGCGGCCAGCAGGATCAAGGCAAAACTGCCGACCATCGACATCATCACGATGCCGACCAATGTGCATACCGTTCCCGCCGGCAGGAGCCAGGGCTTGGGATGCCGATCGGTGTGATAACCCACCCAGGGTTGCAGCAGCGAAGCGGTGAGCTGAAAGGTCAACGTGATCAGGCCAACCTGGGTAAATGTCAGGCCGTAGCTGTCCTTGAGCATCGGATAGATCGACGGCAAGACCGCCTGGATCAGGTCGTTGATCAGATGCGCCAGCGCCACCGCACCAATGATGCGCATGACCAGTGGGCTGCTTTGGGGCGTCGCGGCTGCCGACGTCATGTCGGCCTGGGTATTGCTGATAGCCATGGGAGTTTCCATACGGCGGGTGGGTGCACGAGGCAGGCGCATCAATGTGCCATTTTTCACCGTGGCAAGGCTATCCCCTTAGCTTGCTATCGACCTATAAAAAACAAGGTGATAGCGCAACGCCATGGTCTGAATCTTGCCTTGCTAATGCTCTAAGACGTGATCCCCTTACAAAGGGGATCGAGAATGGGAAGTTTCGCTACAGAGCAGGCCTACAGAGCCGGCCTGGACAAACTTTCGAGGCCTTTTAAGAGAACACCCGTTTCAGCACCTGTGTAAAAACGCACAAATTCGGTGCAGGGTGTTCAGGGGAGTATGGGCATGCAGGCTTTTCTATCACCGGGAATCCGGTTGCTGGGGCATTTTGGTTTCGCCCGTAAATTCCAACTGTTGTTCCTGTTATTCATCCTGCCGCTCATGGGCAGCTTGTGGCTCATCGGCCAGGATTACCGCGACAAGCTCAGCCTGATTTCCGGGGAGCGCGCCGGGGTGCGTCAATTGCTGGCGCTGGACAACCTGGACAATCTGCTGACCGCCCAGCGCAATCGCGCGGCCCGTTGGCGCGCCACCGAAACCAATCGACAACCCACTCCCGCGACGCTGGCTGCCATGGCGGCGTTCGACGCCGTGCAGCCGGCGCTCAACCAGGCCGCCACCGACCTGGGCGCCACTTTGCAAACCGAAGGCGCCGAAGCCGACACCCTCGCCCGCTACCAGGCTTTGCAAACCAGCCTCAACGGCCTGGATTCCAAAAGCCTGGGCAGCGTGGGCTGGTGGCCGGACGGCTATGACCGCTTCACCGCCGCCCTTGGCGCGTTGCAAGCCCTGCGCGAACAGATCGTCATGGACAATCGCCTGACGCTCGCGTCCTGGCTGGAAACCTACCTGCTGACACAAATCTCGACCCAGCAGACACCCGACCTGATCGAACGTGTCGGGCGCCTGGCCAGCGTTGGCCAAGCCTCGGTGGTGTCAGGCCAATTCACGCTGCAGAGCCGCTTGCAACTGCGTGACCTGCGCAGCCGCATTGGCGACGCACGGGACCAACTGGTCAAGACCGGTGCACTTCTGGAAACCCGCCTGCCGAGCGAATTGCAAAGCTGGGCTGGTCAATTCCAAGGCAGCCTCAAGAATCTCGACAGCGGTTTGAAAGTCTTGGATGACGGCGTGTTCGGCGGTTCCATCAACCTCAAGCCGGAAGGCTTCGAGAAACACATGGACGCCCTCCTCGTCGATCTGGCGACCTTGCGCCAACAATCATTGGTCGCGCTGGATACCCGCCTGGACCAATACCATGGCTCGGCCATCCGTCAGTTCACTCTGGTGGCCATTGTGCTCGGCTGCCTGCTGCTGGCCGCGCTGTATCTCTTCGTTTGCCTGCAAGCCTCTATCCGCCGCAGCGCCAGTGGCATCACCCTGCTGGCCGAAGCCTTGCGCGATGGCAACCTGAGCCTGCAAGTGCCGGTGCAGGGCCGGGACGAACTGGCAGCGATCAGCACCGCCCTCAATGTCGCCGTGGTCCAGTTGCGCAACAGCCTGTTGGGCGTGGATCACGAAACACTGCAACTGAGCGACGCCGTGCGCACCCTCAACACGCATTCCAGCGGCGCCCTGGGTGAAGTCGAGGCGCAGCAGATGCAGATCAGCCAGATTGCCGCCGCCGCGACACAACTGGCCGCGACCTCCCAAGGCGTCGCGAAAAGTTGTGAACAGGCGTCAGACAGCGCCCAGCAGACCCGCCGCATCGCGGCCGACAGCAGCCGCGACAGCCAACGCACCACGGCGAGCATCCAGCAGCTCAACCAGCGGCTCAACGAGACCGCCGCCGCGCTGGGCCGGGTCAGCGAACAGGGCCAGCAGATCCAACTGGTGGTCGACACCATTCGTGGCGTGGCCGAGCAGACCAACCTGCTGGCGCTCAACGCCGCCATCGAAGCCGCTCGCGCCGGAGAACAGGGCCGCGGCTTCGCCGTCGTGGCCGACGAAGTGCGCAGCCTGTCGCAACGCACCCAGTCCTCCACGCAGCAGATCGCCGGCACCGTCGACAGCCTGCGCGCGACGGTCAACGAAGCCGTCAGCCTGATGGAAGCGGCCTGCGGCCAGGCCCAGACCGACGCCCAAGCGGTCACCGGCCTTGGTGAACGCCTCGGCGAAATTGCCAGCGCCGTGCAAAGCGTGACCGATACCCTGGCGCAGATCGCCACTGCGGTTGATGAGCAAGCCAGCACGGCTGACGAAGTCAGCGGCAATATCCAGCAGGTCGACCAGGCCGCCATGCGCCTGCTCGAAGGCGCCCGCGCCGTGAACCTGGCGGCGGATACCTTGAGCCAAGGCAGCCAGGCCTTGAGTGCAAACACAGGGAGATTTCAACTCAGCTGACGGGCATTTGCAGCGAGGGCGGATAAGCGGTTGAAAGTGCAAAGAAATATTTTAGGTTTGCGCTTGACACATCTCCACCGCAAGGGAATAATGCGCGCCACTTGGCTACATAGCTCAGTTGGTTAGAGCATAGCATTCATAATGCTGGGGTCCGGGGTTCAAGTCCCTGTGTAGCCACCAAGTCCTGTTCAAAGACATTCTTGAATGTCTTTGAGCAACAAGAAGCCCGCCTAGTGCGGGCTTTCTTGTTTCTGGGGTTCCCTGAATGCCCCCGCAAGATTTCAACTGATCCCACGGGGCGCAAGGAGTTACGCGGCTTCCTGGAAATCCATCTCCGGTGGCTGGCGACGGAAGCCTCCGGTCAGCACCGCCAGGTACACCACGCCAATCGCCAGCCAGCTCAGGCCCAGGTAGATTGCTGAGTGATCGAGGCTGACCATCAGCCATACATCCGCCGCCAGGCCGATAAACGGGAACAGCAGGAACAGCACGAGTTCACGCAGCCCCTTCCTCTCTGCTCCAATCCAGTAATGAAAGATCACTGACAGGTTCACCAGACTGAACGCGAGGAACGCGCCAAAGTTGATGAATGAGGTTGATGTAGTGACGTCCAGTTTCAGCGCCAGCAAAGCGACCACGGCGCATAAAAGAATGCTGTTGACCGGCGTACCAAAGCGCTCATGCAAGGTACCGAAGAACGATTTTGGCAGCACGCCATCACGGCCCATGGCGAACAACAGCCGCGAGCCGCTGGCCTGGGCTGACAGCCCCGACGCGAACTGGCCGACGATCAGGCCGATCAGGAAGATCGACACGAACAGGTCGCCACCGATGTTGCGGGCAATTTCGTAGGCCGCCGCGTCGACGCTGTCGAACTGGAACGACGGGTGCGCGATCTGCACGAAGTACGACACGCTGACGAAGATCAATCCGCCGATCAGGGTAATCAGCATGATCGCTCGCGGGATGGTACGGCGCGGGTCGCGGGTTTCCTCGGTCAAGGTACTGACCGCGTCAAACCCGAGGAACGAATAACAAGCGATAGCTGCACCGCTCATGATCAGCGGCATCTGCATGTCACCGTTGAAGAACGGCTTGATCGACCACAACGGTGTGCTCGCGTCCCCTGCGACGTAATGGACGCACAGCGCAACGAAGGCGACCAGGACCAGGAACTGCACCAGCATCAACAGCGCGTTGATGCCATTGGCCAATTTCAGACCGACAATATTGATCGCGCTCGTAACGCCGATGAACACCAGCACCCAGAGCCACTGTGGCAAGGCCGGGAACGCGGAGTGCAGGTAGGCCGCGCCGATCAGCCAGATCGCCATGGGCAGGAACAGGTAATCGAGCAATACCGCCCAACCGGCGATGAAACCCAGTTTCGGGCTGATCGCCTTGCGCACGTAGCTATAGGCCGAACCGGCGACGGGGAACGCCGCAGCCATTCGGCCGTAGCTCATCGCGGTGAAAAACATCGCCACCAATGCCGCCAGGTAAGCGGCGGGGACCATGCCTGTAGTGGATTGCGCGAGGATGCCGAAGGTACCGAGAACAATGATCGGTGTCATGTAAGCGATGCCGAACAGCACCACCGACCCCAGTGACAGGGTGCGTTGCAAATGAGCCATGAGCGACTACTCCGAATTATTAGATTTATGGCAGAGCCGAGTTCGGCACAAGGTTTTCGGGTGTTACGTTGTTGTTCTGGTTTTGGCCAACAGGAATGTGTTGCTTGTCAGGGCCTCTTCGCGGGCAAGCCTGCTCCCACATTGGATCTCGGGCATTCTTACAACCGGGTGGGAGCGGGCTTGCCCGCGAAGGCGTCAGCCCCGGCAACACAGGATCAGGATCAACGCGAAGGAATCAGTAGCTCCCGCACTCCGCAGGCATGCTCGACAATCGCCCCTGGCATCTTCAGCCGCTGATCATCGAGGTACCGGTAATCACGCCGCGCCGCCGTCAGCTGGTTCAGGTCCAGTTCCACCGAGAACTGGCCTTGATCACGCCCCGCCTCGAACAATAAGGTGCCGAGCGGGTCGACCAACGCACTGCCGCCTGCAAACACCAACCCGCCATCGCCCTCTTCCACGCGATTGACCATCAGCGCAAACGCTTGGTTTTCCTGGGCGCGGGCCATGATCGCGGTGCGGTGAGTCGGGCCATAGGGGTCCATGTTGCCGTTGGTGACGATCAGCAGCTCGGCCCCCAATTGCGCCAGGGCGCGGGCAGTTTCCGGGAATTCGATGTCGTAGCAGATCAGCAGGCCGACCCGCACACCATTCCACTCGCATGTCGCGTAACGGTCACCGGCCTCGAATACTCCGCGATCCGACGCCCAGAGATGCGTCTTGCGATATTTCAGGGCAATGCCCTCTGGTGTGATCAACAGCGTGGTGTTGTAGAAACGGCCGCGATCGTTCTCGGCCACGCCGATCACCACGGCAATATCACGTTCCCGGGCCGCAGCAAGCACCGCACTGACGGTCGGTCCGTCCAGCGGCTCGGCGGTTTCGGCCAACGTCTCGACCGACGGAAAGCCCATCAGGTGGGTTTCGGGAAACACGATCATTTGCGTGTCGGCAGCACAGGCGGCAATCGCCGCAAGCGCGCGTTCCAGGTTGTAGGTCGTGTCGTTATCACGGCCCGCCAATTGGGCGAGTTCGACTTTCATGGGTATTCCTTGTTCTTGACCAGGCTGGCGGAAAGATTGCCCGGACGGTGTCTGTGCGCCAGTATGCGCAGCAAGCCCAGGGCCGGGAAATCACGCCGCTGGGGTAACCCGATAGGGGTAGAGGCATGACACTTTCATTAGACGACATCGCGTGGCACCGCTCGGTCGGGCAACTGATCGACGCCTTGGACAAGCCCAATTTCTGGACGCAGCTGGTCCGTTTGCTGGATCAGTACGTACCCTTCGACAGTTGGGTGGCACTGCTTTTCAGCGCCGATCAACGCCCGCAGGTTTTTGCCGAATGCCCGGGCGCGGATGGCAGCCCCGATCAGTTGTTCCAGGACTATCTGCGCGGGTTGTACCTGCTCGATCCGTTCTACATCGCTTGTCGCGAGCAGTCGCGCACCGGGCTGTATCGCCTGTCGGAAGTGGCACCGGAACATTTCGAGTTGACCGAGTATTACCAGCGTTACTTTCGCCTGAACGTTGTATCCGACGAAGTCCAGTTCAATTGCCAGCTCGAAGGCGATCGCACGCTGTGCCTGTCGTTGGGCAGCAAGCAGCGGTTCAGTGGCCAGCAGCTTGCCTTGCTGTCGCTGATCCAGCCTTGGGTGCTCGGCCTGTTGCGCCAGCGCCTGCCTTACGAAATCAACGAAGTGGTGGCGCTGGCGCCAGCGCCACCGCAGGTCGACTGGCGCGTGCAGTTGGAAGCGTCGGTGCAACAGCTCAAAGGCACACAGTTGACCGCACGGGAACTGGATGTCGGACGCTTGATGCTCAGTGGTTGCTCAAGCAAGGAAATCGCCCGCAAGCTGGAAATCTCTGCCGAAACCGTGAAAGTCCATAAAAAACACATGTACAGCAAGCTGGGGATCAAGTCCCAATCCGAGCTGTTTTCGATTTTCCTCCAGGCGCAGAATGCCTGACGTTTCCTGTGGGGCGAAGCCGAACCGCCTCCCCCACTGATTTGCACCCCACGCCTCGTATCGCTACAGTCGGCCTCAATATCCCTGGCCCACGGATGGAGCGACACGTGCTTTCAGACCTCAGACCGAATCTTAATCGCCTGTCAGCCGTTTCGCTGTTGGCTGTCGCCCTGACACTCGCCGCCTGTAAGACTCCGCTCTCCTCCACGCCTCCCTTGCCCAGCGCACCGGAGATCGCTTCCGGCTACCGCACCGATCTGCAGACTCGCCACGCAGATAAACACATGGCCGCCGCGGCGAACCCGCTGGCTGCCGAGGCTGGCCGGGAAATGTTGCGGCGCGGCGGCTCGGCCATCGATGCGGCGATTGCGATGCAAGCGGTGCTGACGCTAGTGGAGCCGCAGTCTTCCGGCATCGGCGGCGGTGCGTTCATTGTGCTGTGGGACGGCAAGGCGGTGCGCACCTATGACGGTCGCGAAACCGCCCCGGCCGGCGCCAGCGAAAAGCTGTTCCTTCAGGCCGACGGCAAACCCATGCCGTTTACCGCCGCGCAGATCGGCGGACGCTCGGTGGGCACGCCGGGCGTGTTGCGGGCGCTGGAGCTGGCCCACCGCAAGCATGGCCGCCTCCCGTGGGCGACGTTGTTCGAACCGGCAATTGCCCTGGCGGACCAGGGTTTCAAGATTTCTCCACGGTTGCACTCGATGATCGCGGCCGATGCTTCGTTGCCAGGCTCGCCCGACATGGCCGCGTATTTCCTGAACGCCGATGGCAGCCCCAAGGCCGCCGGCACATTGCTGAAGAATCCGGCATTGGCTCGTGTCTTCAAACGCATTGCCAGCGAAGGGCCGAATGCCTTGTATGAAGGGCCAGTCGCCGAAGAGATCGTCGCCAAGGTCCAGGGTCACGCCAACCCCGGCAGCCTTTCACTGAAAGATCTCAAGGGCTATGCCGCCCGGGAACGTGCGCCGTTGTGCACCGACTACAAACGCTGGCAAGTCTGCGGGATGGCGCCACCGTCGTCGGGTGGAATCGCCGTGGCACAGATCCTCGGGACGCTGGAAAGCCTCGAACATCGTGACGCCCGCTGGGCACTCGCGCCGTTGAAGCCGCACACGTCCGACAAACCCGCCGGCATCGAGCCCGCACCCGAAGCGGTGCACCTGATCGCTGAAGCTGAACGCCTGGCCTACGCCGACCGCGCCCTGTATGTCGCCGACTCGGACTTTGTCCCGGTGCCGGTCAAAGGGCTGGTCGATCCGGGCTACCTGGCCAGCCGCGCCAACCTGATCGGCCCGCGCAGCATGGGCGTAGCCAAACCCGGGACGCCGCCGGGCATCCAGGTTGCCTACGCGCCGGACCGTTCGCCGCTGCGCATTTCCACCTCGCAAGTGGTGGCGGTGGATGACCAGGGCGGCGCCGTGTCGATGACCACCACCGTGGAATCGGCGTTCGGATCGCATCTGATGGTCCAGGGTTTCATGCTCAACAACCAGATGACCGACTTCTCCTTCATACCCGAAGAAAACGGGCAGAAAGTCGCCAACCGCGTCGAACCCGGAAAACGCCCGCGTTCGTCCATGGCGCCGACGCTGGTGTTCGACCGTCAGAATGGCGAACTGCTGGCTGCCGTCGGTTCTCCAGGAGGCTCGCAGATCATCGAATACGTCGCCAAGTCGGTGATCGGCCTGCTGGACTGGAACCTCGATCCGCAAGCCGCTATCAACCTCCCCAATTTCGGCAGCCGTAATGGCGCGACCGAGCTGGAACAAGGGCAGTTCAGCCCGGCGCTGGTCCAGGCCTTGAAAGACAAAGGCCACACGGTGGGCGAAATCGACATGACCAGCGGCACCCAGGCGATTGTCCGAGTGCGTGATGCACAAGGAAAAGCCTCGCTGGCTGGCGGGGCCGATCCAAGGCGCGAAGGTCAAGCGCTGGGCGACTGATCAGGCTCGATTTGCGGCTGGTAAACCAGCAGGTCTCCAGGCTGGCATTGCAAATAGCCGCAAATGGCTTCGAGGGTCGCCAGGCGTATGCCCTTGACCTTTCCTTGCTTCAACAAGGAAAGGTTGGCCTCGGTGATGCCAATGGCGGCGGCAAGGTCCTTGGACTTGACCTTGCGCATCGCCAGCATCACATCAAGTTGAATAACAATAGGCATGGGTATCTCAAACGAAAGTTCGGTTTTCTGATTCGACTTCACTGGCCTGGGACAATATCCGGGCGATGATCGCAATGCACCCGGCAATAAACAAAGCGACAAAAGAAGGTGCGGTAATGGAGATGCTCAGTATGTGCTGGCCGGCGGGGGCATTCATCGTAACCCACAGGCTCAGCAGCGGTTCGCACAGGAAATCCAGAAACACCCATAGCGCTACTGCACGACCGGCTTTGCCCAGCAGATTGGCAGCTTCGCTGGAGAAATACTGTCCCTGCGCATAGCGGTTGAAGAGCTGCCGCAAATTGACCAACCCTGCCGCCAGCGCCAACAACGGGATACTCGACAGGAGGATCGCGCCGAGGCTTTGCCAGCCAGTCATCGACATTGCGTCCTCGGACAGACTCGACAACATACGTCGGGACAGCGAAAAACCCAGGCCGTACTCTGATTCGATATCAGGGAATAGCCAGATCACAGCGTTGATAATCATCATGGCAGCAACAAAGATCAGCGTAACGGCAGCCATGCGTTGGCTATAAAGAGCAAGGCGATTCGAAGGCATGTGTGGCTCCAACAGAACGAAAGGAGCCCAAAACATAACCAATTAATTATCAATTTACGATAATTAATTGGTGCATAACAATAACTTGAAACACATTACGTCGACAATTGATTGGCAAACTGGCTCACCGCATCCACCACCTTCTTCGCCCCATCCTGAATCTCGACGATCACGCTCCCCGCCTCGGCCGCCAGAGCCAGGCCCTGTTCCGCCTGGTGCTGGCCGTCGGTCATCAGCGCGACGGCATTACGGGCCATGTCCTGGTTCTGGCGGACCACGCCGACGATTTCATCGGTGGCCTGGCTGGTACGCGAAGCCAGTTGCCGCACTTCATCGGCCACCACGGCGAAGCCCCGGCCCTGTTCACCAGCCCGGGCGGCCTCGATGGCGGCGTTGAGCGCCAGCAGGTTGGTCTGCTCGGCGATGCCGCTGATGGTCTTGACGATGGTGCCAATCACCAGGGATTGCTCGTTCAGCGCTTCGATGCCTTGCCCGGCGGTCTGCATGTGCCGGGCGAGGTCGCGCATCACGTCCACGGCCTGGGTCACGACGGTAGTGCCGCGCTGGGCGCTATTGTCGGTCTGCAGGGAGGTGCTGTAGGCAATGTTGGCAGCATCGGCGACGGCTTTTTCCTGATTGACCTGGTCAGTGATGTTGGTGGCGAACTTGACGACTTTGTAGAGGCGATCGTTAGCATCGACCACCGGGTTGTAGGACGCTTCCAGCCACACCTCGCGGCCGTTGCTGTCGATACGCTTGAAGCGTCCGGCAACGAACTCGCCGCTGTTCAGGCGCTTCCAGAAATGTTGATAGGCCGGGCTGTTGTATTCCTCGGGCTCGCAAAATGTACGATGGTGCTTGCCCTTGATCTGCGCCAGGCTGTAACCCATCGCATTGAGGAAGCGGTCGTTGGCGGTCAGGACGTGTCCGCCCAGGTCAAATTCAATCACCGCCGTCGAACGCACCAAGGCACCAATCAGGTTCTCATGCTCGCGGGAATTTTCGATGGTGCGGGTCAGGTCGTTGGAGTACATCGAAAAATAACGAACTCGTCCCTCAGCATTGCGCACCGGCTGAAGGATCGAGCGCAACCAGGCCTCTTTGCCATCGCCTCGTGTCAGGCGCACGGCGCCCGAGAAATGCTCGCCACGGGTCAGGGCGGTCTTGAAACGAATCTGGAATTCATTGGACTTCAAGTAAGCCGGCACCAAGTCTTCGATGGATCGCCCTATCAGGTCTTGGCTCTTGTAATGCATCTCGTCGAGAAAGTTCTGATTGACCGACTGCACGCGCCCTTCCGCATCCAGGGTCAGGCCGAGCATTTCACGGTCCAGGCTCTCTTTCACTTGCATGAGACTGGAAAATTCTTGGCGAAGAGCAAGCAGCTCCTGCTTCAGGCGATTGTTGAACATGGCAAGCTCCGGCAGGCAGGAGAAATTCTGCTATTCCCTTTGCCATCGGCCCGGCGATCTTTTTCTAAAGAGTGCCGCCGGTCGGTCTGGAAAATAATCAGGTCGTGCTCGAACGCCGCTCCGTCTCCCATGGTCATTGGATTGTTCTATTGTTTGCGCCTGACCGCCGATGCTTCGTCGCTCCAGATACCCATAACCATAAAAAATCGAGGTAATTGCCGTGACCACCGACATTGAAGACAGCCGTTCCGCCCGCTTCGCGCTGCGCTGTTCCAGTTTTGCCGAGCGCTGGTTCCCTGACTCCTGGGTGTTCGCCGCGCTGGCGGTGCTGGTGGTCGCGCTGGCGACACAGCTCATCGGCGCCACGCCCACCCCGGCAGCCATGGCCTTCGGCGATGGGTTCTGGAGCTTGATCCCGTTCACGATGCAGATGGCCTTCGTGGTGATCGGCGGTTACGTGGTCGCCAGCTCGCCACCGGCCGTCAAATTGATCGATCGCCTGGCGCGCATTCCCAAGAATGGCCGCAGCGCCGTGGCCTGGGTCGCGCTGATTTCCATGATCGCGTCGCTGCTCAACTGGGGCTTGTCGCTGGTGTTCGGCGGCTTGCTGGTTCGGGCCCTCGCCCGTCGCGCCGACTTGAAGATGGATTATCGTGCCGCCGGCGCTGCCGCCTATCTGGGCCTGGGAGCGGTGTGGGCGTTGGGGTTGTCTTCCTCGGCCGCTCAACTACAGGCCAACCCGGCCAGCCTGCCACCGTCGATCCTGTCGATTACCGGCGTCATCCCGTTTACCCAGACTATTTTTCTCTGGCAATCGGGCGTGATGCTGCTGGCCTTGATCGTGATCTCGGTAATCATCGCCTACGCCACCGCTCCCGGCCCCAACAGTGCCCGTGACGCCGCCGCTTGCGGGATCGACCCCAGTTTCAGCATGCCGGCGCTGCAACCGCGGACCCGACCCGGGGAATGGCTGGAACACAGTCCGCTGCTGACGATTGCGCTGGTGCTGCTGGCCGCCGGCTGGCTGTTCCATGAGTTTTCGACCAAGCCGGCGATCAGCGCCATTTCCGGACTCAATACCTACAACTTTTTGTTCATCATGCTCGGGGCCTTGCTTCACTGGCGGCCGCGCAGCTTTCTCGACGCTGTCGCCCGTGCGGTGCCGACCACCACGGGCGTGTTGATCCAGTTCCCGTTGTACGGCTCGATCGCCGCGCTGCTGACCACGGTCAAGGGCAGCGATGCGCAGACGCTGGCCCACCATATCTCGACCTTTTTCGTACAGATTGCCTCCCATGACACCTACGCCTTGTTGATGGGCGTCTATTCGGCGGTGCTGGGCTTTTTCATTCCCTCCGGCGGCGGCAAGTGGATCATCGAGGCACCTTATGTGATGCAGGTGGCCAACGATCTCAACTATCACCTTGGGTGGGCGGTGCAGATCTATAACGCCGCCGAAGCGCTGCCAAACCTGATCAACCCGTTCTACATGCTTCCGTTGTTGGGCGTGCTCGGGTTGAAAGCCCGGGACTTGATCGGCTTTTCCTTCGTGCAGTTGCTGGTGCATACGCCGCTGGTGCTGGCGCTGCTGTGGGCATTGGGGACGACGTTGAGTTATCTGCCGCCAGTGATGCCATAAAGCCATAAAAAAGGGCCGATTTTTCAATCGGCCCACTTCTTCTTCGGCTCCGTCTGTTTCAGTATGGATACACCCTGTTTCGAGGGGCCCACGCTGAAAAGGATCTGAGCATGTTCAAACTCGCCGCACTTCCTCTTGCCGCCCTGGCCTTGAGCGCCACCGCCCAAGCCGCCGATATCGACGTCAACCTTGGCAGCACCGAACGCGTCACCCGTCTCTTCGCTTATCCCAACAACTGCAACGTCATTTGTTTCCGCAACTGGACACTCGAGCAAACCGTCGAGCATTACCTGACGCAAAGCGTCCAGCGTGACGGCTACGACGCGGCCAAGGTCAGCGTCAAAAGTGACAACGGCACCGTCTATGCGAATATCAGCGGCGTGCCGAAGAGCTACGGCCAACCGCTGAAGAACCTGCTCGATGCCGGGGACTTGGCGTACAACGGCGCCAGCAAACTCAACAATGATAAAAAATGGGCCTACAACTGGTACCTGTTCCTGCCGTTGGGCATGGCCCTGGACAACCGCAAGAGTGTCGAACTGCTGCACTTCCCGCCGGATTATTCCCTGACCCAGGCCCAGGATTACCTGGAATCGGCCACCACGGATCGCTGGGCCACGCTGCTGACCGCCAACGGTATTGCCGCGCCGAACACACCGGCTTACCAGACCATCATCGACATCGCGCCCATCGCAGCCCCGTCCAATGCCGGCAGTACGCTGGCAGGGCTCTACAGTTACTTCAACGATTACCAGACCACCATGGTCAAGCAAGTCACTCAAGGTGCCAAGGGCACGTCGTTGCCAATGGTGGCCTTCGGCGCGCCCGTCCGGGACTGGATCAAGACCCAATACGGCCAGACCGTCGCCGTGCTCGGCCTGGCAACCATCGAGCCGGCTCCGGGCGCCAAGGTTCCGGTCCTTGGTTCCAACCATCCCAGCTATATCTGGTACGCCGCTGACCCGGCCAGCTACGACGGCGACGAAGCCAAGGCAGATGCTGCGGGCTTGAAAGTGATGGGCCAGGACTTGAGCGCCGCCTGCTGGCAGGCCGGCATGGGCAGCAAGCCTGGCACCGACCCGAGCACACTGCTGAACCAGTGCACGCAGACCTGGCAGGTGACGCAAAAAGAGGAAACCTGCGAGTTGTTCTACACCTCGGTTCGTAAACTGAGCGAGGCGGACGCACAGAAGAAATGTGAGACACCGCCAGTCAAGTCGGAACTGCAACAGCTGAAAGTGCCGATGCCATTGCCCGCAGAAGCCGTATAACCCCTGACAAGCCCTCCCGTGCAAGCCTGCGCTCACACGGGAGGCGCTTACAGCACCTGTCAGAGTTGACAGTAGAAACAACCCACGGTTTGGAGGAATCTATCGGCGTTCTCAACGACCGTTGGCAGGACGCCTGCGCTGAAAAGTCGAGTGCTTGGCACCGACAAGGACTGTCATGACCCAGTTCAAAGCTGATCGCACTGGCCCAGGGAATCGGGACTGCGTTTACCTGGAAACCCAGCTCAGCAGCCACCAGGGCTACCCCTCAATGCACGATTTTGAGGTGCACCAGACGAACGATGGGCGCGGCAACGGAATTGTCGCACGCAAGCAGTTCGCCTCCATGACGCGGATGTGCAGGGTGTCGGGACTGCTGGTCAGTCGCCGACGCCTGCACACCTTGCAGATTCTGCCGAACGTCCACATGTATGACCCACACTTCGCCGGGCTGCTGCTGCATTCATGCAACCCGAATGTCTTCCTGGACATGAGCGAACTGTGGTTATGGTCACTGACCGACATCCGCGAAGGCGATTGCCTGACGATGGACTACGCCAGCACCGAACAGAAGCTGTATCGGCAATTCGCCTGCCGGTGTGGTTCGTCCAACTGTCACGGCTGGATCACCGGATATGACGAATCGCCCAACGAGCAAGGAATGGAGTTCCTTCGGCACTGGCGGCGTCGCTGTCATCGCAACTGAAACGCCCTGTTCAGGGTGCGTCTACCGGGCGCAAGCGATACTGCGGCGGCAGTTGTTCGAAACCGCTGATCGTCGTGTCCAGGCTTTTCCAGCGTCCATCCTTGATGCCGTAGATGCAGCCGTGGATCGACAGGCTTTGTCCCCTATGCCAGGCATTCTGCACGATGCTGGTATGGCCGACGTTCGCCACCTGCTGGATGACGTTGAGTTCGCACAAGCGGTCCACGCGCTCTTCTTCGGTGGGCAGCTTGGCCAACGCATCGCGATGTTCGTAGTACAGGTCGCGAATCGAACGCAGCCAACCGTCGATCAGGCCCAACTGGCGATCCTGCATCGAGGCACGTACGCCGCCGCAGCCGTAGTGGCCCGTCACCAGGATGTGCTTGACCTTGAGCACATCCACCGCGTACTGGATCACCGACAGGCAGTTCAGGTCCGTGTGCAACACCACGTTGGCGACGTTACGGTGCACGAACAGATCACCCGGCAACATACCGACGATTTCATTGGCCGGCACCCGTGCATCGGAACAGCCGATCCACAGGTATTCGGGGGTTTGCTGACGAGCCAGCTTGGCGAAGAAGTCAGGATCCTCCTGCTTGATCGCATCGGCCCAGCGTGCGTTGTTATCAATCAGATCTTGTAATTCATTCATGCTGTCCAGCCTCGATAGAGAGTGCGCAACTGTGACAGACGACCGCCGGTCGAGGTCACGTCGGCGACGCATTGGAATTCCTGGCCGCGCAGCCGGTCGACTCTTAGTAAGGCCCACAGTATGAGGAATTGCCATGAATGATTCACGACGTCCCTTCGATGCGACGCAACCGGAGCCTATCGATGACAATGAAGACCGCATGGGCTCGATGCGTGAGCTGGAATTCGACGATGACGAATACGATGCCCGGATCGGTGATGAATTGCCGGAAGATGAGCGCGAGCATCTGCTACCGGAGGAGCGTGTCCGTGAGGCCGGTATGACAGGCGCCTCGATGGATGACCGCCAGCCGACCGACGATGACATGAGCCCGGAAACCCTGATCCATGAAGACGGCGCCCGGGACGCACATGAAGCCGGCGAGGATGAACAGGCCGATTGGGACCTGAGCGTCGTTGGTGAAAACGATATTGGTGGAGGCGATGGGCTGGACGAAGCGGAAATGGCCGATATCGATCCGCTCGATGGCAAGCGTTGACCTGGCCCTGTGGGAGCGGGCTTGCTCGCGAAAGCGGTGGATCAGTCTGCATTTATATCGAACGTGCCACCGTCTTCGCGAGCAAGCCCGCTCCCACAGGGGGCGTGGCCATTCAGTCCACTAACGTGCACGCCATGACCACCGCATCCTCGCGCCCGCCCACAGCCGGGTAATAATCGCGCCGCCGTCCAACCTCGTTGAAGCCATAGCGCTCATAAAGCCGAAACGCCGTGCGATTGCTGTCGCGTACTTCCAGGAAGCATTCCCGGGCCTCGGCCTTGTAGGCGATCGACATCAGGTGTTCCAACAGCCGCAGGCCAAGGCCTCGCCCTTGGTTTTCCGGTTTGACCGTGATGTTGAGCAGGTGCGCCTCATCCAGAATGATCTGCACCACGCCGTGACCGACCTGCTGCTCGCCTTCGAACATCAGCCAGATCTGGTATTTGCCCAGCCCATCAAGAAATATCCCCCGGGTCCAGGGGTGGCTGTAGGCTGCGTATTCAATCTTCAGCACAGCGTCGAGGTCCGCCTCGGTCATCGGGCGGAACGATACAGCGTCACTCATTCGATTCTTTCCAGCGCGCCATCAGCCGGCGCATGGCTTGCCAGACGTCAGCCTTGTGCTGTGGCGTTTCCATTAACAGTTCCAACCCGGGCAACGCCCAGGCCGAGCCCAGGCCTTCGACCTGCAGTTCGCGATTGAACGCCTCGGCATCCGCCTCGCCGGCAAACTTCACCGCCGGCAGGCCGATCAGCCATAGGCACACGCAGGGCTCGTCTTCGAGCCGCGCCGAAACGAAGCCCTGGACGAAATCCCGCGCCGCCTCTGGCCCCTGATCCATCGTGCCCCGTGACAACAGCGGCCAGCGCACCGGTTCGCCGATGATCTGTGGGCTGTCCGGCAGGCCGGCGGCGCGCAGCATGTCCTTGAGCAGCAGGTAAGCAGGATCGCGACTTTGGAACGGATCACCTGTGGGTAATTCCACCAGTAACAGGCAGCGCCCGGCGCGCAGCAACTGCAGGGCGAAGCGCGGCGGCGGTACGTGGGCAACCTTGACCGGGGCCGGCGTTTCGTCGGCCTCTTCTACCGGTTTGGCGTTCGTACGGGTCGAGGCCAGGCTCGGACGCGGGACTTCGATTTTCGGCCGCTCGGCGACAGGCGCCACCGGTTCGGCAACGGTCTTGGCCGCAGGCGCCACTGGTGCCGGCGCAACTTCCACCGGTTCGGGCACATCCAGCAGCTCAGGCCGCGACGGGGCGGCAAAGGGCAATTCGGTACGCGGCAGCCAGTTGACCACCTGCATGGCGGTCAGATAGGCGCGGCGACGAGACTCGATAAGCAAAGGTCGGCCACTTGTGGATAACTGAAAGTGGCAGCGATTCTACCGCCCTTCGGCGCGGATCGCTTCCCTGTCGCTTCATTAGTTGTTCAATACATGACGACAGTCCGTCTCAGGGGTGAATCGCAACCGGCCCGATGCAGTACAATCGCCGCTTTTAATTGCCAACCCGACGGCCATTGCGATGATCGAACCCAAGCGCGTCTTGCGCGCCCTCGCCGAACACTGGGCATTGCTGGAACCTTTGTGCGAGCACTTCGACCAGGGCACCCTGAGCCTCAACGAATTGCGTTCACAGCTGGCCGCCCAACAACTGGACAGCACGCCCCAGGACATCACCAATCTGCTGGACGTGTGGATCCGCCTGGACATCCTCGTGCCGGTGGCGAAAAGCCCGAACCGTTTCGAGCTCAACGCCCAGATCCATGATTTCCTTGCATACCTGCGCCGCGAACACCGCCTGGGCCTGTGCCTGGAGATCGAAGCGTACCTGCGCCACCTCGAGCGCCTGGCCGGCTACATCCAGGACGCCTTCGACGTGCGCGACGGCAACGACCTGGCCCGCCAGTTGCGCCTGCTGGACATGCGCGTGCGCGACGTCCTCAAGAAACTCGCCAACGACGAACAGGCATTGGTCGCCGTCGCCGAACGGGCCAAGACCAGCGACCGGCAGATCCCGCTGCGCCAGCGCTATGCCGAAGTGCTGGCGACCTGGGACGAATACGTCGAGCCGATGATCCAGTTGGTGAACGCCGACGGCGCCTTCGAGCAAGGCGTGCGCAAGGTCGAGAATGTGCTGTTGCGCATGCTCACCGAACAGCAGCGCCTCGGTCACCTGGTGGACGACGACATGTTGCTGCGCACCCACGCGCGCATCCTGGAAATGCAGACCAGCGCCCAGCTGACCCTGCGCCATGCCCGGGAACTACTTCTGCCGCTGCGCGAAGAGGCTCGCCGCCACAACGCCGTGACCCGTGGCGCCGCCCTGGCCCTGGCCGCCATTCGCCGCAAAGGCATCGACGCCGTGCCGCAAGCGGCCATGCCGCTGTTCACCCGGCCGCAAAGCACCTTCCTGGGCAGCGCCAGCCAGGTTGAAGCCTACGTCTATGCCCTGGCCCGCTTCGAACCGAAACCGGCGCGCTTCCCCAAATCCCACAAGACTCACAAGGGTGGCGAAGCCCCGCGTGCACCACGCACCGTGCGCGAGATGGTCGAGCGTTGCGAAGACGCCCTGCCGATGCCGGACTTGATGACGTGGCTGCTGGAGCAGGAACCGGACGGCGCCACCGACGAATTGCTGTACTGGTTCTCGCGCCTGTCGCGGGAAAAACGCTTCAAGCGCGAGCGTCTGGAACGCCGCGACTACCACACTCACGAGCATCAGGTCAGCCTGCGCTCCTTCGCCCTGCTCTCGGCCGGCGACACCGCCACCGAGGATTCTGCGAGCATCCCCCATGCATCTTGATCTATCCGAACTGTCCCAGCTGGCGCCGATCTTCCGCGAGCTGTTCAAGGGTTATCACGTCAGCCGCCGCGACCCGGAGCTGTACGCCCAACTGTCGAACTTCCAGGACCAGTACCGCACGCTGTTCAAGGCCTTGGGCTTCGAGCTGGTGTGCGACACCCGTGGCTTCTACTACTTCGTGCCGGACCTGGCCGCCGCCGCGGTGAACAAGACTGCCCAGCGCCTGGCCCTGTTCACCTTCATCCTGGTCGAGCACCTGGCCGACCAGGGCCGCGACCCGATCGCCGTGCTCGACGGCGGCAGCCTGGGCCGCGATGAGCTGCCTTCGCTGCTGGAGAAATACCGCGACCTGTTCATCCAGGCCGAAGTACAGACCCAGGAAGAGCTGGAAGAAAAAATCATGCGCCGCATGACCCAACTGGGTTTTGCCAGCGAAGAAAACGGCGTGTACCGCTTCCTGCCGCCGATGCATCGTTTCCTCGACGTCTGCCTGTCAGTCCAGCAGGACCGCGACCTGGCCGCCAGCCTGCACAGCGTGTTGCCGCTGCCGGCGCCAGTGCTCATCGATGAAGACAGCGACGAAAAACTGCTGCAGACCGATGACCCGCTGGACCTCAGTGAATTCGACGGCGAAGAAGAAAGCGAAGAAGACGCACTGGCCCGCGCCATTGCAGAAGAACAGGAGACCGACGCATGAGCAAGGAACGCTACGGCATCCGCCGCTTTGCCCTTTTGAACACCGCCGGCTACAGCCTCGGCCTGTTCCCCCTGGAAGAACCGCTGTCGGTGTACGGCGCGAACAACCTGGGTAAATCCGCCTCGATCAACGCCTTGCAGTTCCCGATCCTGGCGCGCATGTCGGACATGAGCTTCGGCAAGTACAGCCTGGAACAATCCCGGCGCTTCTACTTTGCCTCGGACACCAGCTATATCCTGGTGGAAGTCGCCCTGCCCCATGGACCGCATGTGATTGGCGTGGTCGGCCGCGGCCCTGGCGGCGGTTTCGGTCACCAGTTCTTTGCCTATGCCGGCAAACTGGACCTGGCCCATTATCAGAAGGACGACACCTGCCTGCGGCAGAAAGAGCTGTTCACCAACCTGGAACGCGAAGGCCTGAAAGCCTACGAACTCAAGCCGGATGAGCTGCGTCGCCTGCTGGTCGGTGGTCACACCTCGATCCCGCTGGACCTGACGCTGATCCCGCTGCGCTCCACCAGCGAGCAAAGCCTCAAGACCTTCCGCGCGCTGTTTATCAACCTGCTGCACATGCGCGAAATCACTGCGGCCAAGCTCAAGCAATTGTTCCTCGATGCGTTCGAGCACAGCCTGCGCTCGGGCAGCGTGGACTACATCGCCGCGTGCGAAGAAGCCTTCCGCGACGTACGACGCATGGAGCAGGACTACAACTCCCTGGTGGCGGCCGGTCCGCTGGTGGAAGCCCTGGCCAATGGCGTGAAGCAGCGCGATATCCTGCGCGGCAAATTGCATCGCCTCTCGCCGCTGCTCGACTCGCTGCTGGGCACTTGGTCGGACTACGCCAGTGCGCGCAAGGAAGAGCTGACCATCCAGGCCGAGCATTACCGCAACGAGCAGGATTCGCTGCAGAACGACCAACGCGGCGGCACCCAGGAGCTGATGCGCCTGGAGCGGGAAATCAGCGGCATCCAGCGCTGGATCGGCGAACTGTCGGTGCTCAAGAACCGCTTTGCCCTGGTGGATGACGTTAAGGTGCTGGAGCAGGCATTGCTTGCCGCCAAGGACGCCCACGATGAATTGGCCGGCGCCTTGGCGCAGTCCCGGCAATTCAGTGCCGAAGATTTGGAAGAGCGCCTGCGGGACCTGGAAAAACGCCTGAAGTCGGTCAAGCAACAACTCGATCACGCCGACAACAACAGCTACGCCCGTCTGCGGGAAGAATTCTCCCAGCAGGACGTGGAACGCCTGATGCGCCTGTTCAACAGCGCCCTGTTCAGCCTGCCGTTGGGCGAGCACGGTATCGCGCTGGACGAGAATGGCGAATGGGTCAAATCCATGGAGCTGATCCTCGACGGCTTCAAGGGCGAGCGTTTCGAAGTGCCGGGCCTGTCCATCGACCTGTCCCACATCGAGCCTCCGGCCCTGCAAGCCTTGGCCGACCGCGCTGCGCTGCGGGACCAGAAAGAACGCCTGGAAAAAGAACTCAAGCAGCTCAAGACCCAACAAGCCGTGGCCGCCGACCGCGCCGCGAGCAAGACCCAGACCGAGGCGCTGTACCAGCAGGTCCTCGATGCCCAGAAAGCCCTGGAAGATTTCCGTCGCACCCAGACCTTGAGCGCCGAAGAGGGCGAGAAACTTGAGCAACTGGCGCAGATGGAAGCCGCCCAGGACGAGCTCAAGCGCTCCAGCGATGCCTTCACCGAGCGCGTCCAGCAGTTGTCCGCCAAGTTGCAATTGGTGGGCCGGCAGATCGCCGACATGGAAGCCAAGCAACGCACCCTCGACGACGCCCTGCGCCGTCGTCAATTGCTGCCGTCGGACCTGCCGTTCGGCACCCCGTTCATGGACCCGGTCGACGATTCCATGGACAACCTGCTGCCGCTGCTCAACGACTACCAGGACAGTTGGCAAGGCCTGTTACGGGTCGACGGCCAGATCGAGGCGCTGTACGCGCAGGTGCGCCTCAAGGGCGTGGCCAAGTTCGACAGCGAAGACGACATGGAGCGGCGCCTGCAACTGCTGATCAACGCCTATGCCCACCGCACCGACGAAGCCCTGACCTTGGGCAAGGCGCGCCGTGCGGCGGTGACCGACATCGCCCGGACGCTGCGCAACATCCGCAGCGACTACGACAGCCTCGAGCATCAACTGGCGCTGTTCAACCGCGAGATCAACAAGCGCCAAGTGTCCAACCTGCAGAGCTTCCGCATCGTCCTGGCGCCGAACAAGGAAGCGCTCAAGCACATCGACCAGATCATCCACAGCGCCGGCCAGTACGAGGAGGGCGAGACGCTGTCGGTATTCGACCTCAGCCAGAGCGCCGAGCAGGACAACAAGAACGAAGAAGCCAAGGAATACCTGGCGCGGCTGGTGGCGGCGAACCACAACCAGCTCGGCCTCAAGGACCTGTTCGAACTCGCATTCGAGATCACCAAGGTCAACGGCCAGCCGGTGATTCATACCGACATCGACGGCGCGGCGTCCAACGGCACCACCATGACCATCAAGGCGCTGACCAACATGTACTTGTTGCTGCACCTGATGGACCGCGAACAGGCCGGCCGCGTACGCCTGCCGTACTACCTGGACGAAGCGGCGGACATCGACGAGAAGAACCAGGCGGCACTATTGGAGACCAGCCTGCAGTTGGGCTTCGTGCCGATCCTGGCGAGCGTGAAGCCGCAGGTCTGCGCCAGTGTCGCCATCGACCTGGAAGGCGGCAGCGGCCCGAACGGCATCTACATCGATGAAGCGGACTGGAAGTACATCCGTCGTCACGATGCGGTGAAAGCTACGATGAATGTACAGGCCGATGAGCCGGAGCTGGATTCGGTGTGATGTGATTAGCTGGATGTGAAAAGGCCGCGATCCAATGGATCGCGGCCTTTTTGTTGCAACAAGCTTACTTGCCGAGACTGATCTTCGGCGCCCAGGTCAGCCATTCATCTTCGAACTTGTCGAACAGCGGGAACGTCTGCTCCGGCCTGGCCGGGTTACCCATCCGCTCGCCATCCGGCGTCGCAAAAGCAATACCGCCCTGGATCAGCGTCTCCAACGACTCGGTCCGCACCGTCGCTCCCTTGAACAGTCCGAAATCCAGACCGAACCCGCTGCTGTTCCAGAAACGCGTACCGCTACGCACCAGTGGCGCGTACTTGGGTTCTATCAGGATGTGGATAAGCACCCGGTCCGCCGTCTGGCCCAACTCGTAGCCCGTCACTTTGCCTACCGTAATCTCGCGGTAAGTCACTGGCACGCCAATCTTCAACGACCCCCGTCGAGCAGCGCTCAACACCAAGCTCAAGCCGGCCTCCGGGATGGCACTCTCGGGTGGTTCGGCCAAGGCTACGAAATTTTTCTGCGGCCCGAGGTTTTTCACGGCAGGCTGCACTTCGATGTACTGGCCGGTCACCAGGGTTTCCAGGTTCGAGGTCTTCATCAAACCCAACTCCGGCTTGACCACCCAGAACTGAGTCCCGGTGCGGGCGATACGCTCAGGCACTTCGGTGATGCGTGCGGTGACCAGCACCGACTGCATGTCGGCGCTCAGGTCCACGCCTTCAATCTTGCCCACATCCAATCCCTTGAACCTGATCGGTGTACCGCTGCGCAACCCGTCGGCGCGATCGACCTTGATCGTCACAACGGTGCCCCTCTGCTGCGCGGCTTCGCGGTCCGCATGCAAACGGAACCGTGGGATGCGCCTTTTCAACGGTACGTTCGGCTCCGGTGTTTCGAAAGCGATGCCACCGGCCATCAAGCTTTGCAGCGATTCGCTCTTGACCTGGATCCCGCCGGTCAAACCGCCCGTGAGCGTGACGCCGCTGGCATTCCAGAATCGCGTCGAACCGTTGACCAATCCTTCATATTCCTTCTCGATATGCACGCCGATGATCAGTTGTTTCTTCTTCTTGGAGAACTGATAGCTCTGCACCGATCCGACCTTGACCTGCTTGTAGAGGATCGGACTGCCGACCTCCAGCGAACCGAGATTCTCGGTCAACAAGACCAGATGCAGCCCGGGTGAACGCAGGTCCAGCGGCGGCGCCTTCGCCCTGGCTTCAAACTCGCGTTGAGGGGCGCCGCCCTTGTCGCCGGGTCGCACCGCGATGTAATTACCTTTCACCAGCGCTTCCAGGCCTGTGATACCCGCCAGGGAAATCGACGGCTTGACCACCCAGAACTGAGCACCGGCCACCAGGTAATCTTCGGCCAACGGATCGAGCGTCAGCTCTGCGCTGGCACTGGCCAGGTCAGGATCGACTTTCAACGTCTTCAGGCTACCGACCTGGATGCCCTTGTACATCACCGGCGTACGGCCAGCCTGCAGCCCTTCGAAGTCACTGAGCTTGACCTTGACGCGGATCCCGGCAGCGGCCGCATCGAAATCCTCGTACAGGCGAAACGGCAGGCTTGGGTCGGTGGGAGGGCTGTCCTTGCGGTTCTCCGGCGTGGCGAATGCGATACCCCCGGCGACGATGCTGGCCAAGGATTCGCTACGTACCTTGACCCCCGACAGGTTGGCATCGATGCTGATGCCGCTGGCATTCCAGAACCGTGTGTGTTTGCGGACCAGGCTGGCATAGGTCGGCTCGATGAAAACCTTGATTTCTACAGAGCGTTGGTCCTCGGACAGTGAGTAGCTTTTCACCTGGCCGACTTGGATCTGCTTGTAAAAAACCGGACTGCCACGGTCCAGCGAGCCCAGTCGGTCGGCTTTGATCGTCAAGTGCAAACCCGGCTTGGCGTCCGACAACGGTGGTTCTTCGGCCAAAGCCTTGAACTTGCGGGTCGATTCACCCTCCCCAGGACTGATCGCAACATAGTTGCCTGAAACCAGCGTCTCCAGTCCGGTAATCCCTGCCAGGCTCACGCTTGGCTTGACCAGCCAGAAACGGGTGCCGGTCTTGAGGTATTGCTCGACATCCTTGTTCATCTCGATGGTTGCAATGACGCCCTTCGAGTTGCCTTCATCGTCGAGCGTGAGGTCTTTCACTTTGCCGACCGTCATGCCTTTGTAGACGACCTCGGTCTTGTTGACCTGAATACCCTCACCGCTTTCAAAACGCACATTGATTTCGATACCGGTATCGTTGTAAGCCCGCCAGCCGAGCCAGCCGCCGATGATCAAGGCGATCAGTGGCAATACCCAGATGGCCGACCAGTTCGAAGCCGGTCGGGTTTTAGCGGTAGGCAAATCATTCATGGTCGTCATCCGACTCCGTGTTATCCCAAATCAGTCGGGGATCAAAAGTTACTGCGGCAATCATCGTGAGAATCACCACACTGGCAAATGCGATGGCACCGAGACCGGCTTCGACACTGGCCAACCTCCCGAAATTCACCACGGCCACCAGGATGGCGATTACGAAAATATCCAGCATCGACCAGCGGCCGATGAACTCGATAAAACGGTACATGAGGATGCGCTGGCGCGCGGACATGGGTTGGTGACGTTGCACGGAAAAAAGCAACAAGGCGATGCCCACCAGCTTGAAGGTGGGCACAACAATGCTGGCAACAAACACCACCGCAGCAATCGGGATCATGCCGTGCTGAACCAGTTCGATGACCCCGGACATGATGGTGCTGGGCGCACCTTGGCCCAACGAGTTGATCGTCATGATCGGCAGGACATTGGCGGGAACGTAGACGATCGCTGCCGTGATCAATAGCGCCCAGGTCCGCATCAGACTGTTTGGTCGACGAGGGTGGATTCGGGCACCGCAACGGGTGCAAGTCTGTTTATCAGCGCCCGATTCCTGTCGATTCAATTCATGACACTCCGTGCAAATCAGGATGCCTGCATCAATTGCTCGCATGGGTATCCCCTCCTGACAATGCCTGCCAGATCTGATGCGGTGACATCACCACCTCCAGCCAGACCTGAACCAGCAACAAGCTGACAAAACACACCAGGCCCAGTCCCACGGTAATCGCCGCCATATCCGCTAGCTTGACGATGGCAACCAGCACGCCCATGAGATAAACCTCGAGCATCCCCCAGTCCCTGAGATGGTGATAAATGCGATACAGCAACAAGCCGTAACTTCGTCCGATGTTCCAGCGAATGGTCAGCAGCACAACCAACTGGCAGAGCAGCTTAAGCAGTGGAATCCCCATGCTGCTGAGGAAAACCACCACCGCTACGCCCTGCATCCCTGTATCGAACAGACCGACCACGCCGCTCCAAACGGTGTCCTGGGAGGATTGCCCGAGTAAATTGAGCTGCATGATGGGTAGGAAATTTGCCGGTATGAACAACAGCAGCGCGGCGATAACCAGAGCGAGACTGCGCTCCACTACATTGTGCCGGTGAGCGTAGAGCTCATATCCACAGCGAGGGCATTCGGCTCTTTCGCCATGGGCCAGCTTAGGCTTGCGCATCAACAGATCGCATTCATGACACGCGACCAGATCGTCCAGCGGCAGATCTGACAACCTATCAACGTCTGACGAATCGGGCATAAAGCGCTCTGGCTCAACTTAGGTGCGGCTATTCTAGTGCTCCAGCTCGAAAATAACTGTGCAAATTTATTACGAGCTTTCGCAGGCTTTTATAACGAGCAAAACAAAACCCCTACCTGCGTCAGCAGATAGGGGTTTCGGAATTTAATCTTGACGATGACCTACTCTCACATGGGGAAACCCCACACTACCATCGGCGATGCATCGTTTCACTGCTGAGTTCGGGATGGGATCAGGTGGTTCCAATGCTCTATGGTCGTCAAGAAATTCGGGTACTGAGTCGTGGCCTCATGGCCTCGCTTCAGCAAATTGGGTATGTGACAGCTTTCGGTGTTTGGTGAGTTTCGAACTTTCGGTTCATCTCGTCTTCACACACCGCAATCTGGCCTCTTTCGAGTCTACAGATTGCTTGGGTGTTATATGGTCAAGCCTCACGGGCAATTAGTACAGGTTAGCTCAACGCCTCACAGCGCTTACACACCCTGCCTATCAACGTCGTAGTCTTCGACGGCCCTTCAGGGGACTCAAGGTCCCAGTGAGATCTCATCTTGAGGCAAGTTTCCCGCTTAGATGCTTTCAGCGGTTATCTTTTCCGAACATAGCTACCCGGCAATGCCACTGGCGTGACAACCGGAACACCAGAGGTTCGTCCACTCCGGTCCTCTCGTACTAGGAGCAGCCCCTCTCAAATCTCAAACGTCCACGGCAGATAGGGACCGAACTGTCTCACGACGTTCTAAACCCAGCTCGCGTACCACTTTAAATGGCGAACAGCCATACCCTTGGGACCGGCTTCAGCCCCAGGATGTGATGAGCCGACATCGAGGTGCCAAACACCGCCGTCGATATGAACTCTTGGGCGGTATCAGCCTGTTATCCCCGGAGTACCTTTTATCCGTTGAGCGATGGCCCTTCCATACAGAACCACCGGATCACTAAGACCTACTTTCGTACCTGCTCGACGTGTCTGTCTCGCAGTCAAGCGCGCTTTTGCCTTTATACTCTACGACCGATTTCCGACCGGTCTGAGCGCACCTTCGTACTCCTCCGTTACTCTTTAGGAGGAGACCGCCCCAGTCAAACTACCCACCATACACTGTCCTCGATCCGGATAACGGACCTGAGTTAGAACCTCAAAGTTGCCAGGGTGGTATTTCAAGGATGGCTCCACGCAGACTGGCGTCCACGCTTCAAAGCCTCCCACCTATCCTACACAAGCAAATTCAAAGTCCAGTGCAAAGCTATAGTAAAGGTTCACGGGGTCTTTCCGTCTAGCCGCGGATACACTGCATCTTCACAGCGATTTCAATTTCACTGAGTCTCGGGTGGAGACAGCGCCGCCATCGTTACGCCATTCGTGCAGGTCGGAACTTACCCGACAAGGAATTTCGCTACCTTAGGACCGTTATAGTTACGGCCGCCGTTTACCGGGGCTTCGATCAAGAGCTTCGCGTTAGCTAACCCCATCAATTAACCTTCCGGCACCGGGCAGGCGTCACACCCTATACGTCCACTTTCGTGTTTGCAGAGTGCTGTGTTTTTAATAAACAGTCGCAGCGGCCTGGTATCTTCGACCGGCGTGGGCTTACGCAGCAAGTGCTTCACCCTCACCGGCGCACCTTCTCCCGAAGTTACGGTGCCATTTTGCCTAGTTCCTTCACCCGAGTTCTCTCAAGCGCCTTGGTATTCTCTACCCAACCACCTGTGTCGGTTTGGGGTACGGTTCCTGGTTACCTGAAGCTTAGAAGCTTTTCTTGGAAGCATGGCATCAACCACTTCGTCACCCAAAGGGTAACTCGTCATCAGCTCTCGGCCTTGAAACCCCGGATTTACCTAAGATTTCAGCCTACCACCTTAAACTTGGACAACCAACGCCAAGCTGGCCTAGCCTTCTCCGTCCCTCCATCGCAATAACCAGAAGTACAGGAATATTAACCTGTTTTCCATCGACTACGCTTTTCAGCCTCGCCTTAGGGACCGACTAACCCTGCGTCGATTAACGTTGCGCAGGAAACCTTGGTCTTTCGGCGTGGGTGTTTTTCACACCCATTGTCGTTACTCATGTCAGCATTCGCACTTCTGATACCTCCAGCAAGCTTCTCAACTCACCTTCACAGGCTTACAGAACGCTCCTCTACCGCATCACTTGCGTGATACCCGTAGCTTCGGTGTATGGTTTGAGCCCCGTTACATCTTCCGCGCAGGCCGACTCGACTAGTGAGCTATTACGCTTTCTTTAAAGGGTGGCTGCTTCTAAGCCAACCTCCTAGCTGTCTAAGCCTTCCCACATCGTTTCCCACTTAACCATAACTTTGGGACCTTAGCTGACGGTCTGGGTTGTTTCCCTTTTCACGACGGACGTTAGCACCCGCCGTGTGTCTCCCATGCTCGGCACTTGTAGGTATTCGGAGTTTGCATCGGTTTGGTAAGTCGGGATGACCCCCTAGCCGAAACAGTGCTCTACCCCCTACAGTGATACATGAGGCGCTACCTAAATAGCTTTCGAGGAGAACCAGCTATCTCCGAGCTTGATTAGCCTTTCACTCCGATCCACAGGTCATCCGCTAACTTTTCAACGGTAGTCGGTTCGGTCCTCCAGTCAGTGTTACCTAACCTTCAACCTGCCCATGGATAGATCGCCCGGTTTCGGGTCTATTCCCAGCGACTAGACGCCCTATTAAGACTCGCTTTCGCTACGCCTCCCCTATTCGGTTAAGCTCGCCACTGAAAATAAGTCGCTGACCCATTATACAAAAGGTACGCAGTCACCCAACAAAGTGGGCTCCCACTGCTTGTACGCATACGGTTTCAGGATCTATTTCACTCCCCTCTCCGGGGTTCTTTTCGCCTTTCCCTCACGGTACTAGTTCACTATCGGTCAGTCAGTAGTATTTAGCCTTGGAGGATGGTCCCCCCATATTCAGACAAAGTTTCTCGTGCTCCGTCCTACTCGATTTCACTTCTAAGATCCTTTCGCGTACAGGGCTATCACCCACTATGGCCGCACTTTCCAGAGCGTTCCGCTAAAATCAAAGAAGCTTAAGGGCTAGTCCCCGTTCGCTCGCCACTACTAAGGGAATCTCGGTTGATTTCTTTTCCTCAGGGTACTTAGATGTTTCAGTTCCCCTGGTTCGCTTCTTGCACCTATGTATTCAGTACAAGATAACCATCTTATGATGGCTGGGTTCCCCCATTCAGACATCTCCGGATCAAAGTCTGTTTGCCGACTCCCCGAAGCTTTTCGCAGGCTACCACGTCTTTCATCGCCTCTGACTGCCAAGGCATCCACCGTATGCGCTTCTTCACTTGACCATATAACCCCAAGCAATCTGGTTATACTGTGAAGACGACATTCGCCGAAAATTCGAATTTCTCAACTAAGAGAACTCACAAATTTTACCTTAGCCTGATCCGTTACCAGTGAAAGTAACGTTCAGTCTATCTTTCTATCACATACCCAAATTTTTAAAGAACGAACTAGTCAAAGACTAGAAATCAACATTCACCATCGAACCGATGGAATACTCATTTCTAAGCTCTATACAATCGAAGCAGTAGTGGTGGAGCCAAGCGGGATCGAACCGCTGACCTCCTGCGTGCAAGGCAGGCGCTCTCCCAGCTGAGCTATGGCCCCGTATTTCTACAGGCGTTTCCCACACAAAATTGGTGGGTCTGGGCAGATTCGAACTGCCGACCTCACCCTTATCAGGGGTGCGCTCTAACCAACTGAGCTACAGACCCAATTCCGGGCTGCTTCTTTCGTCTTCTTCAATGAATCAAGCAATTCGTGTGGGAGCTCATGAAGCAGCTGCGGTCGTCGATTAAGGAGGTGATCCAGCCGCAGGTTCCCCTACGGCTACCTTGTTACGACTTCACCCCAGTCATGAATCACACCGTGGTAACCGTCCCCCCGAAGGTTAGACTAGCTACTTCTGGTGCAACCCACTCCCATGGTGTGACGGGCGGTGTGTACAAGGCCCGGGAACGTATTCACCGCGACATTCTGATTCGCGATTACTAGCGATTCCGACTTCACGCAGTCGAGTTGCAGACTGCGATCCGGACTACGATCGGTTTTGTGGGATTAGCTCCACCTCGCGGCTTGGCAACCCTCTGTACCGACCATTGTAGCACGTGTGTAGCCCAGGCCGTAAGGGCCATGATGACTTGACGTCATCCCCACCTTCCTCCGGTTTGTCACCGGCAGTCTCCTTAGAGTGCCCACCATAACGTGCTGGTAACTAAGGACAAGGGTTGCGCTCGTTACGGGACTTAACCCAACATCTCACGACACGAGCTGACGACAGCCATGCAGCACCTGTCTCAATGTTCCCGAAGGCACCAATCCATCTCTGGAAAGTTCATTGGATGTCAAGGCCTGGTAAGGTTCTTCGCGTTGCTTCGAATTAAACCACATGCTCCACCGCTTGTGCGGGCCCCCGTCAATTCATTTGAGTTTTAACCTTGCGGCCGTACTCCCCAGGCGGTCAACTTAATGCGTTAGCTGCGCCACTAAGAGCTCAAGGCTCCCAACGGCTAGTTGACATCGTTTACGGCGTGGACTACCAGGGTATCTAATCCTGTTTGCTCCCCACGCTTTCGCACCTCAGTGTCAGTATCAGTCCAGGTGGTCGCCTTCGCCACTGGTGTTCCTTCCTATATCTACGCATTTCACCGCTACACAGGAAATTCCACCACCCTCTACCATACTCTAGCTCGACAGTTTTGAATGCAGTTCCCAGGTTGAGCCCGGGGATTTCACATCCAACTTAACGAACCACCTACGCGCGCTTTACGCCCAGTAATTCCGATTAACGCTTGCACCCTCTGTATTACCGCGGCTGCTGGCACAGAGTTAGCCGGTGCTTATTCTGTCGGTAACGTCAAAACACTAACGTATTAGGTTAATGCCCTTCCTCCCAACTTAAAGTGCTTTACAATCCGAAGACCTTCTTCACACACGCGGCATGGCTGGATCAGGCTTTCGCCCATTGTCCAATATTCCCCACTGCTGCCTCCCGTAGGAGTCTGGACCGTGTCTCAGTTCCAGTGTGACTGATCATCCTCTCAGACCAGTTACGGATCGTCGCCTTGGTGAGCCATTACCTCACCAACTAGCTAATCCGACCTAGGCTCATCTGATAGCGCAAGGCCCGAAGGTCCCCTGCTTTCTCCCGTAGGACGTATGCGGTATTAGCGTCCGTTTCCGAGCGTTATCCCCCACTACCAGGCAGATTCCTAGGCATTACTCACCCGTCCGCCGCTCTCAAGAGGTGCAAGCACCTCTCTACCGCTCGACTTGCATGTGTTAGGCCTGCCGCCAGCGTTCAATCTGAGCCATGATCAAACTCTTCAGTTCAAACATCTTTGGGTTTTGAGAAAACCCTAAACTTGGCTCAGCAATCGTTGGTTACATCTTTGATTTCTCGCGGAGTAACTTGTGATGCTGATAATCTGTTGACTAGCAGTCTGACTCCACAAGCACCCACACGAATTGCTTGATTCAGTTGTTAAAGAGCGGTGGGTTGAGCCTTTCGTCTCAACCGAGGCGCGCATTCTACAGCGCCCCGTGTATCTGTCAAGCGGTTATTTTAAGAAGCTTTCAAAGTTTCGCTTGGAAATCCTTAACAACTTCAACCACTTGCGCTTTCGATCTCTCGTTAGCGGGAGGCGAATTCTACAGCGTTGTTCGCTGCTGTCAACACCTCTTTTTCACCGCTTTCGACCGAGAGGATCGAATCGCCAATAGAGCCAAACAACACCGCCCTATCAACTCCTTCAACGCTTCGATGAACTGAAGCGCCTGACCTATCGAAACCTACTTAACTCATTGAAACTCAAGAAGTTTTCCGTTTCGACTGCGCCGGAAGTGGGGCGAATTATAGACACCTGGAATCTGCCGTCAACCCTTTATTTCGTTTTTATTACCGAAGGCATCTTCTTACCCATTAGACGAGGGATTCGCCGCGCAACCGGCCCGATCCTCAGCACCAACAATAAGCCACCTATAAAGGCGTATATCGACCACTCCTTCAGATCCGCCCGCACGATCCACAGCATATGCAGCAAACCAAGCCCGAGAATCAAATAGACCAGGCGGTGCAGCTTCTTCCAACGCGTGCCGAGCCGACGCTGACTATATCGATTGGATGTAACTGCCAAGGCCAGCAAACCAAGAAAACCAAGCGCCCCAACAATAATGTAGGGACGCTTGCTCAGCTCGACGCCCAACCGCGACCAATCGAATCCCAGGATGAACGCCGCATAACTGCTCAAGTGCAGCACAACGTAGGCGAAGCACCACAACCCCAACTGACGCCTGACAACGATCCACCCCGACCATCCCGTCACTTTTTGTAGCGGCGTCATGCTCAAGGTAATCAACAGCAGGATCAGCGTCCCCAACCCGAGCCGATCTACCAGGACCTTGCCTGGATCCGGCCCCAATGAATCCGCCAACGCTTCATAAAGCCAAAGCAAAGGCCAAATTGCTGCCGCGAGGAAAACCCCGATCCGCCAAGCAGGAAAACGCATCAGTAGTCTTTCCTCAAATCCATTCCTGCATATAAAGAGGCAACCTCATCCCCGTAACCGTTGAACATCAACGTGTCGCGTACATTGGGGCTGAATAGTCCACTCGGAAGACGACGCTCCCTCGCCTGCGTCCAGCGTGGGTGGTCAACGGTCGGATTGACGTTGGCATAAAAACCGTACTCATCGGACGCAATGCTCTGCCAGGTGGTCTTGGGCTGCTCACTGACCAAGCTGATGCGCACGATCGACTTTACGCTCTTGAAACCATACTTCCATGGCACCACCAATCGCAGCGGCGCCCCGTTCTGGTTAGGCAGCTCACGCCCGTACATGCCAACCGCCAGTATGGCCAACGGATTCATTGCCTCGTCCAATCGCAAACCTTCCACGTAAGGCCAATCAATCAGGGCAAAGCCAGAACGCTGGCCCGGCATGGCCTTGGGATCTTGCAATGTTTCGAAGCGAATGTGTTTGGCCTTGGAAGTCGGCTCGACCTGCTTGAGCAGCGCGGAGATGGGGAAACCGATCCACGGGATCACCATTGACCACGCCTCAACGCAACGCAACCGATAGATCCGCTCCTCCAATTGATAAGGCTTCATGAAGTCTTCCAGGGCATAGCGCCCCGGCTTACCCACCTCACCGTCCACCACCACGCTCCAGGGCTCGGTCTTCAACGAACCGGAGTTGGCCGCCGGGTCGCCTTTATCGGTGCCGAACTCATAGAAGTTGTTGTAGTGCGTGGCGTCCTTGAACGGCGTGATCGACTCATCCTTTGCCGTCACGGCGCCCCACTGGGTAGAAGGAAGCTTCTCGGCAAACCAGGAAGGCGCCTTTCCGGGCTCGGCATCAGGATAACGCGCCATATCGGCGGCACCGGCCCAGTTCGGCAGACCACCAATCGCCAAGCCGGCCACAGTGGCGCTGAGCATCTGGCGACGAGAGAGATAAAATGATTCAGGCGTGACCTCAGACTCACGACAGTCCGACGTCTTGGGGATCTTGATCAGCATGGCGACTCCGCAGTATTGGAGGGCAGATACACCCGTACACTGCGGAGTATGGAGGAGATTACATTAAGGCAACGTTTAGCGGCGACGAAGACGCAGCAAATATTGCACCGGCCCGGAAGCCGCATAGGCGAGGAACACCAGCAGCAGGATGCGCGGCGGATCACTGAACACCACGGCAAATACCAGCACCACGGCGAGGATGGCCACGAACGGCACGCGTCCCTTCAGATCCAGCTCCTTGAAGCTGTTGTACTTGATGTTACTGACCATCAGCATCCCGGCCGCGGCAACCAGTAGCGCCACCAGGAAGGACATCTTCGAACCCTGGATGCCATAGTCGCTGAATGCCCAGACTACACCCGCCACCACACCTGCCGCCGCCGGACTGGCAAGCCCGATGAAGTAGCGCTTGTCGGCGGTACCGACCTGCGTGTTGAAACGCGCCAGGCGCAACGCGGCACCAGCGACGTAAATGAAGGCAACCATCCAGCCGACCTTGCCCATGTCCCCCAGCGCCCAACCGAACGCCAACAACGCAGGGGCAACACCGAACGCAACCATATCGGACAGCGAGTCGTACTCGGCTCCGAATGCGCTTTGGGTGTTGGTCATGCGGGCCACCCGTCCATCCAGGCCGTCCAGCACCATCGCGACAAAAATCGCAATCGCGGCGAAAGCAAAGTAGCGACTCGCGCCCACGCTATCGCCAGCACTCAATGCGGCCTGGGCACTCATGGAGCTGATGATGGAATAGAAGCCGGCGAACAGGTTCGCGGTGGTGAACAGGTTCGGCAGCAGATAGATACCACGATGCCGGACCTTGCGGCCTTCAGCGTCATGGCCTTCTTCGACGTGTTCATCGATGGGCAACAGGCTTTCGGCGTCAGGAGCCTGGTTCGGCTCGTCGGGACGTTCGCTCATGGACAATACCTTGCAACGGTGTGAAAAATTCGACAGGCGCCTGGACGACGGTTCTGCCGCAAACGATGCAGCTTTATACCAGAAGCCATCACCCAAACGAAAAAACGCGGCCAGGGCCGCGTTTTTCGATCAAGCTCGCGACTTAGTTCTTGGCTTTGTCGACGATCTTGTTGGCACCGATCCACGGCATCATCGAGCGCAGTTGCTCGCCGATGATTTCGATACCGTGGGCGGCGTTGTTACGACGCTTGGCGGTCATCGAAGGATAGCCGGTAGCGCCTTCGCTGATGAACATCTTGGCGTATTCGCCGTCCTGAATACGTTTCAGGGCGTTGCGCATCGCCTGGCGGGACTCGGCGTTGATGACTTCCGGACCGGTCACGTACTCGCCGTATTCGGCGTTGTTGGAGATCGAGTAGTTCATGTTGGCGATACCGCCTTCGTACATGAGGTCAACGATCAGTTTCAGTTCGTGCAGGCATTCGAAGTAGGCCATTTCTGGTGCGTAGCCGGCTTCAACCAGGGTTTCGAAACCAGCTTTCACCAGCTCGACGGTACCGCCGCACAGAACGGCTTGTTCGCCGAACAGGTCGGTTTCAGTCTCGTCCTTGAAGGTGGTTTCGATGATGCCGGTACGACCGCCACCGACACCAGCAGCGTAGGACAGGGCGACGTTCTTGGCGTTGCCGGAGGCGTCCTGGTAGATGGCGATCAGGTCAGGAATACCGCCGCCCTTCACGAACTCGGAACGCACGGTGTGGCCCGGTGCCTTTGGCGCGATCATGATCACGTCGAGGTCGGCGCGCGGCACGACCTGGTTGTAATGGATCGCGAAGCCGTGGGAGAAGGCCAGGGTGGCGCCCTTCTTGATGTTCGGCTCGATTTCGTTCTTGTACAGCGCCGATTGGAACTCGTCCGGGGTCAGGATCATGACCAGGTCGGCAGCGGCAACGGCGGAAGCCACGTCGGTGACTTTCAGGCCATGGGCCTCGGCCTTGGCAACGGTGGCCGAGCCTTTGCGCAGGCCGACGGTCACGTCAACGCCGGAATCTTTCAGGTTGCACGCCTGGGCGTGACCTTGGGAGCCGTAGCCGATGATGGCGACTTTCTTGCCTTGGATGATCGACAGGTCGCAATCTTTATCGTAGAAAACTTTCATGAATTTCCCCTATATCCGGCCGTTCCGGCCATTCGCAAATTTGGTTAGATGCTCAGTACTTTGTCGCCACGGGCAATCCCGGTGACACCACTGCGTACGGTTTCCAGAATCGAGGCAGTGCCGATCGATTGAATGAAGCTGTCGAGCTTGTCGCTGGTACCGGTCAACTGAACGGTATAGACGCTGGCGCTGACATCGACGATCTGCCCACGATAAATATCGGTAGTGCGTTTGATCTCGGCACGCTGGGCGCCGGTGGCCTTGACCTTGACCAGCATCAGCTCGCGCTCGATATGAGCGCTTTCCGACAGGTCCACCAGCTTGACCACCTCGATCAGCTTGTTCAGGTTCTTGGTGATCTGCTCGATGATCTCATCGTGGCCCACGGTGGTCAGCGTCAGACGCGACAGGGTCGGGTCCTCGGTTGGTGCCACGGTCAGGCTTTCGATGTTGTAGTTGCGCTGCGAGAACAGGCCTACTACGCGAGACAGAGCACCCGGTTCGTTTTCCAGAAGCAAGGAAATAATGTGTCGCATGATTAGGTACGCTCCGTCTTGCTCAGCCACATATCGCGCATGGAGCCGTCTTTGATCTGCATCGGGTAGACGTGCTCGCTGGTATCGACCTGGATATCGAGGAACACCAGGCGATCCTTCATCGCGAAGGCTTCTTCAAGCCCGGATTTCAAATCCTTCAGGTCAGTGATGCGGATGCCGACGTGGCCATAGGCCTCGACCAGCTTGACGAAGTCCGGCAACGATTCCATGTAGGAATGCGAGTGACGGCTGCCGTAGCTCATGTCCTGCCACTGGCGAACCATGCCCAGTACACCGTTGTTCAGGTTGACGATTTTCACCGGCAGACCGTACTGCAGGCAGGTCGACAGTTCCTGGATGTTCATCTGGATACTGCCTTCACCCGTCACGCAGGCAACATCGTTGTCCGGGAAGCTCAACTTGACGCCCATGGCCGCCGGGAACCCGAAGCCCATGGTGCCCAGGCCACCGGAGTTGATCCAGCGGTTGGGTTTGTTGAACTTGTAGTACTGCGCCGCGAACATCTGGTGCTGACCTACGTCGGACGTCACGAATGCATCGCCCTTGGTCACTTCGCACAGGGTCTCGATGACGGTCTGCGGCTTGATCACGCTGCCGTCGCCCTTGTCGTAGGGAAACAGGCCGCGATCACCGCGCCATTCATCAACCTGCTTCCACCAGCTGGCCACGGACTCCTTGTTCGGAGCCTCGCCGATTTCCTTGAGAATGGCGACCATTTCAGTCAGCACGCTCTCTACAGGACCGACAATCGGCACGTCTGCCTTGATGGTCTTGGAGATGGACGCCGGGTCGATATCGATGTGGATGATCTTGGCGTTCGGGCAGAATTTCGCCGGACCGTTGATGACACGGTCGTCGAAACGCGCGCCCACCGCCAGGATGACATCGGCATGATGCATCGCCAGGTTGGCGGTGTAGCTGCCATGCATGCCGAGCATGCCGATGAACTGGCGATCGGTGCCTGGGTAGGCGCCGAGGCCCATCAGCGTATTGGTGACCGGCAGGTTGAGCATCTTCGCCAATTCGGTCAGCGGCGCGGAGCCACCGCCGAGGATCACGCCACCGCCGGAGTACAGCACGGGACGCTTGGCCGCCAGCAGCATTTCGGCGGCCTTGCGGATTTGTCCCGAGTGACCGCGCACGGCCGGGCTGTAGGAGCGCAGCTTGGCTTTTTTCGGGTAGATGTATTCGAATTTCTCGGCCGGGTTGGTCATGTCTTTCGGCACGTCCACTACGACCGGGCCCGGACGGCCGGATTCGGCCAGGTAGAAGGCCTTCTTCATGACTTCCGGGATTTCCGAAGCGTGCTTGATCATGAAGCTGTGCTTCACGATCGGCCGGGAGATACCGATCATGTCGGTCTCCTGGAACGCATCGGTACCGACCATGGTGCTGGGCACCTGGCCGGAGATGATCACCATCGGAATCGAGTCCATGTAGGCCGTGGCGATACCGGTGATGGCGTTCGTGGCGCCGGGGCCGGATGTCACCAGGACCACGCCGGCCTTGCCGGTGGCGCGGGCATAGCCGTCAGCCATGTGGGTGGCCGCTTGTTCATGACGAACCAGGATGTGGGTCACTTCCGGTTCTTTGAACAGGGCATCATAGACATGAAGAAGAGCACCGCCGGGGTACCCGTAGATATATTTGACGCCTTCGTCACGCAAGAAGCGGACGAGCATCTCACCGCCAGATAAAAGCTCCACGTTGTTCACCTCTAAAACGCCAGAATACCGACCCATGGAAAAAGGGACGGGTCTTAATAGGTTTACTTCTCGGCAGAGCATGAGCGACGGTGGTCGCCGACTACGTCAGCACTGACTGAGCAAGTATTGGGATCGTCCCAAGTGTTGCGGGCCTTTCCCACCCAGCGCGAGGTAACGCGTTGCGGGTGTAACAGGTCGGCGCGGATGTGCGCCTCATGATCTGCCGAGTGGGTCTGCTTCTGGCAGTCCCTCTACAGCGGACTTTGGATTCTTCTGTTTCGCCCTCTGCAAGTCAAGTCGTCAATGTGCTTTATTGAAGTAAGCACATGAGAACGCAAGAAAAAACCTTTAAACGGCTACTCTGTTAGCTTCGATTGCGCAACCCAGGACAAGGAAACAGCATGCGAACGATGTTATTGACGGCCATCCTGCTGGCAAGCCTGAGCCCAATGAGCATGGCCGGCCAGATCTACAAATGGGTGGACGCCCAAGGTGTGACCCATTTCGGCGCCCAACCGCCCGAGGGCGTGGATGCGACTACCGTGGGCAAGACCCCGACGCCTGCCGCCAAACCGCAAGCGCCCGCTTCAGGTGGTGTCGTTGGTGATCAGAAAATGATCGACAAGCAAGTGAAGCAGCAAGTGGCCGAACAGGAGGCCCAGCTCAAGGCGTTCTGCGAACAGGCCCGGACCAACCTGGCGCAACTGCAGAACAACCCCAGGGTGCGAGAAGAGGTGGAAGGTGAAATGCGCCGCCTTACCGAGGAAGAGCGGCGCCAGCGCATCGACGAAACCCGCGCGCAGATTGAGGAAAACTGTCAGTGAGCGGCGTCAGCTGACGTCGGTTATCAATTGGTCGAACTGCGCGAGCAACTGCTGCAATTTGACGCCCTGCCCCGGCCGCTGGGCATAGACCATTTCGGCCATGGCCAGGATGCCCGAGGCGTTGGGCAGCGGCAGGTCGTTTTCCAGGATGGCTTTCATCCGCGGAAGAAAGATCCATTGCAGCCACTGCTCGAAATCCAGGGTGTCGACCGCGAACGGCTCGACACTGGCCAGCGCCTGGGCCGAGGGCGACACGTCACTCCACCAGCCCTGGACCCGCAGTTCTCGCTCGATCAGCAGCAACTGATCGGCGATCAAGGGAAAACGACCATCCATCAGAGGGATACCTTGGCCTTCTGGCGGGCCAGTGCGGCGCCCGCCGAATCGCCCTGTTTCTCACGAGCCTGGGCGATCAATTCCCACAGGCTTGCCTGGAGTGCCGGACGACCACTGGAGAACGTCAGGCCACGACGGGCCAGTTGTTCAGCCTGCGGCGCATCGCCTTGGGCCATGCGCACCTGGGCCAGTCGATAAAGAACCTGCGGCTCACGCGGCGCAACACGCTGCGCCCGCTCAAGGCTCGAAGAAGCGCCATTGAGATCCCCACCGGCTTGCTGCTGCTGAGCCGTGGTCAACAGCGCCAACACCGGGCCGTCCAGTTGCTCATCGGCGGACAAGCCACCCGAACCCGCCGAGGGAATGCTGCTCGGCGTCGATGGCATGCTGTAGCTGCCCTGGTTGATCGGTGAAGTTTCGATAGGCCCAGGGGTGATCGGACCCGGCGTGATCGGCGTGCTGCTGATCGGCGCCGAAGTCGTTGCGCCACCGCCGGGCACCATCACGACAACACCGGTGTCGCCTTGCGGGATTGCCTGGACCTGGCCCGGCATCGGCCGTTTTACCGTCGTTTGACGGAAACCACCATTGGCCGAGACCCGCTCGCTATTGGAGACGGCGGTACCGGAATCGACAACCGGAATCGAACCGCGCTGTACGGTAGAACAGCCACTGAGCAAAGCCACGGCGGTTACCGCTGGAATCAACCACTTGTTCACTTGAAACCCTCTTTGCTTAATTCATCCAGTCCTTGACCCAATCCATCACCGATTCGGCGGGATTCTGACCGCCGCATGCCGCACCGGGTGGCGGTTCGCTGCCGCGAATATACGGCATCTGCACGGCGCCCGGGCAATTCGCGTCGGAGCCCTGTCCGGTGCGCGAATCGACCCAGGCCTGGACGATGTTGTCCGGTTGCGGCATGTCCAGCGGCAGCGGATCGGCCTTGCGCATGAAACTGGTCCAGACCTGCAACGCACCGGTGGCGCCGGTGAACGGCGTCTTGCCATTGTCGTCACGCCCCAGCCAGACCACCGCCAGCAGATCCTGGCTGAAACCGGCGAACCAACTGTCGCGCGAATCGTTACTGGTGCCGGTCTTGCCCGCCAGGGTCAACGTTCGGGGGAGCACGTTATAGACCGAGCTGCCGGTCCCTTCACGCATGACTCGCTGCATGGCGCTCTGGATCAGATAAATGGAAGCCGGATCGAAACGTTGCTGGATCTGGAATGGATAACGCTTGAGCGGCTCGCCGTCGGCAGTGAGCACGCTGCGGATGCCGCGCATCGGCGTATTGAAGCCGCCATTGGCCAATGTCTGGTACATCGCCGCGACTTCGATCGGCGTAAGGCCACCGGCCCCCAGCAGCATCGATGGGAACGCCGGGAATTCGCGAGTCACTCCCAGGCGTGCCAAGGTCTTGAGCACGTTAGGCACTCCGACTTCCAGGCCGAGGCGAGCCGTCGACAGGTTGTAGGAATGGGCCAGCCCCTGATAAAGGAACACCGTACCGTGGGGGCGGCGATCATAGTTCTGCGGCGTCCACACCTGTCCGTCCGCACCCTTGACCGAGAATGACTCGTCGGACAGCCAACTGGTCAGGGTGTACTGGCTTGGTTTTTCCAACGCCGTGAGATACACCGCCGGCTTGATCAGCGAGCCGATGGGGCGCACCGCATCCAATGCCCGGTTGAAGCCTGCAAAGCTGGCCTGGCGGCTGCCGATCATTGCCTGGACTTCACCGGTTTCCGGGTTGGTCACGACCATGGCCGCTTCGACTTCGTCGGAACCCTTGCGCCCCGCCAGTCGTTTGAAGGTGTCATTGACTGACGCCTCAGCCTTCATCTGCAGGATCGGGTCGAAACTGGTAAAGATCCGCAAGCCTTCTTCGGTCAAGTCTTCGTCGCGATAGTCTTCCCGCAGCTGCCGCTTGACCAGGTCCATGAAACCGGGGAACGAACTGTCCGCCAGGCTGCCACGCTTGGTCACGCCCAGCGGCATCTTCTTCGCCGCTTCGACCTGCTCGGCCGTGGCCACGCCCTGTTGTTGCAGCAAGTCGAGCACCAGGTTGCGCCGCTCAAGGGCACGCTCCGGGTTGCGACGCGGATTATAGGAAGAGGGCCCCTTGACCATGCCCACCAGCAGCGCCACTTGATGCAGCTTGAGCTCGGACAGCGGCTGGCTGAAGAAGAACTGGCTGGCCAGGCCGAAGCCGTGGACCGCCCGCTGCCCATCCTGGCCAACGAACACTTCATTGAGGTAGGCCTCAAGAATTTCCTGCTTGCTGTAGTGCATCTCCAGCAGCAACGCCATCATGGCTTCGGTCAGCTTTCGGGTCAGGCTACGCTCGTTGGTCAGGTAGAAGTTCTTCACCAACTGCTGGGTCAAGGTACTGCCGCCCTGGCGCATATGCCCCGACGACGTGTTGATCCAGACGGCCCGGGCAATCGACTTGGGCGATACGCCGAAGTGATGGTAGAAATCACGGTCCTCGACGGCAATCAGCGTATCGAGCAGGAACGGTGGCACCTGGTCGATCTTGATCAGGATCCGGTCTTCCAGATTCTTGGGATACAAGCCACCGATCAGCAGCGGCTCCAGGCGCACCACCGACAGGCTCGCATTATTGGCGCCGGTCAGCGCAGCGACGTAGTCACCGGAAAAACGCACCCGCACCGGTTGTGCCTGTTCCATGCCTTCATAGAACTGGAACCCGCGGGTATTGAGGTCGATGGTATTGCCGTTGACCGAGGCCGCACCCGGACCATTGGCGACGCTTTCGCGGCGATAACCCAAGGCATCGAGCTCGGTCAGGAAATCGTCCTTGCTCAGCTTTTGTCCGACGAACAGTTCCAACGGCCGGGCATACACCTTGGCCGGGATGGTCCAGCGCTTGCCGGAGAACTTCTCCTGGACGATGGCATCGAGGTAGACGGCAAAACCGGCAAGCACGACAAGGCCTACCAGGCTCAGTTTAAGGGCCCAGCCCAGCCAGGGCCGAAGGCGGCTGGCGGGTGGTTTCTTGGGGGTGCGGGGGGATCGGGTACGAGTCATGGCGGCGGATTATACGCACTTTGTCGTGGTTCAACATGAGTCCGCCAAGGTTTGCGTTAGCGCGGCTTGCGGCCATAATGACCGCCTCGAATTTTCCAGACTCTGAAGGATCGCCCGTGAGCCAATCACTGATCGCTGCCCTGCAAAACCCGGCCCTTTACCCGCACCCCGTCGAAGGGTTCCAGGTCATCGAAACCCACATCTCCTGGGTATTGCTCACCGGCCCCTATGCCTACAAATTCAAGAAGCCGGTCAATTTCGGTTTCCTCGACTTCACCAGTCTCGACGCGCGCAAGCACTTCTGTGGTGAAGAGCTGCGCTTGAACCAACGCCTGACCCAGGATCTTTACCTGGAAGTCTTGCCGATCACCGGCAGTGCCGAAGCGCCACAACTGGGCGGCGACGGCCCGGCCATCGAATACGCCTTGAAAATGCGCCAATTTCCCCAGAGCGAACTGCTCAGCACCCTGCAGGCCAACGGCGAACTCACCACCGCACACATTGATGAAATGGCCGCGCAGATCGCCCAGTTCCACCTCTCCACGCCCAAGGTGCCGGCCGACAATTCGGCGGGTACACCGGACAGCGTCATGGCGCCGGTACGGCAGAACTTCGAGCAGATCCGTCCGTTCCTCAACGACAAGGCCGACCTGCAGCAACTCGAAGCCCTTCAAGCCTGGGCCGAAACCAGCTTCGAACGCCTCAAGCCGCTGTTCGCCCAGCGCAAGGCCGACGGTTTCATTCGCGAATGCCACGGTGACATTCACCTGGGCAACGCCACCGTAATCGACGGCAAAGTAGTGATCTTCGACTGCATCGAGTTCAACGAGCCATTCCGTTTCACCGACGTCTACGCCGACACCGGCTTCCTGGCGATGGACCTCGAAGACCGCGGCCTCAAGTCGCTCGCGCGGCGGTTCGTCAGTCAATACCTGGAACTCACCGGTGACTACAGCGGCCTGGAACTGCTGAACTTCTACAAAGCCTACCGCGCCCTGGTCCGGGCCAAGGTCGCGCTGTTCAGCATGCCCGCCGAAGCCGACCCGGTACAGCGCGCCACCACCCTGCGCCAATACCGCAACTATGCCAACCTGGCCGAAAGCTACAGCACCATTCCTTCGCGCTTCCTGGCCATTACCCATGGCGTCTCGGCCGTAGGCAAAAGCCACGTTGCGATGCGCCTGGTGGAGGCCCTCGGCGCGATTCGCCTGCGTTCGGATGTGGAGCGCAAGCGCCTGTTCGGTGAACAGCAAGTGCCGAACGACCCGAAAGCCGGCATCTATAGCAGCGATGCCAGCAGCGCCACATACGCGCGCCTGCATGAAATCGCCGACGTGATCCTGCATGCGGGATTCCCGGTGGTGATCGATGCCACTTACCTCAAGCATGACCAGCGCGACGCCGCTGCCAAAGTCGCCGAAGGCACGGGCGCGCCGTTCCTGATCCTGGATTGCGACGCGCCGCAAGCCGTCATCGAAAGCCGACTCGCCCAGCGCCAGGCCGACCAGAAAGACCCGTCCGACGCCAACCTGGCAGTCATCGCCGCCCAACAGGTGAGCCGCGAAGCGCTGAGCCCGGCTGAGATCCTCTGCAGCAAGCGAGTTCAAACCAACGAAAGCGGCACGCTGGATGTCGTGGTTGCGCAGATTCGCCAACGCCTGCCAGGCCTGTAGGAGACTATTTCGGCCGTGAACCGACGCCCGGCTTCACGGCCGCCAAATAGTGGCACTATACTGGCGCCATAAAACCAACAGGTGATATGCCATGAGCCACCCCAAGCTTCTCGATACCCCGCTGTATGCCTTGTTGCGCAAAGACGACATTGCCGGATTCAACAGCCAACGCCCCCAAGGTCCGATCGATATGCGCGGCGGCGATTTCCGCGGCCTTGACTTGCGCGAACTGAACGCCGACGACGTGGACTTCACGGACGCCTACTTCCGTTCCGCCGATCTGCGTGGCATCGATTTCCGCAAGTCATCGCTGGAAGGCGCAAGCCTTGCCCATGCGCAGATCTCCGGCACCTATTTCCCGCCCGAGCTGTCTGCCGATGAAATCCTGATGTCCATGAACTTCGGTACTCGCCTGCGCTACCGCACCCGCTGAACCTGAAGGAAACGGCCACGGCACCGAACGATCTCCAGCGCCCCCGCTTGCGCTGGACGATGTGCCTTTCTGCTTGTTCATACCCATCGTGCGTAATGCCTTAGAAGCTTTTGCGTCGATTCCGACCAAAGAATCACGCTTTTCCTACTGAGCGCTACACTCCTGAGAAGCTTGCCCACTGCACCAGTCGGCCGTCGCAAGGAGGCTCGATGAATGATGAACTGCAACACCTGAAGAATCTGGGCAAGACATCAGCCCAGTGGCTGCACGCCGTGGGTATCCACAGTGCCTCGGACCTGCGCCGTCTCGGCGCGGTGGACGCCTACCGCGCCGTGCGCACTCGTGGTTTTCGCGCTTCCAAGGTTTTGCTCTACGCCATAGAGGGTGCGCTGATGGACATGCATTGGAACGATATTCCGGCCGAACGCAAAGAAGCGCTGAACAAACAGCTGGACGCCATTTCCACGCGCCACAAAGCCTGACGTTACCTTTTGCGATTTCCATGACAGGCTACAGATATTTTTGCCGGCGGAAAAACAATGTTTGACATGGAAATGAGAATCGCTATGATTACCACATCCGGTCGCGAGACTGGTCGATATTTGAAAAGCCCTTGGTTCGGACTCTCAGATATCTCCTCATCAGGCTAATCACGGTTATTTGACCCGGCTCTTGCCGGGTCTTTTTTTGCCCGGAAATTATTGCCTGCCGTTCCCACGCATCTGTGCGCAATAGTCTTGAGACGGTGTCGCCGGGGTGTACCACACGAAATCAGCCATGGCCGGCGTAACGTCGCCGCCCTCCTCGGCCAGCATCAGGACGACTGGTGCGTCACGAGCGCCCAGATCCAGTGCATGCAGCGGCACGCCAACGTCTTTGCGAACATGCCAGGCGCCCGCGAACAACAATGCCGGCGCGGGAGCCTCGAGCAATCGCTCGGCCATGCGCCGGTCACGCTGTTGCTGCACCGCCAACATCGCCGGCATCTGCGACTCTGGCAGTAGTCCGCAATGGGACTCGCGGATTTGTCCCAACAGTTTCTCCTTCACCGTAGCTGCATTGGAGCGAGTGCCGCTTATGGCGGGAGCTTGGCGATAGATGCGCTGGATGTCCGCGCTGTCCAGATTCGCTGACGACACCGGATAAGATTGCCTCAAGGCGAACTCGACCATGGGCCCGTACAAACGCCAATCCCAACCTGGCGACCAATCCAACGCGCCAGGTAAATCCTGCGGCAGGGCAGGCAATTGGCGAACCGCGTCGACCCTTGGCTGTTGGTGTGGCGTCAGCATCTCCAGCAGCAAGCTGCCTTGGGGACGCTGGTCGGCCAGGGCCTGGAGCAGCCAGCGCTGCAGCGTGTGGTGGTCACGGTTGTCGTGTTGTTCGCCGACCACTACTCGCGGGGCCTGCGCCAAACGGCCGACCAATGCCCGAGGCGTGATCGATTCGCCCGTATGCAAATCACGGATCCGCCCGCCCACCGGGGGCGGGGCGACACTCTGGCAAGCCGCCAAGACACCCAATATCAGAATCAGGATCAAGCGCACATCGGAATCCTCCAGCCAGCCTCAGCGGGCAATGATCAACGGATGCCCGCGCTCCGGATGGGATTGCACCAGCACGTCGAGGCCAAACACCGCCTTGAGCGGCTCCGGGCGCAGCACTTGCCGAGGCGTATCCAGGGCCACCGGCCGGCCGGACGCCAACAGCAGCAGGCGATCACAGTAGCGCGCCGCCAGGTTCAGGTCATGCAGGATCACCAGCACCGCCGCGCCGCGACCAGCAAATTCACGCACCGCATGCAGGATAGTGTGCTGATGCAGCGGATCGAGCATCGAGGTCGGTTCGTCCAGCAGCAGGATTTGCCCCGCCTCACCCGGCCAAAGTTGCGCCAGCACCCGCGCCAAGTGCACCCGTTGGCGCTCGCCGCCGGACAGATCCAGATAATTGCGGCCCTGCAAATGCACCGCGTCCGCCGCTTGCAGCGTCCATTCGACGATTTGCCCGTCACGCACCCGACCGCTCTGGTGAGGCAGTCGTCCCATGCCGACCACTTCTTCTACACGGAACGCGAAATCCAGTGTCGAGAACTGCGGCAACACCGCCAGGCGACGAGCGCGCTCGGCACCCGCCCACTGAATCAGAGGCCGGTCATCGAGCCAGACCTGCCCTTGCGCCGGCCGTAACTCGCCACACAAACCCGCCAGCAAAGTACTTTTACCCGCGCCATTGGGACCGAGCACACCCAGCACTTCGCCGGGATTGAGCTGCAGATCGAGATCCGCCAGTACGGTTCTACGTCCACGGTGGATGTGCAAGTCTTGCGCTCGCAACATCAGGCGCGCCCCCGCAGCAATAAATAAAGGAAGAAAGGTGCACCGATGAACGCCGTGACGATGCCGATCGGCAGCTCCGCCGGGGCCAGCGCCAGGCGCGCCACCAGATCGGCGAATAAAAGGAGACTGGCGCCTGCCAACATTGATGCAGGCAGCAGGACGCGATGGTCAGGCCCCGCCAATAGTCGCACCAGGTGGGGCACCACCAGCCCGACAAAACCGATCATGCCCGCTGCCGCGACTGCGGCGCCTACGCCCAGCGCCGTACAGAGCACCAATTCACGCTTGAGCCATTCGACATCAATGCCCAGGTGAGCGGCTTCGGACTCTCCCAGCAACAGTGCATTGAGCGCCCGCGCCCGACGCGGCAACCAGATCGCCACGCCCGCACTGACCAGCAACAACGGCCACAACCGCGCGTAGCTGGCCCCATTCAGGCTGCCCAGGTTCCAGAACGTCAGGGTCCGCAAAGTCGCATCGTCCGCCAGGTAAGTGAACAGGCCAACCGCCGCCCCGGACAACGCCGTCAAGGCAATGCCGGCGAGGAGCATCGTGGCGACGTGAGTCCGGCCGTTGCGCCGTCCAAGGCGATAGACCAGCGCCGTGACCCCGAGCCCGCCGAGAAATGCACACACTGACAACACGTAGGGGCCCAACGTGTCGGGCAACCCGCCCAGCGCCGAGCCCCCGACGATGGCAAACGCCGCCCCCAGTGCCGCCCCGCTGGACACGCCGACCAACCCCGGGTCGGCGAGCGGATTGCGAAACAGCCCCTGCATCGCCACGCCAGACAACGCCAAGATCCCGCCCACCGCCAAGCCCAGCAAGGTACGAGGCAGGCGAATCTGGCCAAGGATCAGCTCGGCCTGCTCCAGGCCATCGTCAGCCATCGGCCAACCCAGCAGGCGCAGGGCCGCACGCAAGGTATCGAACAACGGCAAGCTCACCGGCCCCAAGGACAGGGACAGCCAGATTGCCAACAGACACAGCAGGCCCAGGCCGATGAACAACGTGCGCGGTTTGACCCGTGCCGTCATGGCGTCTTGGCCAGGTAGAACTTATCGGCCAGCTTGATCAGGCCCTGTGGCGCAGCGTGGGGATTCGGGCGCATCAAGCAGCTTCCTCAAGAAGATTTTTCATGGGCAGGGCTTGGTCAAGTATTCTCGAACACCAGCGAAGCAGGCGTCATTTGATGATTGCTTTCATTTGCCCGTCAAGCATGGAACTCGACGACATAGCCTGTGGGAGCGAGCCTGCTCGCGAATGCGGTGGGCCAGCCCACACCAAGAACACTGACACGCAGCATTCGCGAGCAGGCTCGCTCCCACAAAGAGCCCATCCTTTATGACATTTAGAGACGTACATGAAATTTCTTTGTACCGCCGCCGAATTACCCGACAACAGCAGTCGCGGCTTCGACATCGAAGGGCGCAAGCTGCTGGCCGTGCGGCGCGCAGGCCAAGCCTACGTCTATCTCAATCGTTGCCCGCATCGTGGCGTGCCGCTGGAATGGCAACCCGATCAGTTTCTCGACGCCAGCGCCAGTCTCATCCAATGCGCGACCCATGGCGCGCTGTTCCTGATCGAAAGCGGTGAGTGCGTCGCCGGCCCTTGCGCCGGGCAATTCCTGACCGCCCTAGACAGCCGGGAGGACGACCAAGGCATCTGGGTCAATCTGTAACGGCTCAATCAATACCGGCAACGGGCGATCCACCCACATCTGCTCCGGCGTCAGCGAGGCGCCGTAGGCCAGCACTTCCACCCCGGCGGCCACCGCCTCGCGCAATGCAGCGGCGTAAACCGGGTCGATTTCCTGCGCCGGGCGCACCGCCTCGATGCCACTCAAGTTCACGCAATACAACTGCACCGCGCGCACGCCTTCCCGAGCCAGGCAGGCCAGCTCTCGCAAATGCTTGGCACCGCGCAGGGTCACCGCGTCGGGAAACGCCGCCACATTCGTCCCGGCGAAACCCAGCGTAACGCTCTTCACCTCGACCCAGGCCGAGCTGCAATCGGCGTAATCGAGCCGAAAGTCGATACGGCTGTTCTCCACGCCATAGGCCACTTCCCGCTTCAGCCCTATGAAACCGTTCAGCTCCTGGATGACACCGGCCCGCAGCGCCTCCTCGATCAGCGAATTGGCCCGCGCGGTATTGATGCAGGCCAAGCGCCCCTGAGGGGTTTCGCCTATTTCCCAAGTGCCCGGCAACTTGCGCTTGGGGTCGTTGGAACGACTGAACCAGACGCGCGCGCCCTCGGCCATGCAATTGAGCATCGAGCCGGTGTTGGGACAGTGAATGGTCAGCAATTCGCCATGAACGGTCTCGATATCGGCGAGAAAACGCTTGTAACGTCGAATCAGCCGTCCCTCTTCCAAAGCCGGGGAAAATAGCATCAGCCTTGCCAACTCCGCAGTCCACGTTCAATTCGCTCCACCGCTTCCTGTAGCCGCGGCAGGCTTTGGGTGTAGGCAAATCTCACGTGATGGCCGGCTTGATGACGACCGAAGTCCAGTCCCGGCGTGAACGCCACGTGCTCGGTTTCCAGAAAGTGCTGGCAGAACGCAAAGGCATCGCCGCCAAATGCGCTGATGTCGGCATAGAGGTAGAACGCGCCTTGCGGCTCGACTGCGATGCCGAATCCCAACTCGCGCAAGGCCGGCAGGAGGAAGTCGCGACGCAACGCGAACTCGGTACGACGTTGCTCGAAAATCTCGATGGTCGCCGGCTCGAAACACGCCAGGGCCGCGTATTGGGCCATGCTGGGTGCACTGATGTAGAGGTTCTGCGCAAGCTTTTCCAACTCACCGACAGCCGCCGAAGGCGCCACCAGCCAGCCGAGCCGCCAGCCGGTCATGCCGAAATACTTGGAAAAGCTGTTCAGGACAAACGCATCGTCATCGACCTCCAGCACGCTGGCGGCGTCGGTGCCGTAGGTCAGGCCGTGATAGATCTCGTCGACCACCAGATGGCCGTTGTGGCTCTTGATCGCCTTGGACAGGCCCGCCAATTCATCCCGGGAAAGAATCGTCCCGGTCGGGTTGGCCGGGGAAGCCACCAGCGCACCCACGCTGTCATGGTCCCAATGGCGATTCACCAGATCTGGCGTCAATTGATAACGCACGTCCGGCCCTACGGGCACCAGTTGCGCCGCACCTTCGATCAGGCGCAGGAAATGACGGTTGCACGGATAGCCAGGGTCGGCCAGCAGCCAGTGCTTGCCTGGGTCCACCAGCAAGGCGCTGGCCAGCAGCAACGCGCCGGACCCACCCGGCGTCACCAGGACACGCCGGGGATCGATATCTACCCCGTAGCGTTGCGTGTAGAAACCGGCAATGGCCTCGCGCAGTTCAGGAATGCCACGGGCCGCTGTGTAACGGGTCTTGCCCGCCGCCAAGGCCGCCTGGCCGGCCTGGATGATCGGCTCGGCGGTGGTGAAGTCCGGCTCGCCGATCTCCAGGTGAATGACGTCGTGCCCGGCGGCCTGCAATTCGTTGGCACGGGCCAGCAACGCCATGACATGGAAAGGTTCGATGGCACGACTGCGTGCGCTGTAGGGCTGGGCCATGGGGCCGTCCTTCGCGAAAAAAGAACCGATTCTACCCAACTCGCGAACAGCTGCGGGAACGAGCGCAAATCTAAAACGGTCCTAGCGCGTAGATCGCTGGAAATGACTCCAGCGTTTAACCCAGGCTTGACTAAAATCAAGCATTGAGCAGGTTTGCGACCCCACCGGACCGGACCCGGCCATGTTTTACAGGCCCCAGCCGCGCCAGGCTCGACAACCGGGAGTAGCGCGGCCCGATTTGATCTGGTAAGTTCGCCCGCTTGCAGCCGCAGGGCCGGCAGGTGTCGGTGATGGAGCAATCCTGCGTAGTGGATTACAAGAGTAGAGGCGGTCCATTCATGCCCACCCAAGCAAAGCAGAAAGAAAACCAGTCGCTCAGCGGGTTTGAGCCATATGTCGCGAAAGAGGGCGAGGAGTACATGGGCGCCCCCATGCGCGCGCACTTCACCAGGATCCTGAACAAGTGGAAACAGGACCTGATGCAGGAAGTCGATCGCACGGTTGACCATATGAAGGACGACGCGGCCAACTTCCCTGACCCGGCCGACCGTGCCAGCCAGGAAGAAGAATTCAGCCTTGAATTGCGTGCCCGCGACCGTGAGCGCAAGCTGATCAAGAAAATCGACAAGACGCTGCAACTGATTGAAGACGAAGAGTACGGCTGGTGCGAGTCCTGCGGCGTCGAGATTGGCGTCAAGCGACTGGAAGCACGTCCGACCGCCGATATGTGCGTCGACTGCAAGACCCTCGCGGAAATCAAGGAAAAACAGGTCGGCAAGTAATCGCCGGGGCTGTCATCGAAACGGAGCGTTCATACGCTCCGTTTTTTGTTTGCGCTCCAGCTGCACACCCAATCCCCTTGTGGGAGCGAGCTTGCTCGCGATGATGGCGACTTATTCAATACTTATGCAAGCTGGCCCACCGCTATCGCGAGCAAGCTCGCTCCCACAGGGAATTATGCTCCGCCATCAAGATCTGCACGCCTTGTGCCCGAACCCAGTGACATTCGCCCTATGACTGCCTACATCGGACGCTTCGCCCCCACCCCCAGCGGCCACCTGCATTTTGGCTCGCTGGTCGCCGCACTGGCATCGTACCTGGATGCCCGGGCCGTGGACGGGCGCTGGTTGTTGCGCATGGAAGACCTCGACCCCCCACGGGAAGAGCCCGGCGCGCAAGCGGCGATTCTCAAGGCGCTGGAAAGCTACGGGTTTGAATGGGACGGCGAGATGGTGCGCCAGAGTGACCGCCACGAAGCCTACCAGCAGGTCATCGACCGCTTGTTCAGCCAAGGCCTGGCCTACGCCTGCACCTGTTCGCGCAAGCAACTGGAACCGTATCAAGGCATTTATCCGGGATTGTGCCGCAACGCCGGGCACGACGCCGAAGACGCCGCCATCCGCCTGCGCGTTCCGGAACTCGAATACCATTTCGTCGACCGGGTCCAAGGCGAGTTCCGCCAGCACCTGGGCCGCGAGGCGGGCGACTTCGTGATTCGCCGTCGCGACGGACTCTATGCCTATCAATTGGCCGTGGTCCTCGACGATGCCTGGCAAGGCGTCACCGACATTGTCCGCGGTGCCGACCTGCTGGATTCCACGCCGCGCCAACTCTACCTGCAAGAACTGCTTGGGTTACCACAACCGCGTTATCTGCACGTACCGCTGATCACCCAGCCGGACGGACACAAGCTCGGCAAATCCTATCGCTCGCCACCGTTGACGGCCGATCAGGCACCTCCCCTGTTGTTAAGGGCGTTGCGTGCACTGGGCCAGCAACCGGCGCCGGAGCTGGTCGATGCCAGCCCACGGGAGTTGCTGGCCTGGGGCGTTCGCCACTGGGATGCGGGGCAGATCCCGCGCACACTGGCGCTGCCCGAAGCGCAAATACAGTGACGGCCCTTGCAGCCTGCCGCCTATCCGTTACCATCGCCGCACGTTTTCGGGCACGTGCATAAAAAAGAGAGACCGGGATGTACATCTATCGCTTGGTCCTGCTCCTGGTAGTGGGGATTTACCTGTTCTCCCCGGCCATCATGGATTGGTGGATCGATGCCACGGGTGCCTGGTATCGGCCGTATCTGCTCTGGCTGATCCTGATCGTCGTGACCTTCATCCTTCAGAGCCAAAAAGATGCCGATGAGCTTTAGCCTGACCCAGATGATCCTGATCAGCGCCGCCTACCTGGCGGTGCTGTTCGGCGTAGCCTGGATCAGCGAACGAGGCATGATCCCGCGCGCGATCATTCGCCACCCACTGACTTACACCCTGTCGCTGGGTGTGTACGCCAGCGCATGGGCGTTCTATGGCACGGTGGGCCTGGCCTATCAGTACGGCTACGGCTTCCTGTCCAGTTACCTTGGGGTTTCCGGGGCCTTCCTGCTGGCACCGGTGCTGCTCTACCCGATCCTGAAAATCACCCGCACCTACCAATTGTCGTCGTTGGCCGACCTGTTCGCCTTCCGCTTCCGCAGCACCTGGGCGGGCGCGCTGACCACGATTTTCATGCTGGTCGGCGTGCTGCCGTTGCTCGCGCTCCAAATGCAGGCGGTCGCCGATTCCATCAGCATCCTGACCCAAGAACCGGTGCAGCACCGGGTGGCGCTGAGCTTCTGCGTCCTGATCATCCTCTTCACGATTTTCTTCGGCTCACGGCACATCGCCACGCGGGAAAAACATGAAGGCCTGGTGTTCGCGATCGCCTTCGAATCGGTGATCAAGCTGATCGCCATCGGCGGCGTCGGCCTTTACGCCTTGTATGGCGTATTCGATGGCCCGCAGCAGCTCGAGATCTGGCTGCTGCAGAACCAGACCGCCCTCGCGGCGCTGCACACGCCGCTCCAGGAAGGACCGTGGCGCACGCTGCTGCTGGTGTTCTTCGCCTCGGCGATCGTGATGCCGCACATGTATCACATGACCTTTACCGAAAACCTCAACCCGCGCTCGCTGGTCAGCGCAAGCTGGGGCCTGCCGCTGTTCCTGTTGTTGATGAGCCTGGCCGTGCCGCTGATCCTCTGGGCCGGGTTGAAACTGGGGGCCAGCACCAATCCGGAATACTTCACCCTCGGCATTGGCATCGCCGCCAACAACAAGGCGCTGGCGCTGCTGGCCTATGTCGGCGGCCTGTCGGCGGCCAGCGGCCTGATCATCGTGACCACCCTGGCGCTGTCGGGCATGGCCCTCAACCATTTGGTGTTGCCGCTTTACCAGCCTCCCGCAGAGGGGAACATCTATCGCTGGCTGAAATGGACCCGCCGCGCACTGATCGTCGCGATCATCATGGCCGGCTACGGTTTCTACCTGATGCTGGGCGACGGACAGGACCTGGCCAACCTGGGCATTGTCGCGTTCGTTGCGACCCTGCAATTCCTGCCCGGCGTACTGTCGGTGCTGTATTGGCCGACCGCCAACCGCCGCGGCTTCATCGCCGGCCTGCTGGCGGGCATCGTGGTCTGGCTGGTCGCCATGCTGCTGCCACTGCTGGGCAACCTGCAGGGTTTCTATATTCCACTGTTGAACATGATCTACGTGCTCGACGACACCAGCTGGCACATGGCAGCCATCGCCTCGCTGGCGGCGAACGTGCTGATGTTCACCCTGATCTCGCTGTTCACCAACGCCAGCAGCGAAGAAGCCAGCGCTGCCGAAGCCTGCGCCGTGGATAACGTCCGCCGTCCGCAGCGCCGTGAACTGCACGCTGCCTCGCCCCAGGAATTCGCCACCCAACTGGCCAAGCCCCTTGGCGCCAAGGCCGCGCAAAAGGAAGTCGAACAGGCCCTGCGCGACCTTTACCTGCCGTTTGATGAGCGCCGTCCATACGCCTTGCGCCGGTTGCGGGATCGGATCGAAGCCAACCTGTCCGGCCTGATGGGCCCCAGCGTGGCACAGGACATGGTCGAGACCTTCCTGCCCTACAAGGCCGGCGGTGAGAACTATGTCACCGAAGACATCCACTTCATCGAAAGCCGCCTCGAGGACTACCACTCGCGCCTCACCGGCCTGGCCGCCGAGCTGGACGCCCTGCGTCGTTATCACCGCCAGACCCTGCAGGAACTGCCGATGGGGGTCTGTTCCCTGGCCAAGGACCAGGAAATCCTGATGTGGAACAAGGCCATGGAGGAACTGACCGGCATCGCCGCCCAGCGCGTGGTCGGTTCACGCCTGAGCACCCTGGGCGAGCCGTGGAAAGGCTTGCTGCAAGGCTTCATCGACCTGCCGGATGAGCATCTGCACAAACAACACCTGGCGCTCGACGGCCAGACCCGCTGGCTGAACCTGCACAAGGCGGCCATCGACGAGCCGTTGGCGCCGGGTAACAGTGGCCTGGTGCTGTTGGTGGAAGACCTGACCGACACCCAGATGCTCGAAGACAAGCTGGTCCACTCCGAGCGACTGGCCAGCATCGGCCGACTGGCGGCCGGCGTGGCCCACGAAATCGGCAACCCGATCACCGGCATCGCGTGCCTGGCGCAAAACCTTCGTGAAGAGCGCGAGGAAGACGGCGAACTGACGGAAATCAGCGGCCAGATCCTCGAGCAGACCAAACGCGTCTCGCGCATCGTCCAGTCCCTGATGAGCTTCGCCCATGCCGGCGGCCATCAGCACAATGACGAACCTGTCTGCCTGGCCGAAGTGGCACAGGATGCCATCGGTCTCCTGGCGCTCAACCGGCGCAACTTCGAAGTCCAATTCTACAATTTGTGCGACCCGGATCACTGGGTCGACGGCGATCCCCAACGGCTCGCCCAAGTACTGATCAACCTGTTGTCCAACGCGCGCGACGCCTCACCGGCCGGCAGCGCGGTGCGTGTCAGGAGTGAAGCCTTCGAACACACGGTCGACCTGATCGTCGAAGACGAAGGCAGCGGTATCCCACAGAACATCATGGACCGATTGTTCGAACCCTTCTTCACCACCAAGGATCCTGGCGAAGGCACCGGTCTGGGCCTCGCACTGGTCTATTCCATCGTTGAAGAGCATTATGGACAAATCACCATCGACAGCCCGGCCGATGTTCAAAGCCAGCGCGGCACCCGTATCCGGGTCACCTTGCCGCGTCATGTCGAAGCGACGTCCGCTGTGAACTGAGACCGTCGAGAGAATCGAATCAATGCCGCACATTTTGATCGTCGAAGACGAAACAATTATCCGCTCCGCCTTGCGCCGTCTGCTGGAACGCAACCAGTACCAGGTCAGCGAAGCCGGTTCCGTGCAGGAAGCACAAGAGCGCTTCAGCATTCCCACGTTTGACCTGATCGTCAGCGACCTGCGTCTGCCCGGCGCCCCCGGGACCGAGTTGATCAAGCTCGGACAGGGCACGCCGGTGCTGATCATGACCAGTTACGCGAGCCTGCGCTCGGCGGTCGACTCCATGAAAATGGGCGCGGTGGACTACATCGCCAAACCGTTCGACCACGATGAGATGCTCCAGGCTGTAGCCCGCATCCTGCGTGACCGCCAGACAGCGACCAGCCAACCGTCGGAACCGACGAATGGCAAGGTAGCCGCTGGAAAAGCAGGAGCCAGCAACAGCAATGGCGAAATCGGCATCATCGGCTCGTGCCCGCCCATGCAGGATCTGTACGTCAAGATCCGCAAAGTGGCGCCGACTGACTCCAATGTCCTGATCCAGGGCGAGTCCGGCACCGGCAAGGAGTTGGTGGCCCGGGCACTGCACAACCTGTCCCGCCGGGCCAAGGCGCCGATGATCTCGGTGAACTGCGCGGCCATTCCGGAAAGCCTGATCGAATCCGAGCTGTTCGGCCACGAAAAGGGTGCGTTCACAGGCGCCAGCGCCGGGCGTGCCGGCCTGGTGGAAGCGGCAGACGGCGGCACGCTGTTCCTCGATGAGATCGGCGAACTGCCACTGGAAGCCCAGGCGCGATTGCTGCGGGTGCTCCAGGAAGGCGAGATCCGTCGAGTTGGCTCGGTCCAGTCACAGAAGGTCGACGTACGCCTGATCGCCGCGACCCACCGGGACCTGAAGAGCCTGGCGAAGATCGGCCAGTTCCGTGAAGACCTTTACTACCGCCTGCACGTGATTGCCCTGAAACTGCCACCCCTGCGCGAGCGCGGTGCCGACGTCAACGAAATCGCCAATGCGTTCCTCGCCCGCCAGAGCGCGCGGATCAACCGTACCGACTTGAAATTTGCCCCGGATGCCGAGCAGGCCATTCGTCATTACGCTTGGCCCGGTAACGTCCGGGAGCTGGAAAACGCTGTGGAGCGAGCGGTGATCCTGAGCGAAAGCCCGGAAATCTCCGCCGACCTGCTGGGCATCGACATCGAACTGAGTGACCTCGACGACGAAGAATTCATCGGCCTGGCCCCACAACAGGGAGGCGCTGCCAACAACACCAGCCATGAACCCACCGAGGACCTGTCCCTCGAAGACTATTTCCAGCATTTCGTCCTTGAACATCAGGACCACATGACCGAGACCGAGCTGGCACGCAAGCTGGGCGTCAGCCGAAAATGCCTGTGGGAACGTCGCCAGCGCCTGGGGATTCCACGGCGCAAGACCGGGGCAACCAGCGAAAGCTGAGGTGTACAGGTAACATCGCACATTGTGAAAAAACTGTTACCTCAGCTTTTTCACGTAACAGAAGCCGGGGTTTACGGTAACGAAACCCCGGCTTTTTTTCGCCTTGAAAAAACCGGCATATCGATAGAACCCCCGGTTTCGCTGGGCCTGGCAAAAGTTGGCACGCACCCTGCTATAGCTTTGGTACAAGAACAATAACAAGCAATGCACAAGACAATAAAAATAAGACGAATCGACTCACGCACAATAAAAACAAGACGGCGAGAGGCGCAGCTAACTGATTCTTTTGGAGAGGCGTTGTATTTGGGGCTTGCCCCACAACCAGGCCGAGAACAATAAAAACTGTCTCAAGACAGGTGCCTGAACTGGTTGGATCGATGGATCACTGCAACACAGCGACCAAAGCAATCCGTTTGCTCTTGGCTCCCGATTGGGAGGGTCACGAAGGGAAAACCTCGTGGCGCGGGCACTCAACAAAAACAAGAAGCCCGAAACCAATAATAAAAACAGAGCACGCAACTAATTCTGGGGGAGCTTCGGCTCCCCTTGTGGTTTCTGTCGTTCCGCCTTCCCCGCTGCCTACAAAGCTTGTCGCCTAAGCTTGCAGCTCAAAACGCCTGCGTCCTACACCATCCGTTGACTAAATGCTAGAATCCCCGCCCATCATGCGGCCATTCTTCGTTTTTGGCTGAATATTCCTTCAAACAGTGCATCCCATGCTGAAGAAGCTGTTCCAGTCATTCCGTTCTCCCTTGCGTCGTACGCAACACATACGCAGCACGCCTGAAGTGCTCAATAGCGGCCAGCATTCGTTGCAAAAGGCCCAATTCAGCCGTTACGCGGTGAACATCGTCGAACGCCTGCAGAACGCCGGCTACCAGGCTTATCTGGTCGGCGGCTGCGTGCGCGACATGCTGCTCAATATCACCCCCAAGGATTTCGACGTCGCCACCAGCGCCACGCCCGAGCAGATACGCGCCGAGTTCCGCAATGCGCGGATCATCGGGCGACGTTTCAAGCTGGTGCATATCCACTTCGGTCGCGAGATCATCGAGGTGGCGACCTTCCGCGCCAACCATCCGCAAAACGACGAAGACGAAGACAGCAACCAATCGTCTCGCAACGAGAGCGGACGCATCCTGCGCGATAACGTCTACGGCACCCTGGAAGAAGACGCGCAGCGCCGCGACTTCACCATCAACGCCCTGTATTACGACCCGGTGAGCGAGCGCATCCTCGATTACGCCAACGGCGTGCACGACATTCGCAATCGCTTGATCCGCCTGATCGGCGATCCCAAGCAGCGTTACCAGGAAGACCCGGTGCGGATGCTGCGGGCCGTGCGTTTCGCCGCCAAGCTGGATTTCGGCATCGAAAAACACAGCGCCCTGCCGATTCGCGAGCTCGCGCCAATGCTGCGGGAAATCCCCTCGGCCCGCCTGTTCGAGGAAGTGCTCAAGCTGTTCCTGTCAGGTAACGCGGCAGATACTTTCGAAATGCTCGTGGACCTGCAGCTCTTCGATCCGCTGTTCCCCGCCAGCGCCGAAGCCCTGGAGCACAACCCGACCTACACCCACACCCTGATCAGCGAAGCGCTCATCAACACCGACCTGCGGATCAAGCAGAACAAGCCGGTAACGCCAGCGTTCCTGTTCGCCGCCTTGCTCTGGCCTGCCCTGCCCGCTCGCGTGCTGCGCTTGCAAGACCGTGGCATGCCGCCGATTCCGGCGATGCAGGAAGCCGCCCACGAACTGATTGCCGAACAGTGCCAGCGTATCGCCATTCCAAAACGCTTCACGATGCCGATCCGCGAGATCTGGGACATGCAGGAGCGCCTGCCACGGCGCAGCGGCAAACGTGCCGACCTGCTGCTGGAAAACCCGCGTTTCCGCGCCGGCTACGACTTCCTGCTGTTGCGTGAAAGCGCCGGCGAGCAGACCGATGGCCTGGGCGAATGGTGGACCGATTACCAGGACGCCAACGACAGCGAGCGCCGCGAGATGATCCGCGAGCTCAGCGGCAAGGACGACGGCACCAGCGGCCCGCGCAAGCGTCGGCGCAGCAGCGGTGCCAAGCGTAAGCGTGCCGGCGTACCGAGCGCATCAGACGAGTAATCGATGGAACGCATCTATATCGGCATGGGCAGCAACCTGGCCGAACCCGCCGAGCAACTGCGCTGCGCCATCGAGGCGCTGGCGCGCCTGCCCGAGACCCGACTGGCAGGCGTCTCGGCGTTTTATCAAAGCGATTCCCTGCTGCCCGGCCAGCCGCGCTACACCAATGCGGTGGCGGCCCTGGACAGCGACCTGGCACCGCTTGAGTTGCTCGACGCGCTGCAAGCCATCGAAACCGGCCAGGGTCGCGAGCGCCTTGAGCGCTGGGGCCCGCGCACCCTGGACCTGGACATCCTGCTGTTCGGTGACCGTCTGATCGACGAGCCCCGCCTCAAAGTCCCCCACTACCATATGCAAGCCAGGGCTTTTGTGCTCTACCCCCTGGCCGAACTGGCCCCCGCCGACCTGCGCCTGGCCGATGGACGCCTGCTCAAGGATCTCCTTGCGGCGTGCCCCTTCGCCGGTTTGGAACGCTTGCCACCTCTCTGACGGACACCCTCGCTCCCACAGAATCCAGGACCGGGCAGTCAGATCTTAAACACACCCCCTCGCTGAAACGCATCAGTAACCGCGGTAACACCCGGCGGTAACACATCCAATTGACTTCCCCGATACTCCTCACGACTATAGGCGTCCCGTCGCCGCCAACGCGGCGCTAATGGGCGCAATCCAGGCCTTACAAGCACCACGCAAAGAAGGTGCGCCTGTATTCGAGCGCCTCATGAGGACTTTTTCATGCCAGCTATTACCCTGACCACGCTGCAAGGTCTCAAGCAAAAAGGTGAAAAAATCACCATGCTGACCTGCTATGACGCCACCTTCGCCCATGCCTGCAATGAGGCTGGAGTCGAGGTGCTGCTGGTGGGCGACTCCCTCGGCATGGTGTTGCAAGGTCACGACAGCACCTTGCCGGTGACCACTGCCGAGATGGCCTACCACGTAGCGGCGGTCAAGCGTGGTAACACCGACGCGCTGATCCTCGCCGACCTGCCGTTCATGGCCTACGCCACCCTTGAACAAACCATGGCCAACAGCGCCCTGCTGATGCAGGCCGGCGCCCACATGGTCAAGGTCGAAGGTGCGTTGTGGCTGGCCGATTCGATACGGCTGCTGGCCGAACGTGGCATTCCGGTGTGCGCGCACTTGGGCCTCACCCCTCAAGCCGTGAATATCCTCGGTGGCTACAAGGTCCAGGGCCGCAATGAAAACCAGGCGCGGCAGATGCGCGCCGATGCGATCGCGCTGGAGCAGGCCGGAGCCGCCATGTTGCTGCTCGAATGCGTGCCCAGCGAACTGGCCCAGGAAATCACCCAGGCGGTGAAGATTCCAGTGATCGGCATCGGCGCTGGCAACGCCACCGACGGTCAGGTGCTGGTGCTCCACGACATGCTCGGGCTGTCGATCACCGGTCGCGTGCCGAAGTTCGTGAAAAACTTCATGGCTGGGCAACCCTCTATCCAGGCAGCCCTGCAAGCCTACGTCGCCGAAGTGAAGGCGGCGTCCTTCCCGGGCGCCGAACACGGATTCTCCGCATGAACACCGTCAAGACCGTACGCGAACTCCGGGCCGCCGTGGCTCGCGCCCGTGGCGAGGGCAAGCGCATCGCCTTCGTCCCGACCATGGGCAACTTGCACAGCGGCCACATGGCCCTGGTGACCAAAGCCTCGCAACGAGCCGATTTCGTCGTGGCGAGCATCTTCGTCAACCCATTGCAGTTCGGCGCTGGCGAAGATTTGGACAAGTACCCGCGCACCCTGGCGGCGGACCAGGAGAAATTGCTCCAGGCCGGTTGCCACTTGCTGTTCGCCCCCAGCGTCGAGGAGATGTACCCCGACGGCATGGCCGGGCAGACCCGGGTCAGTGTCCCGCAGCTATCCGAAGGGCTCTGCGGCGCCAGCCGTCCGGGGCATTTCGAAGGCGTGGCGACGGTGGTCAGCAAGCTGTTCAACATGGTCCAGCCGGACCTGGCGGTGTTCGGCCAGAAGGATTTCCAGCAACTGGCGGTGATCCGCGCCTTGGTCCATGACCTGAACATGCCGATCCAGATCATCGGCGAGCCGACCGTTCGCGCCGAGGACGGCCTCGCGCTGTCTTCACGCAACGGCTTTCTCAGCCCTGATCAACGCGCCGTCGCCCCCGTGGTCTATCGCGTCCTGAGCCAGATCGCCGAGGCCATCAAGCAAGGGCAGCGGGATTACCCAGCGCTCATCGCTGAGCAGCTACAGCAACTGGAAGCCGCTGGCCTGCGCCCCGACTACCTGGAAATCCGCCACGCCAAGACCTTGCGTCCGGCCGTGAACGAGGATCGCGACCTGGTGATCCTGGTGGCGGCATTCCTCGGTACCACGCGCCTGATCGACAACCTGCACCTGGATCTCGACGCGCACGCCTGACACCTCAGCCCCGATGTGGGAGCGAGCCTGCTCGCGAAAACGGTAGGTCAGTTGATATAGACGTTGACTGATGCACCGCTATCGCGAGCAGGCTCGCTCCCACAGGGGTGATGTGGTGTTTAACAGACTGCATCTGCACATCCCCCCGTATTGCCGCCCCCCAAGCCTTCGGGCAAACTGCCCGCCGTTCGGACCCGACCAGAGGAAACACCCATGCACGCCATCATGCTCAAGGCCAAGTTGCACCGCGCCGAAGTCACTCACGCCGTGCTCGACTACGAAGGCTCCTGCGCCATTGATGGAGAGTGGCTGGACCTGTCGGGCATCCGCGAGTATGAACAGATCCAGATCTATAACGTCGACAATGGCGAACGCTTCACCACCTACGCCATCCGTGGCGAGGAAGGTTCGCGAATGATCTCGGTGAACGGTGCCGCAGCGCACAAGGCCAAGGTCGGTGACCGCGTGATCATCTGCGCCTATGCCCACTACAGCGAGGCCGAGTTGCTCAACTTCAAGCCACGCATGCTCTACATGGCGCCGGGCAACGAACTGAGCCACACCAGCAACGCCATTCCGGTTCAACTGGCCTGATCGAAACACCTGCGTCACCACTTTCCCCTGTGGGAGCGAGCTTGCTCGCGATGGCGGCGGGCCAGTTGATACAGATGCCGACTGACACACCGCTATCGCGAGCAAGCTCGCTCCCACAGTAAGCAATCTGCGTTTCCGTTTGTCGGACCTTTCCCACCCAGTTGTACAAAAAAGTACCGGGAAACGGTCAGACAAAGTCAAGACAGATCGCAACGCGAGGTTTACTGTAGTCGCCCTGTGCCCGGCGATCGTGTCGACGCAGTTATCCGGACGCCCGCCTCCAGCCGCGCCGGAATTTTTAGTGTACAAAAGGTCGTTCAAGTAAAAAGGAAACCCGCAGCGATGGCGTATTACCGAACTCCTCAAGACGTGACCGCTCTGCCCGCCTGGCAAGCGCTGAATGACCACCGCAAAGCCATGCAGGATTTCAGCATGCGCGAAGCGTTCAATGCCGATCCGCAGCGTTTCAACCAATTCACCCTTTCGAGCTGCGGCCTGTTTCTCGATTATTCGAAGAACCTGATCAACGCCCAGACCCGCGACCTGCTGGTGGGCCTGGCGAACGAAGTCGACCTCAAGGGCGCGATCAAGGCGCTGTTCGAAGGCGAAATCGTCAACGCATCGGAAAACCGCCCGGCCCTGCACACCGCCCTGCGCCGTCCAGTCGGCGACAAGTTGCTGGTCAACGGCGTCAACGTGATGCCGGACGTGCACAAGGTGCTGAACCAGATCACCGACCTGGTCGGCCGCATTCACGACGGCCTGTGGCGCGGTTACACCGAGAAGCCGATCACCGACGTGGTGAACATCGGTATTGGTGGTTCGTTCCTCGGTCCGCAACTGGTGTCCGAAGCACTGTTGTCCTACACGCACAAAGGCGTTCGCTGCCACTACCTGGCGAACATCGATGGCAGCGAGTTCCACGAACTGACCATGAAGCTGCGCGCCGAGACCACGCTGTTCATCGTCTCGTCGAAATCCTTCAACACCCTCGAAACCCTGAAGAACGCCCAGGCCGCCCGTGCCTGGTACCTGGCCCAGGGCGGTTCGGAAGCGGAGTTGTATCGCCACTTCATCGCCGTATCGAGCAACAACGCGGCCGCCGTGGCCTTCGGCATCCGCGAAGAGAACATCTTCCCGATGTGGGACTGGGTCGGCGGTCGCTACTCGCTGTGGTCGGCCATCGGCCTGCCGATTGCCCTGGCCATCGGCATGTCGAACTTCAAGGAACTGCTGTCCGGCGCCTATTCCATGGACCAGCATTTCCAGAGCGCCCCGTTCGAACAGAACATGCCGGTGCTCCTGGCATTGCTGGGCGTGTGGTACGGCAACTTCTGGGGTGCGCAGAGCCACGCGATCCTGCCGTACGACCATTACCTGCGCAACATCACCAAGCACTTGCAACAGCTGGACATGGAATCCAACGGCAAGAGCGTGCGCCAGGACGGTACGCCAGTCTCCACCGACACCGGTCCGGTGATCTGGGGCGGCGTCGGCGCCAACGGCCAGCACGCTTACCATCAGTTGCTGCACCAAGGCACCCAATTCATCCCGGCCGACTTCATCGTGCCGATCGTCAGCTTCAACCCGGTTTCCGACCATCACCAGTGGCTGTACGCCAACTGCCTGTCCCAAAGCCAGGCGCTGATGCTCGGCAAGACCCGCGCCGAGGCCGAGGCCGAGTTGCGTGACAAGGGCATGAGCGAGGACGAAGTGCAGAAGCTGGCGGCACACAAGGTGATTCCGGGCAACCGTCCGAGCAACACCCTGGTGGTCGAGCGCATCAGTCCACGTCGTCTCGGTGCGCTGGTTGCGCTGTATGAACACAAAGTGTTCGTGCAGAGCGTGGTCTGGGGCATCAACGCCTTCGACCAGTGGGGCGTGGAGCTGGGCAAGGAACTGGGCAAGGGCGTCTACAACCGCCTGGTGGGAAGCGAAGAGAACCCAGCCGAAGATGCCTCGACTCAAGGCCTGATCAACTACTTCCGCGGGCGTCATCGCGGCTGATCCCTGAGTCTGTTTTATCCCTGTGGGAGCGGGCTTGCTCGCGAAAGCGGTGTGTCAGTCAACTAAGATGTTGACTGACACACCGTCTTCGCGAGCAAGCCCGCTCCCACAGTTGCTTTGTGCATGACTTGAACCCACGGGCCACCGAGCGCATCTTTATACCTTGTCGCAAAACAAGAATAAGGAACCGTCATGTTCGATATCAGCCAGTACCCCCACGCCGATGCCGTCCGCCGGGCTGCGCAACTGAGTCAGGACGAGTACAAGCGGCTCTACAAAGAATCCATCGAACACCCCAGCACCTTCTGGGCCGAGCAGGCCACGCGCTTTCTCGACTGGATGTCCCCGTGGCAGACCGTCCAGCGCTACAACCTCAAGAACGGCGACGCGAGCTGGTTCGCCGGCGGCACGCTGAACGTCAGCGCCAATTGCATCGACCGACACCTGGCGACGCGCGGCGACCAGACCGCGATCATCTGGGAAGGCGACAACCCCGCCGAATCGGCAGAAATCAGCTACAGAAAACTTCATCATCACGTGTGTCGCCTGGCCAATGTGCTGAAAAGCCGTGGCGTGAAGAAAGGCGACCGGGTCTGCATCTACATGCCAATGATTCCGGAAGCGGCCTACGCGATGCTCGCCTGCACACGTATCGGTGCGGTGCATTCGGTGGTGTTCGGCGGCTTTTCGCCGGATTCGCTGCGCGACCGGATTCTCGATGCCGATTGCCGCACCGTCATCACCGCCGATGAAGGCGTGCGCGGCGGGCGTTTCATACCGCTCAAGCGCAATGTCGACAAAGCGCTGGAAAGCTGCCCGAACGTCAGCACCGTGCTGGTGGTCGAGCGCACCCAGGGCGAGGTGAACTGGATCGAAGGTCGGGACCTCTGGTATCACCAGGCCACACATGAGGTGAGCGACGATTGCCCGCCTGAACCAATGGACGCCGAAGACCCGTTGTTCATCCTCTATACCTCCGGCAGCACCGGCAAGCCCAAGGGTGTGCTGCACACCACTGGCGGTTATCTGCTGCAAGCGGCGATGACCTTCAAGTACGTACTCGATTACCGTGACAACGAAGTCTTCTGGTGCACCGCCGACGTCGGCTGGGTCACTGGCCATAGCTACATCGTCTACGGTCCGCTGGCCAACGGTGCCACCACGCTGATATTCGAGGGCGTGCCGAGTTATCCGAGCAGTTCGCGGTTCTGGCAGGTGATCGACAAGCATCAAGTCAACATTTTCTATACCGCGCCAACCGCCCTGCGTGCACTGATGCGCGAAGGCGCAGCGCCCCTGCAGGAAACTTCTCGCAAGAGCCTGCGATTGCTCGGCAGTGTCGGTGAGCCGATCAACCCCGAGGCGTGGGAATGGTATTTCAACGTTGTAGGCGAACAGCGTTGCCCGATTGTCGATACCTGGTGGCAGACCGAGACCGGCGGCATCATGCTCAGCCCCCTGGTGAGCGCGCCACGGCTCAAGCCAGGCTGCGCCACGCGACCGATGTTCGGCGTGCAACCGGTGCTGCTGGATGAGGTTGGCAAGGAAATCATCGGCGCGGGCAGCGGCGTGCTGGCGATCAAGTCGAGCTGGCCGGCACAGATTCGCAGCGTCTATGGCGATCACCAGCGCATGGTCGATACGTACTTCAAGCCCTACCCTGGCTATTACTTCACAGGTGATGGCGCCCGGCGCGACGAAGACGGCGACTTTTGGATCACCGGACGCATCGACGACGTCATCAACGTCTCGGGCCACCGTATCGGCACCGCCGAGGTGGAAAGCGCCCTGGTGCTGCACGACAGCATTGCCGAAGCGGCGGTCGTCGGTTATCCCCACGACCTCAAGGGCCAGGGCATCTATGCCTTCGTCACCCCGATGGACGGTGTCGAGGCCAACGATGAGCTGAAGAAGGAGTTGCTGGCCCATGTCAGCAAGGAAATCGGAAGTTTTGCCAAACCGGAGCTGATCCAGTGGGCGCCGGCCCTGCCCAAGACTCGTTCGGGCAAGATCATGCGACGGATCCTGCGCAAGATCGCCTGCAACGAACTCGACAGCCTCGGCGACACCTCGACCCTGGCCGACCCGAGCGTGGTGGAGGGCCTGATCGACAAGCGCCTGAACCGCTGATGATTCCTTGTGGGAGCGAGCTTGCTCGCGATGGCGGTGTATCAGTTGATACCGATGTCTCTGACGCACTGTTATCGCGAGCAAGCTCGCTCCCACAACGACCACGCCAGCCATAACTGTTAAACTCCCGCGCCTCATTTCTCTAAGGCGCGCCCGGCATGTCTTCCTTGAATCTGGCGCTGCGCGCCGCCCTCGAACAGCGCCAGGCCCTGCTCGACCAACTGCACCGGCAAGGCACCGACTGCTATCGCCTGTTCCACGGCAGCCAGGAAGGCGCGCCCGGCCTGACCGTCGACCGCTACGGCCCGCAACTGCTGGTGCAGAGTTTTCATCAGTCGCTGGAGCGAGATGAGCTGCTGCAACTGCACGGCATCGTCAACGAACGCCTGGGCCTGGACAGCCTGCTGGTCTACAACGATCGCTCCCGGGGCAACTCTCGCATCGACCGCCAGGACAGCGTCTACCAGGCTGACGAGGCCGCCCTGCAAGACCTCATCGGGCATGAATGGGGCTTGAACTACCGCGTTCGCGGGCGTCATGCCGGCCAGGATCCGTTGCTGTTCCTCGACCTGCGCAACGCACGCGGCTGGGTCAAGGACCACAGCCGGGGCAAAAGCGTCCTGAACCTCTTTGCCTACACCTGCGGCGTAGGCCTCAGCGCAGCGGCTGGCGGAGCGCGGGAGGTCTGCAACCTGGATTTCGCCGAAGGCAACCTGGCGGTGGGACGCGAGAACGGCTTGCTCAACCCGGAGCTGCCGACGATGGAGTTCATACAGTCGGATTATTTCCCGGCGATTCGTCAACTGGCCGGCCTGCCCATCAGCCAGCGGCGCGGGCAGAAACTGCCCAGCTATGTTCGCCTGGAACCGCGCCAATATGACCTGGTGCTACTTGATCCGCCCGCCTGGGCCAAAAGCGCCTTTGGCACCGTCGATCTGTTGCGCGATTACCAGAGTTTGCTCAAGCCAGCGCTGCTCACCACCGCCGACGATGGCGTGCTGATCTGCTGCAACAACCTGGCGAAGGTATCCATGGACGACTGGCGCGAACAGGTGTTGCGGTGTGCGCAGAAGATCGGTCGGCCGGTACGCGAATGGAGCGTGCTGGCGCCCGGCGACGATTTTCCGTCACAGGATCGGCAGCCACCGCTCAAAACATTGATTCTCCAGTTCTGAGCAGGCCCCAGCAATCCCACAAAAAAAACGGACAAATCTCATAAAACACAGTGGCTTCGGAACCGTAAACGCATGCCATACTCCAAGGCACTCCGATTCACACCAGACGAAGCCACACATGCCCAAAGGATTGATTCGCGCTCTCGGCGCCCTGTTGACCGCATTGGCCCTCTACAGCCTGTTGGGCTTCCTGATATTGCCGGGCATTGCCCTGCGTATCGCCAACCAGCAACTGGCCGCCCACGCGACGGTGCCGGCCCAGATCCAGCGCATCGAACTCAATCCTTTCAGCCTTGAAGTGACTGTGTGGGGCTTGATGGTCGGCGAGCCGGGCAAGGAGCAGGTTGGCTTTGAACGCCTCTACGCGAACCTGCAGCTCGACAGCATTTGGTCCGGCGCCCTGCACCTGGCCGACATCGAGCTCGACAAGCCAAAGACCGAAGTGATATTCGCCAAGGACGGTCAGTTGAACCTGCTGGGACTGTTCAAACTGCCGCCCAGCGAGCCAACGCCAGCCGATCCCGAGGCCAAGCCATTTCCCTTGCGAGTGGACCGGATCAAACTCGCCAGCGGCTACGTTCACTTCCAGGACCTGCGGCCCAGCGAACCCATCGAGTTTCTCTACGACACCCTCGATTTCGAACTGAAGAACCTCAGCACCCTGCCCGACGACAGCGCAGACATGACCCTCGTTGCCGCGGGTCCCGCGGGCGGGCAGATCGACTGGAAGGGCAACTTCAGCCTGGCGCCGATTGCCTCCGAAGGGACGCTGAAAGTCACCGATGGCCAGATGAAAGCCTGGTGGCCCTATGTGCGTGACGCGGTGCCCCTGGTGTTGGAAAACGGCGTGCTGAACCTCAGCACCGACTACAAACTCAACCTCGCCAAGGGCACGGAACTGCTGCTCAACAACACGGCTATCAGTGTCGCCCCTTTCGCCATCAAGGCACCGGATGGTCGTCCCCTGGCCAGGCTTGAACGTCTCGACGTCAGCGAAACTTCCCTGGACCTGGCGAAGCAGCAGGTCATCGTCGGCAAGGTTCGTAGCCAGAAACTCGAAACCTGGGCCGCGCGGGAAGCGGACGGACAATTGGACTGGCAGAAGCTCTTCGCCAGCCAGCCAGCCAAGCCAAAGGCCAAGGTCGAACCGGCGTCCGCACCGGCAGCCGCCGACTCGCCCAAGCCTGAGCCGACAGCACCGAGCAAGCCGTGGCAGGTGCTGTTGAAAGATGTGCAACTGCGTAATTACCAAGTGCACCTGGCCGACCGCCAGGCACAGCCGGCCGTCGCGTTGGAGGTCGGCCCACTTAACCTGGACCTGCAGAACTACGACACCCTCAATGGCTCGCCTTTCAATCTCAAGCTGGATACCGGGCTGGGCAAGCAGGGCAAGATCCTCGCCGATGGCGTGGTCAACCTGAACCCCGTCACTGCGAAGCTCAACGTCAAGACGCAAGACATTGACCTGCGAGTCGCCCAAGCCTACATCAATCCGTTCATTCGCCTGGAGCTGCGCTCCGGGATGCTCGGCAGTGATCTGGTGGTGGACCTCAAGAACACCGCCCCCCTGGCATTCGCGGTCACCGGCCGTGCCCAGGTCGATCAGTTGCACACCCTCGACACCCTCAAGACCCGTGACTTTCTCAAATGGCAGCGCCTGGAAGTCCAGGGCCTCAATTACCAGCATGGCGACAGCCTGTCGATCGACAAGGTCAACCTGTTCCAGCCCTATGCGCGCTTCATGATCAACGAAGATCGCACCACCAGCGTCGACGATCTGTTGATTCCACAACCGGCCGATGGACCCGCGAAGAATACGGCGGCCAAACCGGCCTCGAAGGACAAGCCGCTGGGTATTCATATTGGTGGCATCGCCATCAACGATGGCTCGGCCAACTTCGCCGACTTCAGCCTGACGCCAAACTTCGCCACGGCCATCCAGCAACTCAACGGTGAAATCGGCACCATCGACAGCCGCCAGGCCAAGCCGGCCAGCGTGGATGTGAAGGGCAAGGTCGATCGCTATGCACCCGTCACTATCAAGGGCGCGGTCAATCCCTTCGACCCGATGGCGAGCCTCGACATCGCCACCAGTTTCAAACGGGTCGAGCTGACCACCCTGACGCCCTATTCCGGCAAGTTCGCCGGCTACCGCATCCGCAAGGGCCGGCTCAATCTCGACCTGCATTACCGGATCACCAAGGGCCAGCTCCAGGCCGACAACAAAGTCGTGGTCGAGCAGTTGCAACTGGGTGAAAAGGTCGACAGTCCAGACGCCGTCAGCCTGCCGCTCAAGCTGGCCGTCGCCTTGCTCAAGGACTCCGAGGGCAGGATTACCATCGAACTGCCGGTCTCCGGCAACCTCAACGACCCGCAGTTCAGCGTGATGCCGATTGTCTGGCAGACCCTGCGCAACCTGGTGGTCCGCGCAGCCCAGGCGCCGTTCAAGCTCATCGGCGGGCTGGTCGCCGGCGGTGGCTCGGAAGACCTGGGGAGCGTGGCATTCGCACCGGGGTCCAGCGAATTGAGCAAGGAAAACGAAAGCGTGCTGCTCAAGCTGTCCGAAGCCTTGGGCAAGCGTCCCGAACTGCGCCTGGAAATCGAAGGCACCGCCGCCGAAAGCAGCGACGGTCCGCTGCTCGCCGGCCAGCGCCTGGAACGCGAATACCAATACACCTATTACAAGATGCTGCAGCGCCGGGGCGACAAAGTCCCGGCCAAGGCTTCGTTGCTGCAAGTACCGGAAGATGAAAAACCTCCCCTGCTGGAAGGAATCTACCGCACTCGCCTGAAAACCCAGCCACCGGCTGAATGGACGCAGTTGGACAAGAAGGCCCGCATCGAGAAACTCCGGGAAGGGGTCATCACGTTCTGGAGCGGCAGCGACCTGCTGTTGCGTGAACTGGGCCAGGAGCGCGCCAGCAGCATCAAGGATTTCCTGGTGGACAAAGGCAAGCTGGCCGATGACCGGGTGTACTTCATCGACGCGAGCCTGGGCCAGGCCGAAAAAGACGGTACCGTCATCACCCCAATGCATTTGGATGCGGAATGAAATGAAGTCTCTGTACGGACTCAGCCTGAGCCTGCTGCTACTCGCAGCCGGCCAGGCCTCGGCCGCCGATACATTGCGTTGCGGCAGCCAGTTGATCAGCGTCGGGGATCGTTCGAGCGAGGTGCTGCAAAAATGTGGTCAGCCTGCGGCGCGTGATGACCTGGGCTACAAACGCAGCGTCAACCGCCGGGAAGAATATCCGGTGGAGGAATGGACCTACGGGCCCAACAGCGGGATGTACCAGTATTTGCGCTTCGAGGGGAACCGGCTGGTGCAGATCACCAGCAAGCGTGGGCGGTGATGGGCTGGGCTATTCCAGGATATCTGCAGCGACAGTGCCGACGCTTTCGCGAGCAGGCTCGCTCCCACAGGGGCCGGGTTGTTTCTGGAAGAATGCGATCAAATGTGGGAGCGAGCCTGCTCGCGAAAGGGACTACTCGGTTTCCCTGACTGGCTCACATGCTCCCTCCCAGAATAGAACAGGCCCCCGGCACGAATGCAGGAGGCCTGTAATGGCCACGTCCATGTGGCCTTTCGCATGAACTCCAAAGCGACGGCAAGCGTATAACCCGGCCCGCTTGCCGCGCCTTCTCCCGTCCAGGCGAGAAGCCTTTCCTTACTCGGATTTCAGGCCATCAGCCGATACGGCTTTGACGCCTTTGATTTTCTTGGTGATCGCGACGGCGGTGTCTTTCTGCGCATCGCTCAAGACAGTGGTCGAAGACAGGGACACAACGCCCTTGTTGGTTTCAACCTTGATGTCGGAGCCTGGAATGCCTTTCTCGGTGACCAGGTCGGCTTTGACCTTGGTGGTGATCCAGGTATCGGAAACGTCTTCCTTAGCCTCTGTCACTTCGCCCGCAGCCAGCATCATCGGGGCCTGAGTTGCTTGAGTGGTCTCGGCGAAAGCGCTAGCCATGGTCAGGGTCAGTGCAGTGGCAGCAGCGGCAGTGATAGCGAACTTCTTCATACGAGTAACTCCTGTTTTTCTCAGAAACTGCCGAAAGTGCATCGCGGCAGGTTGTCAGGAGTAGTGCGAAGGCTGTGCCAGTTTTGAAACAAAAGAAATTTCCTGATAAATCAAATAGTTAAGCGAAGCGGTTGTTTTCACAATCATGCAAATTGCATGACCGGGGATTTTGGTACATGCAACTTGCGGGTTTAAGCCGTTCGCTAACGTTATGAATTAACAAGATTTTCCGTGGCGAGGGAGCTTGCTCCCGCTGGGCTGCGTAGCAGCCCTTAATGTAAGCCAGACGGCGCAAGCAATCTTGCGCCATGGTGACGGACTTGAGCCTCAGGTGGATGAGGTATTTACGGTGCAGCCGCTACGGTGCAGCCGCCCGCTGGCAAGAACTCTTCAGCAACATTAGAAGCACAGGTCCAGGCGCCCGTTCCGGCACGACTGAGAGTGATCGTTTTACCAACAATGGAAGAAGGCGCTTCCTTGATGGTGCAAGTGACGGTGGCGGTCCCGGCAGCAGCATCACCTGAGACAGCCATTGTGCAATTATTGCTTGATGCCGGTACGCCCGTGTTGGCAGCGGTTGGCGTCGTACCTTTATTCAGAAGGTCTTCAACCGGCACCTTCAACGAAGAAGCCTCCGCCAACCCGACCGTCACCTTCGCCCGCGCCTGATACTTCGAATACTGCGGCAACGCAAACGTCGCCAGGATCCCAATGATCGCCACCACGATCAGCAGCTCGATCAGCGTAAAACCCTTTTGCTTGTTCATAGACATCTCCCATGCATGAGTCGGAATCTCATGACCTGAAACGGCCGTTGCAGGGCACATGCCAACCCTGGAAAGCCCAGCCACACAAGGCCTTCCCCGCCGCAAAGGCCCGCCGTCCTACCCCAACAACCGCACTATCTGACGCTTTTTGTCACCTCTGCTCGCTGGTCAGCCGCCTATGCTTGACTAGGCTATAAATCATGAACAGCCCGCGTCCGGTATCCCCATGAATGACATCGCCCTCAGCGGCCTGGCCAAGCAATTGGTGCTGGCCGAACTGATCACCGAACAAAGCGCGCAGCAGGCTTTTCAACAGGCCCAGCGCAATCGAGTGCCCCTGGTCAGTTACCTGGTGCAGAACAAACTGATCCAGAGCCGGCAGGTGGCGGAAATCGCCTCGGAGCATTTCGGTATAGCCCTGCTGGACCTCAACAGCCTCGACAAGGACAACCAGCCCGCTGGCCTGGTCAGCGAAAAACTGGTGCGCCAGCATCACGCCCTGCCGCTGTGGCGGCGCGGCAACAAGCTGTACGTGGGCATTTCCGACCCCACTAACCATCAAGCCATCAACGACATCCAGTTCAGCACCGGCCTGACCACCGAAGCCATCCTGGTGGAAGACGACAAGCTCAGCGATGCCATCGAGAAATTCTTCGAGTCCAGCAGCACCGGCCTGGAGGGCATGGCCGACGTCGACCTCGACGGCCTGGACATCGAGTCGACCGATGATCGCAAGCAGGACAGCATCGTCGGACAGGACGGCGACGATGCGCCGGTGGTGCGCTTCGTCAACAAGATGCTGCTGGATGCCATCAAGGGTGGCTCTTCCGACCTGCACTTCGAACCCTATGAAAAAACCTACCGGGTCCGGGTGCGCACCGACGGCATGCTGCGGGAGGTCGCCAAGCCCCCCATCCAACTGGCCAACCGTATTGCCGCGCGCCTCAAGGTCATGGCCAGCCTGGACATTTCCGAGCGGCGCAAACCCCAGGACGGTCGCTTGAAGATGCGCCTGTCAAAAACCAAGTCCATTGATTTCCGGGTCAACACCTTGCCCACGCTCTGGGGCGAAAAAGTAGTGATCCGGATCCTCGACCCCTCCAGTGCGCAAATGGGCATCGACGCCCTGGGCTACGAGCCGGAACAGAAAGACTTGTACATGGCTGCCCTCAAGCAGCCGCAGGGGCTGATCCTGGTAACCGGGCCGACCGGTTCGGGCAAGACCGTGTCGCTCTACACCGGCTTGAACATCCTCAACACCGTGGACATCAATATTTCCACCGCCGAAGACCCGGTGGAAATCAATATGGAGGGCATCAACCAGGTCAACGTGAACCCACGCCAGGGCCTGGATTTCGCCCATGCCTTGCGCTCCTTCCTGCGCCAGGACCCGGATGTGATCATGGTCGGCGAGATCCGCGACCTGGAAACCGCCGAAATCGCCATCAAGGCCGCCCAGACCGGGCACCTGGTGCTGTCCACCCTGCACACCAACAGCGCCGCCGAAACCCTGGTCCGCCTGCATAACATGGGCATCCCAGGGTTCAACATCGCCACGGCGGTGCACCTGATCATCGCCCAGCGCCTGGCGCGAAAATTGTGTACGCATTGCAAGAGAGCCATCGAGGTTCCTGAGGAAACCCTGCTCAAGGAAGGTTTCCCCCGGGAACGCATCGGCTCATTCACGATCTATGAGCCGGTCGGTTGCGAACAGTGCAACAACGGCTACAAAGGTCGCGTGGGGGTATACGAAGTGGTCAAGAACACGCCGGAGCTGCAACGGTTGATCATGGCCGAGGGCAACTCCCTGGAAATCGACCTGCAAATGCGCAAGGACGGCTTCAACGACCTGCGTACGTCGGGGCTGGCCAAAGTGATGCAAGGCATCACCAGCCTCGAAGAAATCAACCGGGTCACCAAGGATTGAACATGGCGGTCAAGGCAGTAAAAACCGACGTCTACGTGTGGGAAGGCAAGGACCGCAAAGGCACGAAAATGTCCGGCGAACTGACCGGCCAGAGCCCGGCGCTGATCAAGGCGCAACTGCGCAAACAGGGTATCAATCCAGGCAAGGTGCGCAAGAAATCCACTTCGATATTCAGCAAGGGCAAGCGCATCAAGCCGTTGGACATCGCCCTCTTCACACGCCAGATGGCGACGATGCTCAAGGCTGGCGTGCCGTTGCTGCAAGCGTTCGACATCATTGGCGAAGGCTTCGACAACGCCAACATGCGCAAGCTGGTGGACGAGGTGAAACAGGAGGTCGCCGCCGGCAACAGCTTTGCTGCGGCGTTGCGCAAATGCCCGCAGTATTTCGATGAGTTGTATTGCAACCTGGTGGACGCCGGCGAGCAGGCCGGTGCACTCGATACGCTGCTGGACCGGGTCGCGACCTACAAGGAAAAAAGCGAGGCCCTCAAGGCCAAGATCAAGAAAGCCATGACGTATCCCGCGGCCGTGGTAGCTGTCGCGGCCGTGGTCACGAGCATCCTGCTGATCAAGGTCGTGCCGCAGTTCGAGTCGGTATTCGCAGGCTTTGGCGCAAAATTGCCGGCCTTCACGCTGATGGTCATCGGCCTGTCGGAATTCTTGCAGGAATGGTGGTGGATACTGCTGGGTGGGTTGGTGGGTGGATTTTTCGGCGTGAAATATGCGCTGAAGCGCTCCCAGGCATTCCGTGACTGGCGGGACAAGTGGCTGCTCAAGCTGCCCCTGGTGGGCACCCTGATGTACAAGTCCGCCGTGGCTCGCTATGCCCGTACGCTGTCCACGACATTCGCCGCCGGCGTGCCGCTGGTCGAAGCCCTCGACTCGGTGTCGGGCGCCACCGGCAACGTGGTATTCAAGCGTGCGGTGCTTCGCATTCGACAAGACGTCTCGACCGGCATGCAGCTGAATTTTTCCATGCGTGCCTCCGGCATCTTCCCCAACCTGGCGATCCAGATGACGGCCATTGGCGAGGAATCCGGCGCGCTGGATGACATGCTCGACAAGGTGGCGAGTTTTTACGAAGCCGAAGTGGATAATCTGGTGGACAACCTCACCAGCCTGATGGAACCCTTCATCATGGTGATCCTGGGGGTGGTCGTCGGTGGCCTGGTGGTTGCCATGTACATGCCCATCTTCCAACTCGGCTCTGCGATCTGACATGCCCTTGAGCGAATTCTTCCTGCTTTACCCCTTGGCTTTCGTGCTGACGGCACTGCTGCTCGGGCTGATCATTGGCAGTTTTCTCAACGTGCTGGTTTGGCGTCTGCCGAAGATGCTTGACCGTGAATGGCGGCTACAAGCCCAGGACTTGCTCGGACTGCCGGCCGAAGCTCCCGGCCCGGTCTACAACCTGATGCTGCCCCATTCCCAGTGCCCGCACTGCGGCCACCGCATCCGCGCCTGGGAAAATATTCCACTGTTCAGCTACCTGGCGTTGCGCGGGCGCTGCTCCAGTTGCACCGCCCCCATCGGCAAGCGCTACCCATTGACCGAACTGGCTTGTGGCGCCCTGTCGGCGTTCGTCGCCTGGCATTTCGGCTTCGGCTGGCATGCGGCAATGGCGATGGTGCTGAGCTGGGGCTTGTTGTCCATGAGCCTGATCGACGCCGAGCATCAATTGCTGCCCGACTCTCTCGTACTGCCCTTGTTGTGGCTGGGCTTGATCGTCAACAGCTTCGGGCTGTTCGTGTCCCTCAACCAGGCATTATGGGGCGCTGTCGGCGGTTATCTGGTGCTGTGGGTGGTGTTCTGGGTGTTCAAGTTGCTGACCGGCAAGGAAGGCATGGGCTATGGCGACTTCAAGCTGCTGGCGATGCTGGGCGCCTGGGGCGGCTGGCAAATCCTGCCAGTGACGCTGCTGCTGTCTTCGCTGGTGGGCGCCGTCGTCGGCGTCGTCATGCTGCGCATGCGCAACGCACCGACATCGACACAGATCCCCTTCGGACCCTATCTGGCGATTGCCGGCTGGATTGCCTTGCTCTGGGGTGGTCAAATAACCGACTTCTATTGGCACTCAGTCGGTTTCTAATGAACAGCTCCGCGGAAAAACCCTGGATTCTCGGCCTGACCGGTGGCATCGGCAGCGGCAAGAGCGCAGCGGCCCAGCACTTCATCGACCTGGGCGTGCACGTCATCGACGCTGACCATGCGGCGCGCTGGGTCGTCGAACCCGGACGCCCGGCGCTGGGAAAAATTGCCGAGCACTTTGGCCCGGGTGTGCTGCAAGCGGACGGCGCGCTGGATCGAGCCGCGCTGCGCACGCTCATCTTCGAGAATGCCGAGGAGCGCCGCTGGCTGGAGGCACTGCTGCACCCGCTGATTGCCGAAGAGATCGCTCATCATCTGGCCCAGGCAAGATCGTCCTATGCGATCCTGGTGTCACCGCTATTGATCGAGTCGGGGCAGTACGCCATGACTCAGCGGATCCTGGTGATCGACGCACCTGAACAATTGCAGGTCGAACGCACCTTGCAGCGCGACCAGACCAGCGAGCAGCAGGTCCAGGCGATCCTCAAGGCTCAATCAAGTCGCCAGGATCGCCTGAGCCATGCCGACGACGTGGTGGTCAACGACCGCGACCTCGCCTGGCTGCACAGCGAGGTCGAGCGCCTGCATCACTTTTATCTTACCCTGCGTGGAGGCCAATCATGAGCCAACCCCCAATCGTTGATTGCCCAACCTGTGGCGCCCCGGTCGAATGGACCCCTGAAAGCAAATTCCGGCCGTTCTGCTCGGATCGCTGCAAGCTGATAGACCTCGGCGCCTGGGCGTCGGAAGAACACAAGATTCCGGTGGCCCCGGACGCCGAGGATGAGTTGTTCAGCGAAGACTTCAATCCCCGCTCGCATCACTAAGGCCTGGCCTGAATCATTGTGGCGAGGGGATAAATCCCCTCGCCACAGAGTCATCGGGCAGCATTTACCCCCTAAGGCCGCATGAACCCGTAATCCTGGCTGTCGTCGAGATTTTCCGCGAGGAAACTCAACTCATCGGCCAAATCGTCGACACTGCGTACGGTCTTGCTCTGCTGCACGATTGCGCTGAGCAAGGCCCGCAGGCTCAAACCCGGGTCAAAGCCGATCTCCATGGCCGCGTCGTGACTGCGCCGGATTTCTTGCCTCGCCCACTCATAAACACTCATGGTTGCACTCCTGGAAATTTTCCAAAGCATGCAGCGCGGCAGGCGGTGCAGCCTTGACGTGAATCAAGGCTTGTCCTCATCGTTCCAGGGCGCCGACAGGTAGCGCGTGCGGTTGAAGGTCTCCAGCCATTCGGGACTGAACACCACCAGCGCGCTGACCACCATGCCGTTGATGAAGGCCTCGGGGAAGATGATCAGCCAGAGGTAACCGATGAAGTCCTCCAGCCAGTACGGCATGACGAAGATGCCGTCGTACCAGAGCAGGCCAAGCCCCAGCAACAGGCACCCCAGCGCCGAAAGCGCGGCGGCGAGAAACCCGGAACAGAAGATATACACAAACAGATTGCGCGGCTGGGCACGCTCCACCAGGACGGCGCAACCTTCAGTGATCAGCACCGGCAGGAGAATCAACAGCGCGCCATTGATGCCGACCGCCATCATGTCCTGACGGCCCAGCAGCACCAGCGCGAGCTGCGCACAGAGCCCACCGAGGATCGCCAGCGGCCAGTCCAGCAGCAAGGTGACGGCGGTCATGCCGAGGAAGTGATACGAGACGCCCGTGTCGAAGTCTCGCCGTACCAACCATAACAGGAACAACGCCAGCACCGTGCCGAACAGCAAATGCTGGCGACGGCTGTCAGTAAACAACTCGACCCACCGCGCCCGCGCCACTGCCCAAGCCAGCACCGGCACGTAAACCAGCCAGCCGACCGCCAGGGTCTGCGGTGAGAGCAGTTCGGCACCGATCATGGCAACTCCTGCGAAGGCGTGAACGTGGTACAGCGCGGGTTCGAGCACCGGTTCAACAGGCAGCTCGTTCGCTATTCAGTAACGATGCTCCCAGGCTGTTGCACCAATGCCATTGCAAACTTGCCGAAGCCCACCGACCAATCCGAATAGTCATTTTCGTGCATGAAAATGAACACGTCTTGCGGGCGAACCTGGGCTTGGCCGGCGAGATTGTCAGCGATGCCTTTATAGAGGTCACGCTTCATCGCATCGCTGCGGCCTCTGCGCATCGTAATCTCAATCACGATCAAATTGTCTGAACGAGCCACACCATTGAAAGTTCGGCTGTAGAAGAACTGTTGCGGATCATAGTCCGTCACCAGGTTGAACAATTCATCCTGGGGCATACCAATGCCGTCGACCAACGCTTGGTGTATGCCATCGACGATGCGTTGGCGCTGTTGCTGGCTGGTGCTTTTGGTGACAGCTGTACGTACAAACGGCATGTGAGTTGCTCTCAATTGGATTCTCGAATAGTCCACCACCTGAACAGTGTGCGGATAAGCGCAAGCCCAGCGATTTTGCGCAAACCTCACGTTCGCCGATAACGATTTATGCGGCCGGAGTATTTGAGTTAAAGTCACTTCATGAGACGTCGCCTGCCCCCATTGAATGCGTTGCGTACCTTCGAGGCTGCGGCTCGACTCGGGAAAATGACGTCCGCTGCCGAAGAGCTTTCCGTCACGCCCGGCGCTGTGAGTCGCCAGGTACGCCAGTTGGAACTGAGCCTTGGCGTCGATCTGTTCGAAGGGCCCAAGAACAAGCCGCAGCTCACCACGGCCGGCAAAGAACTCTTGCCTCAATTGACGGCCGCGCTGGACCAGATCGAGGCGGCAGTGGGCCGGGTCCGCGATACCGCGACAGGCACCCTTGACGTCTCCTGCTTCAGCACGTTTACCGTCAAGTGGTTGATACCTCGTCTGTTCGACTTCAACTCGACTTACCCGGATATCAAGATTCGCTTGAGTTCACCGGTCGCTGGGGCCGATCCGGGCCGGGATCGCTATGACGTGATGATCACCGCGAAGCAGGACGTCATTGGCGAACCAGAAAATACGGTCCTGCTGTTTCCTGAACGACTGGGCATCGTTTTGTCGCCGGCATTAGCCGCACGCCTGCAACTCACCGATCTGAGCTCGATCTTCAGTCATCCGCTGCTGCATACCCGAACGCGTCCAGACGCCTGGGCAAACTGGGCCAACGCGGTTGGCTACCGGGACACGCCCCCGACCGGACTGGAATACGAGCACTATTACTTTACTTTGGAAGCGGCAATTGCCGGCTTGGGGATTTGCGTCGCCCCTTGGCATCTGGTGGCCGACGATATTCGCCTTGGCCGCCTGGTGGCACTGTTTGGCTTTTATCCGAGCCGTTATGTCTACCTGGCGAAGCGAAGCGGGCAACACAGCAAGAAACTGGAGCTGTTCTGCGCCTGGCTGGCGCATCAGGCTGAACAGGACGGCCCGCCAGGCCCTGCCTGAGCGATAATTTGCCCTCAGCGACACGCTTTATTTTTTATCAACACATTTGAACGCTAAGCTTGGGCTCATGGATGATTCCGATTATTTACGCCTGCTGACGATCGCTGCCGAGCAGGCCAACGCCTTTCTCTCCAATGCCCGCAAATGGGAGCGTGAGCGTTGGGTCTGCCAGCGCCTGCTGCAAGGGCTGAACGTGCCCTATCGCGCCGACGAGTTTGCGCCGGCCGGGGAGCCGCCAGACGTCTTGTTCCGCGATGCCAACTTCGAAGTGTTCTTTGTGCTCGACGAAGGCCGTCGCCTCAATGACGAATGGCGCGATGAACTACAGCGTCGCCGCAGCGCCTTCTCCCTGAGCCAACTGGTGCGCCGCGAGGCCAAGCCCCGGCGGATCCCCGCCAACGAATTCCTGATGCGGCTGGCGCCGACCCTGCGCAAGAAAGCCCACAACTACACCGAGCGCGGCATGGACCTGGGAGAGTTGGACATCATTGCGTTCGCCAGCCTCAAGCGCGAAGTGCTGGACCTCAACAGCCACTTTCCGCCGCCGACCGAATACCTGCGCCAGGGTTGGCGCTCCTTGTCGCTGGTGGGGCCGACCTTCGCCCGCGTACTGTTCGCCCATCCCGATGCGCCGGATTTCCTGCGGGGCAACCTGGGTCGCAGCATCGTCTTCGATGTCGGGATCAGCCTGTGAGCCCCTTGCAGGAACTGATCGCCGCCGTGCCGCAACAGGGCCGCGTGCGCTGGATCGGTGTGCGGCCCCAGGGTCACGCGCCGATGATCGAGCTGGACGCCGTGGAGGCGCGCCTGGAGGCCGGTCTCACCGGCGATCATGCGCGCCCCGGCGTGCGCAATGCGCGGCAGGTGACGTTGATCCAGTGGGAGCACCTGGGCGTGATCAGCTCGCTGATGGGCCGTCCCGACGATCAGCCCATACTGCCGCGAGAGCTGCGGCGCAATATCGTAGTCAGCGGGATCAACCTGTTCAGCCTCAAGGGCCGGCGCTTTCGCATCGGCCAGGCCATTTTCGAAACCACCGGCTGGTGCCAGCCCTGCGCACGGCTGGAGCGAAACCTTGGCGAAGGTACATTCCAGGCGGTACGCGGCCATGGCGGAATCACCGCCCGAGTGTTAAAAAGTGGAATCATTCGCCTGGACGACAGCCTGATCGTCGAACCCGTTCCGGCGAGCGGCTACGCGGCTTTCAATGCCGGCTAGCCGGACGCTGTAACGTCTTCACATCCCGCAACGTCTACCTGACGAGGCCTTTATGACCAGTCGCCTGAACCCAGATGACCAGAAGCATGTCGAAGAGTACCTGCAACTGTCCCAGCACCGAGTCGAGCGCCGGCCTTTTCGGCCGTGGATGCTCCTCGTGGTGGTACTGGCCGTGACCATCGGCCTGGGCCTGTTGAGCCGACTGATCAGCTACCTGACGCTATGAGCCGCTTTTTGTCGCTGATGCTCGCGCAGGTAACGGCACCGAATTCCTTTAGCCTTGCGAGATATCCCCATGACTCATCGTATTGTCATCGTTGGCGGCGGCGCCGGCGGCCTGGAGTTGGCTACCCGTCTGGGTAAGACTCTGGGCAAGCGCGGCACGGCCAGTGTGATGCTGGTCGACGCGAACCTGACCCACATCTGGAAACCCCTGCTGCACGAAGTGGCTGCCGGTTCCTTGAACTCCTCCGAAGACGAACTCAACTACGTCGCCCAGGCGAAATGGAACCACTTCGAGTTCCAGCTCGGGCGCATGAGCGGCCTGGATCGCGAGAACAAGAAAATCCAACTGGCCGCCACCTATGACGAGGCGGGCGTGGAGCTGTTACCGGCCCGGGAGCTGGGCTACGACACACTGGTAATCGCAGTGGGCAGCACCACCAACGACTTCGGCACCGAGGGCGCGGCGCAACACTGCCTGTTCCTTGATACTCGCAAACAGGCCGAGCGCTTCCACCAGCAATTGCTCCACCACTACCTGCGCGCCCATGCCGGGCAGACCGACGTCGTCGAGCGCATCAGCGTCGCCATCGTCGGCGCGGGCGCGACGGGCGTCGAACTGGCGGCCGAGCTGCACAACGCCGCCCACGAATTGCATGCCTACGGCCTGGACCGGATCAAACCGGAAAACATGCACATCACCTTGATCGAGGCGGGTCCACGGGTCTTGCCAGCGTTGCCCGAGCGTATCGGCGGACCGGTGCACAAGACCCTGGAAAAACTCGGGGTCAACGTCATGACCAACGCCGCCGTCAGCCAGGTCACCGCTGACAGCCTGGTTACGGCAGATGGCAAAGTGATCGACGCGAGCCTGAAGGTTTGGGCGGCCGGGATTCGTGCGCCGGAATTTCTCAAGGACATCGATGGGCTGGAGACCAATCGGATCAATCAGCTGCAAGTGCTGCCGACGCTACAGACCACGCGCGACGAGAACATCTTTGCCTTCGGCGACTGCGCCGCCTGCCCGCAACCGGGCAGCGACCGCAACGTTCCACCCCGCGCCCAGGCCGCGCACCAACAAGCCTCGCTGCTAGCGAAATCGCTGAAATTGCGGATCGAAGGCAAGGCCCTGCCGGAATACAAATACACCGACTACGGTTCGCTGATCTCGCTGTCGCGCTTCTCGGCGGTGGGTAACCTGATGGGCAACCTGACCGGTAGCGTGATGCTCGAAGGCTGGCTGGCGCGGATGTTCTACGTGTCGCTGTATCGCATGCACCAGATGGCGCTGTACGGGATGTTCCGCACGGCGATGCTGATGCTGGGCAGCAAGATCGGGCGCGGGACTGAGCCGCGGTTGAAACTGCACTGAGGATAAAAAGCGAAGCGCCAGCCGCGTGTGGTGGCGCTGAGCTATAGAGATGCATCGCCTGTTCCATGGTCTTCGCGAGCAAGCCCGCTCCCACAGGAGATCGAGTAGTTCACGAGTACGCGATCAACTGTGGGAGCGGGCTTGCTCGCGAAGGCGGCCGTGCAGTCAACAGTATCCAAACGATAAAACTCAATCTGCGCGGCCAATCATTCAAACCTGAAACCGCTGCACCATCGTGCGCAGCGAATTCGCCAGTTGCGACAGCTCGTGGCTGGACGCGCTGGTCTGGTCCGCGCCAGTGGCCGAGCGCACGGACAGATCACGAATATTGACCAGGTTACGATCCACTTCGCGGGCCACTTGCGCCTGTTCCTCGGCGGCGCTGGCGATCACCAGGTTGCGCTCGTGGATTTGATGCACCGACGCTGTGATGGTCTGCAATGCCTCGCCTGCCCGCTCCGCCATCGCCAACGTGCTCGCCGCGCGACTGGAACTGGCCTGCATGGAATCCAGCGCCTGGGTGGCGCCGTTGCGCATGCCCTGGACCATCTGCTCGATCTCCTGGGTCGATTGCTGCGTGCGATACGCCAGCGCTCGCACTTCGTCGGCAACCACGGCAAAACCACGACCGCTCTCCCCCGCCCTGGCCGCTTCGATGGCCGCGTTGAGCGCCAACAGATTGGTCTGCTCGGCAATGGCCCGGATCACATCCAGCACCTTGCCGATGTCCTGGGACTGGTTCGCCAGCGACTGCACCAGGCCACCGGTCACTTGTACATCACTGGCAAGCGCGCTGATGGCCTCGACGGTGTCGCTGACCCGCTCCTGGCCCAACGTTGCCGATTCGCTGGATTGACGGGTCGCATCAGAGGTGGAGACGGCGTTGCGCGCGACTTCTTCCACGGCAGTGGTCATTTCCGTGACGGCGGTGGCGGCCTGTTCGATTTCGTTGTTTTGCTGTTGCAGGCCCTGGGTGCTGTCGAGGGTGACGGCGTTCAGCTCATCGGCAGCGGTCGCCAGTTGTGTTGCCGAGCCGCTGATGCTTTGCAAGGTTTGCCGAAGGTTCTGTTGCATGGTCGCCAGGGCCTTGAGCAAGCGGCTCACTTCATCGTTGCCATGGGTCTCGATGGGCCGGGTCAGGTCGCCCCGCGCCACGTTCTCGGCCGCATTCAACGCCTCGCCCAAAGGCTTGACGATGCTGCGCGTCAACAACATCGCCAGCACAACGGTGGCCAGGGCAGCCAGCACGACGAACAGGCTGACGATCATTCGCGAATTGACGTAATGCTCCTGGGATTTCTGGCTCTCGATGGACACTTGCTTGGAGAACAACTCCGCAAGGTCGTTGAGCTGCTTGCCCGAGCCATCCACCACGGTTTTCATGTCCACCAGCAACAGTTTGATCAGTTCATCCCGACGGCCCTGCTCCGCCAGGATGAACGATTGCGCGATACCGGCACGGTAAGCGGCAAAGGTCTGCTTGAACTGATCATAGAGGGCCTTGCCTTCAGGCGTCACAACGAGCTTTTCGTACGCCGCGATTTTTTCGCTCAGTTCCTTGTCGCGCGTGTCCATTTGTCCGCGGTACACAGCAACGTTCTTCGGGTCCTGATCCAGGGCCATGCGCAGGGAAATGGTACGGATCCGCAGCATCCACTCACGGATCTCATCACCCCCGCGGATGCTCGGCAGCCATTGAGTCTCCACCGCGACCTCACTGTCGCGAATGCTCGACATCTGCCCCAACGCAAACACCCCGAGCAACGCCACCAACAGGGCGATCAAGGCAAAACCCAGCGCGGCACGGGGTGCGATATTCAATTGACGAAGAAACATAACGGGCGCCTTTCTTGTTGTTAGCCAAAAGTAAGGGCGTCGGTCCATGCCCTCTCGGCGGGTTATCGGCAGGTTGTACGACGACTTGATGCCATCGGCATTTTTCGCAGGCAAAAAAAATCCCCGTATCTTTCGATACGAGGATTTTCAATATGGTCGGGGTAAGGGGATTCGAACTCCTGACATCCTGCTCCCAAAGCAGGCGCGCTACCGGACTGCGCTATACCCCGGTAAAAAAAAGGCGACCCTTGCAAGTCGCCTTCCTCGATCAGCGCTTTTGGCCTCTGATCTTAAGATTCGATTCCAGCGAGCTGGTTTCAAAAATGGTGGGTCGTGTGGGATTCGAACCTACGACCAATTGGTTAAAAGCCAACTGCTCTACCAACTGAGCTAACGACCCAAATATGGTCGGGGTAAGGGGATTCGAACTCCTGACATCCTGCTCCCAAAGCAGGCGCGCTACCGGACTGCGCTATACCCCGATTGAAATGGCTCCGTGACCAGGACTCGAACCTGGGACCCAATGATTAACAGTCATTTGCTCTACCGACTGAGCTATCACGGAACTGATATTTCAAGTTACTGCATTGAAGCTAGCTTCAACCTCTTCTACCCGCCTGCATCGCTGCGTTCGTGTGTCTGAGGCGCGCTATTCTACAATTTTCAAAACCTCTGTCAACCCCTTAAATTGCTTTCAAGACAATGATTTGCAACTTATTTTGGGTTGCCTCTCGCTGAGAAGTGACCCCGGGGGTGACGTACTGCGGGGCGCACTTTACAAGCCTTTTCCTTTGAGTTCAACGACCTGATGAAAAAAATGGCCTCGTAAGTCGAGGCCATTCCAATATCCGGCTGTGCCGGCCTTCAGTTGAAGACGATTTCGTCGTTCTCCACCGTACCGGTCACGGTTTCGCCCGGCATGAAGCGACCGGACAGAATCAACTGCGCCAGCGGGTTTTCGATCCAGCGCTGGATCGCTCGCTTGAGCGGCCGCGCGCCGTAGACCGGGTCGTAACCCACCGCGATCAGCTTGTCCAACGCCTCGTCGCTCAGTTGCAGCTTCAGCTCGCGCTCGGCGAGGCGGCTGCGCAGGCGCCCCAGCTGGATCTCGGTGATACCGGCGATCTGATCCCGGGCCAACGGCTCGAAGATCACCACTTCGTCCACACGGTTGATGAACTCCGGCCGGAAGTGGGTGGAGATCGCATCCATCACTGCGGCACGTTGCGCCTCGCGATCGCCCACCAGCTCCTGGATCTGCGTCGAGCCCAGGTTGGAGGTCATCACGATCACCGTATTGCGGAAATCCACCGTACGGCCATGGCTGTCGGTCAGGCGACCATCCTCCAGCACTTGCAGCAAGATGTTGAACACATCCGGGTGCGCCTTCTCGACTTCATCGAGCAGGATCACCGAGTACGGCTTGCGCCGCACGGCCTCGGTCAGGTAGCCGCCCTCTTCATAGCCGACGTACCCCGGTGGAGCGCCGATCAGCCGCGCCACGGAGTGCTTCTCCATGAACTCGGACATGTCGATGCGCACCATGGCTTCCTCGGTATCGAAGAGGAATTCGGCCAGCGCCTTGCACAATTCGGTCTTACCCACGCCGGTCGGGCCGAGGAACATGAACGAGCCGCTCGGACGATTAGGGTCAGACAACCCGGCGCGGGACCGGCGCACGGCGTTGGACACCGCCACCACCGCTTCTTCCTGGCCGATCACACGCTGATGCAACAGGCTTTCCATCTTCAGCAGCTTGTCGCGCTCGCCTTCGAGCATCTTCGAGACCGGAATGCCGGTCCACTTGGACACCACTTCGGCGATTTCTTCCTCGGTGACCTTGCTGCGCAGCAACTGGTTTTCGCTCTTGCCGTGCTGGTCGACCATCTGCAGGCTGCGCTCCAGGTCCGGGATCACCCCATACTGCAGCTCGGCCATACGGTTGAGGTCGCCTTTGCGGCGGGCCGCTTCCAATTCCTGGCGGGACTGTTCGATCTTCTGCTGGATCTGCGCCGAACCCTGGACTTCGGCTTTTTCCGAGTTCCAGATCTCCTCGAGGTCGGAGTACTCACGCTCATGACGAACGATTTCTTCCTGCAACCTTTCCAGGCGTTTCTTCGCCGCTTCGTCGCTTTCCTTCTTCAAGGCCTGGGACTCGACCTTGAGCTGAATCAGGCGCCGCTCCAACCGATCCAGCACTTCCGGCTTGGAGTCGATTTCCATGCGGATACGGCTGGCGGCCTCGTCGATCAAGTCGATGGCCTTGTCCGGCAACTGGCGGTCGGTGATATAGCGATGGCTGAGCTTGGCCGCCGCGATGATCGCGCCATCGGTGATCGCCACTTTATGGTGAACCTCGTAGCGCTCCTTCAGGCCCCGCAAGATCGCGATGGTGTCTTCTTCACTCGGCTCATCCACCAGTACTTTCTGGAAGCGCCGCTCCAGGGCCGCGTCCTTCTCGATGTACTGACGATATTCGTTCAGCGTGGTCGCACCGACACAATGCAGCTCGCCGCGAGCCAGCGCAGGCTTGAGCATGTTGCCGGCGTCCATCGAGCCTTCACCCTTGCCCGCGCCGACCATGGTGTGCAATTCGTCGATGAACAGGATGATCTGGCCTTCCTGCTTCGACAGCTCATTGAGCAGCGCCTTGAGCCGCTCTTCGAATTCGCCGCGGTATTTGGCGCCAGCGATCAGCGCCCCCATGTCCAGGGACAAGAGTCGCTTGCCCCGCAGCCCATCGGGCACTTCGCCGTTGATGATGCGCTGGGCCAGGCCCTCGGCGATGGCGGTCTTGCCCACGCCAGGCTCACCGATCAGCACCGGGTTGTTCTTGGTACGACGTTGCAGGACCTGGATGGTGCGGCGGATTTCATCGTCGCGACCAATCACCGGGTCGAGCTTGCCTTCCTCGGCGCGTTTGGTCAGGTCGACGGTGTATTTATCCAGGGCCTGGCGGGCTTCCTCGTGGTTCGGGTCGTTGACCGCATCGCCGCCACGCAGGTTATTGATGGCGTTTTCCAGGGCTTTCTTGCTCACACCCTGGCCGAGCAACAATTTGCCGAGCTTGCTGTTCTCGTCCATCGCGGCGAGCAGGACCAACTCGCTGGAGATGAACTGGTCGCCCTTCTGCTGGGCCAGGCGATCGGCCTGGTTGAGCAGCCGCGCCAGATCCTGGGACATGTTCACGTCGCCGGTGGGGTTCTGGATCTTGGGCAGTTGGTCGAGTTCCTTGGCCAACTCTTTGCGCAGGCTGTTGACGTCAAAGCCCACCTGCATCAGCAGTGGCTTGATCGAGCCGCCCTGCTGTTCGAGCATGGCTTGCATCAAGTGCGCCGGTTCGATACCGGGATGGTCCAGGCCGACGGCCAGGGACTGGGCATCGGACAGGGCCAGTTGTAATTTGCTGGTTAAACGGTCAATACGCATGGGTCACCTTCCTAATGAGCAGGCCGGACCTAGAGAAACATCCTGAATGAAGAAACCTGCCAGATACCGTTATAGATGTGGTCGATTCTGGAAGATTCAAGCAGCGCGCTGTTGATACAGATCAGGGGAGTCTAGCGTTCAAGCCAGATCAGGGAGGCGAAACGACCGGTGCGGGGATTGCGCCGGTAGGAATAGAAGCGAGGATCGGTCACGGTGCACAAACCGCCACCATAGACGGCTGTTACGCCGCGTGCCGCCAGGCGTAGCCGTGCCAACGCGTAGATATCGGCGAGAAATTTGCCGGCATTGGGGCTTGGCGCAAAGGCCTGGTCCGCCGACGGCAGATGGGCGATGAAGGCTTCTCGCACTTCCGGGCCGACCTCAAAGGCTTGCGGGCCAATGGCCGGGCCGAGCCAAGCGAGCATCTCTTCGCTGGGTTGCTGCAGGCTGTCGAGCGTCGCCTCCAGCACACCGTTGGCCAGCCCCCGCCAACCGGCATGGGCTGCCGCGACATGGGTGCCGGCACGATTGCAGAACAATACCGGCAGGCAATCCGCCGTCATCGCAGTGCAAGCGATGCCCGGCGTGGCGCTCCAACCGGCATCGGCAGTGACGACCCGAGTCGGATCAGCCTCGACCACGTCAATTCCATGGACTTGCTGCAACCAGGCCGGACGCATGACGAACCGATCAGTGAGGCGACGACGGTTTTCGGCAACAGCCGCAGGGTCGTCGCCCACATGATCGCCCAGGTTGAGGCTGTCGAACGGCGCCAGGCTGACGCCGCCCTCGCGGGTGGTGACGCAGGCCTTGACCCGGGCCGGCGCGGGCCAGTCGGGTATCAGCCAGTCGTTCATCCGATGAACGCCTCGCGGTCCTGCTTCAGCAAGGTCAGCAGCCAGACGAAATCATCCGGCAACGGCGACTCCCAGCTCATGCGCTTGCCGGTCGTCGGGTGATCCAGTTCGAGGAAACGTGCGTGCAGCGCCTGGCGCGGGAAATTCTTCAGCGATTCGACCATGGTCTGGCTGGCAGCCGGCGGAATGCGGAAGCGACCACCGTAGGCCGGGTCGCCCACCAACGGGAAGTTGATGTGGGCCATGTGCACGCGAATCTGGTGGGTCCGACCGGTTTCCAGCTTGACCCGCACGTGGGTATGGGAACGGAAACGCTCCAGCACGCGGTAATGACTGACCGCCTGCTTGCCGCCCTCCATCACCGCCATGCGCTGGCGCTGCTGGCCGTGGCGACCGATCGGCGCGTTGATCTTGCCACCCGCGGTGACCACGCCGATCACGATGCATTCATAGATGCGGCTGACACTGCGGCTTTGCAACTGCGTGACCAGTTGTGTCTGCGCCTGGATGGTCTTGGCGACCACCATCAGGCCGGTGGTGTCCTTGTCCAAACGATGCACGATACCGGCGCGGGGGACATTGACGATGTCCGGCACGTGGTGCAGCAAGGCGTTCAGCAGGGTGCCATCGGCATGACCGGCCGCCGGGTGCACCACCAGGCCCGCGGGCTTGTTGATCACCAGGATGTCGTCATCTTCATAGACGATGTCGAGGGCGATGTCTTGGGCGACCCATTCTCCCTGGGCCTCCTGCTCGGCGGTCAGCTCGAGGATGGCGCCGCCATGGACGATGTCGCGCGGACGGATGACCGCCCCGTCCACCGTCAGGCGGCCGTCCTTGATCCAGGCGGAAAGGCGCGAGCGCGAGTGCTCTGCGAAGAGTTGGGCGGCGACTTGATCGAGGCGTTGGCCGCCCAAATCGGACGGCACCTCTGCGCGAAGTTCTATTTTATCGGACATGCTCGGACTGGGCGTCGGCACAGCCTTTGGTTTCGGCTGCGCGCTTGTGGTTAAATACGGCGTCTTTTGCCCCGAGGCTTTTCAACGGGGCGCTCATCATAACAGGACGGCCCCGCCCAAGACAGCGGCCGTCATAGGGACGCAAGCCGCCATGCAAGTGAAACACCTGCTGCTGATCGCCATCCTCGCATTGACTGCTGCTTGCTCGTCGAAGGAAGTCGTAGACGAAAACCTGAGCGAAGTCGAACTGTACCAACAGGCGCAGAACGACCTGGACAACAACAGCTATACCAGCGCCACCGCCAAATTGAAGGCGCTGGAGTCGCGGTATCCGTTCGGTCGCTACGCCGACCAGGCGCAACTGGAGTTGATCTACGCCAACTACAAGAACGCCGAGCCGGAAGCGGCCAAGTCCGCCGCCGAGCGCTTCATTCGTCTGCACCCGCAGCACCCGAACGTCGATTACGCCTACTACCTCAAGGGCCTGACCTCCTTCGACCAGGACGTCGGCCTGCTGGCGCGCTTCCTGCCGCTGGACATGACCAAGCGTGACCCGGGCGCCGCGCGCGACTCCTACAACGAGTTCGCCCAGCTGACCAGCCGCTTCCCCAACAGCCGCTACTCGCCTGATGCCAAGCAGCGCATGATCTACCTGCGCAACCTGCTGGCTTCCTACGAAATCCACGTGGCCGACTACTACCTGACCCGCCAGGCCTACGTTGCCGCCGCCAACCGTGGCCGCTATGTGGTGGAAAACTTCCAGGAAACCCCATCGGTGGGCGACGGCCTGGCGGTGATGACCGAAGCCTACCAGCGCCTGCACCTGGATGAGCTCGCGGCCACCAGCCTGGAAACCCTGAAGCTGAACTATCCGGACCACCCTTCCCTGGTCGACGGCCAGTTCACGCCGCGCGTCGATGAGGCGGACAACCGTTCGTGGCTGAGCAAGGCGACCCTGGGCATGATCGAATCCCGTCCGCCGCTGCCGCCGGGCGAAACCCGCGCCAACCAGGACGTACAGCGCCAGTTCCAGGACGCCAAGGAAGCCATTCCGAACGAGCTCAAGCCAAAGGACGAAAACGGCGACGTGATCGAAGAACCGGAGCCTGAGAACGAGTCCGGCGACCGCTCCTGGTTCAGCTACATGACATTCGGCCTGTTCGACTGAGACTTGGCCTGACAAAAAAGGAGACCTGCGAGTCTCCTTTTTTGTGCCTGGGTTTTATTGCGCTGTGCGCCGTTCCAGTCCTTGGCTAAACTGCCTGATCTCTAGCCAAAAAGCCGCCCATCATGCTTCGTCTACTGTTCTGGATCGCCCTGATTGCCGCCGCGGTATGGTTCTGGCGCAAATTCAAGGCCAGCACTTCCGCGCCCAACGCAACCCGTGAACAGGACGCGCCGCCCATGGTTCGTTGCGCCCATTGCGGCGTGCACCTGCCACGGGATCGCGCATTGCCCCTCCAACAGCAATGGTATTGCAGCCAGGCTCACCTTGAGCAAGGCCCAGGCACTCGTGAGCGCTGAAGCCCCGCTCCCTCGCGTCAAACAGGCGCAGCGCCTGCTGCGTCTGTATCACCTGTACCGCCTCAGCATCGGCATCACCCTGGTGCTGCTGATTTCCAGCAACATGGATAACCGCCTGCTGGAGTTCGCCAACGACGATCTGCTGCGCAGCGGCAGCTGGTTATACCTGGTACTGAACATCCTGCTGGTGGTGTTCCTGGAAAACACCCGTCGTCCTGCCCAGTTGTTCGGCCTGGCCTTGACCGACGTCCTGTTGCTGTCGTGGCTGTTCTTCGTCGCGGGCGGCGCCCCCAGCGCCATTGGCAACCTGATCATCGTCTCGGTGGCGATCAGCAATACCTTGCTGCGCGGCCGGATCGGCCTGTTGATTGCCGCCGTCGCCACCCTGGGCATCGTTGGCTCGACGTTCGTGCTCGGTCTCAGCGATTCGAGCCGACCCAGCAGCTATCTGCAAGCAGGCACCCTGGGCGCCCTGTGCTTCGCCGCCGCGTTGCTGGTGCAACGCCTGACCCGACGACTGGAAGCCAGCGAAACCCTGGCCGAGCAAAAAGCCAGCGAAGTGCTCAGCCTCGAAGCCCTCAATGCGCTGATCCTGCAGCGCATGCGCACCGGCATCCTGGTCCTGGATCGCCAACGCAGAGTTCAGTTGGCCAACGAAAGCGCCTTGAACCTGCTGGGCATGCATGACCTGGTCGGCCAACGGATCGACGATTATTCCAGCGCCTTGGTCGAGCGATTGCAGGGGTGGTTGAACAACCCCAGCCTGCGCCCGCAAAGCCTGACCATCAGCAGCACGGGCCTGACCCTGCAACCCAGCTTCATCGCCCTCGGGGCAGAGGATCAGCAACAGATCCTGATATTTCTCGAAGACCTGGCCCAGGTGGCCCAACACGCCCAGCAATTGAAGCTGGCATCGTTGGGGCGTCTCACCGCCGGTATCGCCCATGAAATCCGCAATCCGCTGGGGGCAATCAGCCACGCCGCGCAATTGCTGCGCGAGTCCGAGGAACTGAACGACGCGGACCGGCGTCTGACGCAGATTATTCAAGATCACTCCCAACGAATGAATCGCGTCATCGAAAACGTCCTGCAACTGTCCCGTCGCCAGCAAACCGCCCCCCAACGCCTGGATCTGCGTAGCTGCCTCGAGCAATTCGTCCGGCAGGCCCGCGAAAGCGCGGAAGGACACCAACAACTGCACCTGAGCATCGACCCCGGCGACTACATCACGCTCATGGACCCCGACCAACTGACCCAAGTGCTCGACAACCTGTTGCGCAACGCCTGGCGCCACAGCGCGCTGGCCCATGACAAGGCCGAGGCCTGGTTGAAGCTGTTCATCGATCCCCATAGCCAACTGGCCACGCTGGACATCATCGACAACGGCCCTGGCGTAACGCCGGACCAGCAGGCGCACCTGTTCGAACCTTTTTTCACCACCAGCAGCCAAGGCACCGGCCTTGGGCTCTATCTGTCCCGTGAGCTGTGCGAAAGCAACCAGGCCCGCCTAGACTTCAAACCACGCCAAGGCGGCGGTTGCTTCCGCATCACCTTTGCTCACGGACGGAAACAGATTTGAATACACGCTCACGGCAACGAATCCTGATCGTCGATGACGAGCCGGACATCCGCGAACTCCTGGAGATCACCCTGGGCAGGATGAAACTCGACACCCGCAGCGCCAAGAATCTCAGCGAGGCCCAATCCCTGCTGGCGGCCGAAGCCTTCGACCTGTGCCTGACCGACATGCGCCTGCCCGATGGCACGGGCCTGGAGCTGGTCAAACATATCCAGCAACGGTATTCCCAACTGCCCGTGGCGATGATCACCGCCTATGGCAGCCTGGAAGTCGCCATCGATGCCCTCAAGGCAGGCGCCTTCGATTTCCTGACCAAGCCAGTCGATCTAGCTCGCCTGCGGGAATTGGTCGGCAGCGCCCTGCGCCTGTCACCGGGCACCACGCCCGGCGCGACCGTCGAACGCGTTCTACTGGGGGATTCGCCGCCGATGCGCGGCGTGCGCAAGCAAATCGAAAAACTGGCCCGAAGCCAGGCGCCGGTCTATATCAGCGGCGAGTCGGGCTGTGGCAAGGAATTGGTCGCCCGCCTGATCCATGAACAAGGGCCGCGCGCCAGCCAGCCTTTCGTGCCGGTCAACTGTGGGGCAATTCCCACTGAACTGATGGAAAGCGAGTTTTTCGGCCACCGCAAAGGCAGCTTCAGCGGCGCCATCGAAGACAAACCCGGGTTGTTCCAGGCCGCCCACGGCGGGACGCTGTTCCTCGACGAAGTGGCCGACCTGCCGCTGGCGATGCAGGTCAAGCTCTTGCGCGCCATCCAGGAAAAAGCCGTGCGCGCCGTCGGCGGCCAGCAGGAAGAAGTGATGGACGTGCGAATTCTCTGCGCCACTCACAAAGACCTCGACGCCGAAGTCGCGGCCGGGCGCTTTCGCCAGGATCTGTATTACCGACTGAACGTCATTGAACTGCGCGTCCCGCCCCTGCGCGAACGTCGTGAAGATATCGAGCCGCTGGCCAACTACATGCTCCAGCGCCTGGCCGCGAGCACCGGTAACCCGGCGGCGAAGCTGCATCCTGCGGCACTCGATGCCCTGCGCAATTACCGCTTCCCCGGCAACGTGCGGGAGCTGGAGAACATGCTGGAACGGGCCTATACCCTTTGCGAACACCATCAGATCGAGGCCGATGACCTGCGCCTTGCCGAGAGCAACGTGGCTGGCGATGTGGCTAACCCGGATCTGGTGCGGGTCGACAACCTGGAGGATTACCTGGAAGACGTCGAACGCAAGGTTATCCTCCAGGCGCTTGAAGAGACCCGCTGGAATCGCACGGCGGCGGCACAGCGGTTGAAGTTGTCGTTTCGGTCGATGCGGTATCGGTTGAAGAAGTTGGGGTTGGATTAGCTCATAGCGTGGGGTTCATGCCACCCCCGTGGCGAGGGGTGTGATTACCGCAGAGCGTCGTCTACCGCCCGGTCACGGCAACCGCCAGAACTCGTCGGAGAATTCGGCTTGGATCGGGGGGTTGTCCGACCATTCCTACAAAGGCTGGTTAGCTGTGAGGCGGTGTGTATATCCGGTTCTGCGGTAACGGCTGCTGGCGGTTCCGCTCTTACAGCGGGTCACTTTTGGAAAGAGCGCCAAAAGTAACCAAAAACGCTCTGCCCCACCACTCGGCACCTCGCCTAGGCTCGGTGTGCCCTCACTCCGGCATTGCTCCGTGGGCCCGCCGCGATGGGCCATCCATGGCCCTGCGCGGCTATCCCGGCATCCATGCCGGGATGCCCACTGCGCAATGCCTGCGTTCGGCCAGCGTGGTTTAACGGGGCGCCAAGATCAAGATCAAGATCCAAAGCAAGAGCAAGAGCAAGAGCAAGAGCAAGAGCAAGAGCAAGAGCAAGAGCAAGAGCGCGGCGTCAGCCAGGATTTATTTAGCTGAACCACCGCTTTCGCGAGCAGGCTCGCTCCCACATGGTTTTGCAGGTATTCACACATCTGCACACAACCCAAAAACCTGTGGGAGCGAGCTTGCTCGCGAAGAGGCCGGCACATTCAACATCTTCATCGATTGTGAGAATGCTTTCGCGAGCAAGCTCGCTCCCACAATTGGGTCTGAGTATAGGTGCAGTATCAAAACCGAACCTTACAACCGCCCCGCCGGCGCATAAGGCACAGGGTCAATCACCGGCTCCCGCCCCAACATCACATCCACAAACAACCGACACGAAGCCGGCGCCAGCACCAGCCCATTGCGATAATGCCCACAGTTCAACCAAAGCCCCGCAAACCCCGGCACTTCGCCGATATAAGGAATCCCCTCCGGCGACCCGGGCCGCAACCCCGCCCAATGCCCTACCACCTCGGCATCGGCAAGCTCGGGAATAAGCGCCACCGCCGAAGCCTTGAGGCTTTCCAGCGCGACATCGGTCGGGGTCTTGTCAAAGCCCTCGCGCTCCAGCGTACTGCCGACCAGGATGTGCCCATCACGACGCGGGATCGCGTAGCGCCCCTTGGCCAGGACCATGCTCGACAGAAAATCCTCCGCGCATTTGTACAGGATCATCTGCCCTTTAACCGGCTCGACCGGCAGCTTCAAGCCCAGCGTCTTGAGCAGCTCGCCACTCCAGGCGCCAGCGGCCAATACCACTTGGTCGCCGCGAACCTCACCAGCAGAACTATTCACCCCCACCACACGCTCACCGTCGCGAATGAATCCGCTGACTTCACAGTGTTCGTGAAGCGTGACATTGGGCATCGCCAGCAAGGCCGCCTTAAGGGATTTCACCAGCCGGGGATTACGCACGTTAGCCACATCGGCCATGTAGATCGCCCGGGAAAATCCCGAACCCAGCACCGGGACCGCATCGTGGACCTCCGAGATATCCATAGCCCGCAGCGGGCGTCCTTCCCGTTTGGCCCAGGCTAGCGCTTCGTCCTGGTCGTCGAGGTCCAGCCAGTACAGCCCGGTGACATGCACCTGCGGATCAATGCCGGTAGCGGCGAACAAGCGCTCGCCCAGTTGTGGATAAAAATCCTGCGACCAATGGGCCAACGCGGTAACCGCCGGGCTATAGCGCCATGGGTAAAGGGGCGAAACGATACCGCCACCCGCCCAGGAAGCCTCCTGACCGACGCCGGAGCGATCCAGCAGCACCACACGCTGGCCTTCCGAGGCGAGATTGAATGCGGTCAGCAGGCCAATGACTCCGCCGCCGACGATCACCACTTGCTGTTGCCTGGTCATGTTCTGTTTCGACTCATAAGACAATGGACGCAAACTACGTCCGGAAAAAAATCAGCGGCCCCAGCAATCCTTGGCGGTCACGCCAGCGGCGGCGTTTTCCACATTTCGTACGCCGGTATTGGTGATCACGAAGTCACCACATTTGTCCGCCGCCATGGGCGAGCCGCCCTTGCGCACTGCCTTCAAGATGAAGCTCTGGTCCGTCAGCGTCGTCGGAGTAATGGTGTACGAATCATTACCGGCGCTCAGGCCAGTCGCGTTGGTGTAGGCGTTGTTCCTCGAGTAGTAGCGCTCGAGGATCTGCGCCTGCTCCGACAACAGCGAGGCGATCTCGGTGCGCCGGGCCTTTTTCATGTATTCGGTCAGGCTCGGATAGCCGACGGTGATCACAATACCGATGATCGCGATGACGATCATGATTTCGATCAAGGTGAAACCTCGGTTGGATTTGTGCATGCCTTACCTCACTGTATTTGCCGCCACATGATACGACGGCTGCCACCGACGGACTTGGTCAGCAGGTCGGTGATACCTCCACCGGAGTCATTCACGACCATGTTGGTTGCCCCATTGGCGCTGACGACGGCACTCAAGGTCGGTATCCCGCCCGTGAACACCACGCCAGCGGAAATCGTGTCGAGGGTATTGATCGAACCATCGTTATTGGTATCGAGCACCGCATAGTTGAGCATCTTACCGTTGAACGCATCCACTTCGATCAGCTTGCCGGTACCGAAGCTGGCGCACGGGTCGGTGGTATCAACGGCGGCGGTCGTGAAGACAACACGCCCGAGCACCAGGCTGGCTGGGTTGATGACCCGCTCCCCGGTCAAGGCGTTGTTGTACACCAGCGGCAAGTACCAGCCCTTCTTGGTGGGATAGGCGACATCGGTCTGGCTGGTGGTCACGAACTGCCCCGTCGTCCCGGAAAAAATATTGGTGATCGATTGGGCCTGAAGGCTCGCCACGGTGATTTGCCCCCCGCCGCCGATCGCATCCCAGATCGAATAGAACCCTTGCAGGTCCTTGTTGAGCTTGTCCGCCGACTCGTTGAACTTGCCAGTGCCGAAAAACACCTGGAGGCCGCCCTGGGGATTTTCTGCCAGCAACGGTTGTGCGGTAATCGGCTGGGTCGCGCCGCCGGGAGCGGTGAATAACGGCTGGCCGGCAAACGCCAGGCCCCAGGCGGTCGGGGAGGTGCCACTGAGGTCGAACTTCCACATCCGCCCTTTCAAGTCACCGCCGTAGGCGGCTTGCACCACGTTCTGGGAATTGACCCGCAGCTTGACCGACGACAGGCCGTTATCGGTTTCGCTGCTGTTGACGACGATTTTGCGAATCAGCGAACCGTCGCGAATGTCCACCACGTACAACGCCGCCACGCCGCTATTGCTGCCATAACCGTTGGAAATGAACGCGGCCCAGCGACCGTCCGCCAGGCGCGCCACTTCAGGACGTGCGTAGGCGTAGCCCAGGTCGTTGAAGGGATGGCCCGTGTTGGCGATGGCTGGAGCGCTGACTTCCCAAAGTGCCCGGATCGCGTTACCCGCCGACGCATCGAACAATTGCACCGCATAAAACGCCCGGCCACCGGCACCGGTGCCGCCCAGGGCGAGGGTTTTCCAGACGCTGCCCAGTTGTGCGTCGAATACCGCGACCTGCCCGTCCACCAGGAATTTGTGGCTCACGCCATTGATATAGGCGGGATCGGCGATCATCTCCAGCGAAGGCAGCACACTCGACGGCATGTAGGCGTAGCGCCGGGTTCCATTCGTGCTGTTGATCACGCTGAAGAAACCGTCATTGCCGTTCACCACCAGGCTGGCGCTCATGTTTGTCGCCTTGGTCGCCAGGTAGGTGCTGTAGCTGGTGTCGCCCACCAGGTCCGAGGCGGTCTGGTCGTTGGGTGAGGCCAGCACCAACGGTGAGTTGATAATGTCCCCGAGCAAGACGCTGCGTACTTTCAAGCCCGTCTTGTTGGTGCCCTTGCTCCACTCCACCAGGTCGTTGCCGGTGATACCGGTGGGCAAGCCTTGGCTCAGGCTGGTCTGCTGGGCCGGCGAGAAGTTACCGTAGGCCAGCGTGATCGGCACGTTGGTGGCGGTGTTCCAGGACTGATAGATCGGCGCCGTGGCGCCGGGCACGATGGCCGTGTCGGTGGTCCATTGCATCGCCGCCGTGTTGACCGTACCGGTCGAGGTAAAGCCGAACGCCTTGATGGTGCCACGCCAATCCTTGGGGTCGTAGGTGGTCTGGTAGTAACTGGAGGTGCTGGACAGCGTCGCGCCATTGCTGGTGCCGCCGCCCCCCGAGCCGGCCTTGGAGGTGATGTCGCTCAAGGCGGATGACAACGCGGAGTTCAGGCCCTCGCTGTCGGTGGCCTGGTAATACTTGCCCGCACCGTAGCGGGCCGCGTCGGACAACATCTGGTTGGTGGCGGTGAATCCGACGGTGTAGGTGTTGAGGTATTGGCGTCGGAAGTCGGCCGATTCCCAGCTTTTTCCGGTGACGTCGGTGCCGGTGGTGCGCATGTCGATGTCGAAGGCGAATTTGGCGATGTCGTCCAGGTAAAGCGTGTCGCCTTCGCCGTCACCCGCAGGATCGGCACCATCGTTAGTGCTGATGCCATCCCAGTTCGGCAAACGACTACCGCCCAACGGGTCATTGGTGGGGAACGTTCGGTCGTAGGTGGGCAGGCCATCGGTAATGACCACACCGAAATTCTTCTGGCATCGATACTGGATCGGGCTGGTGTAGGTGCTGGGTGTACCGTTGTAAAACGGCGCCATGCCTCGGAAATAGCGGGTGACTTCATAGTAACTTTCGGCCAGCGGGGTATTGGCAACGGCCCCCAAGGCATTGATGGCGTTGATCAGGGCAGTGTAATTGGCGTTGGCCTGGGTCTGGGTGACACTGCCGCTGACGGGTGACAAGTCGCTTATGGTCCGGGCGATATTGCCGCCAGGGCCGGAGTTGACGCTGTTAGGTGGATTGAAAGTGGCCAGCCCGATGCGCAGGGCGCGGTTGTTGGCGACCAGGGTGGTTGAGACGTCCCGCGCCACGTTGATACGGTAATCGGTGGGGATCGACCCCGTCGTAAAATCCCGACTCGAACCATTGGACAAAGTCAGCAAATAGGACAGGTATTTGGCTGTGTAGCGAGTGTTTCCGTTGCCAACCGGGTCGGGTAGCCTCAGACAGACCTCTCCCAAGTCGCTTCGATAAAAACCGTACCAGTTACTAGACTTGGAACAGCCACCACGGGACAGACTCGCCAATAAAACATTGCCATCCTCCATATTTAGCTTGGCGATGCTATTGCAGCTAGTGGCGGACTCACATGTATAAACGGTGGGCTGCGAGACCGCCGGATCAAACCCCGCCGCCCAGATAATGTTATTCATGCTCCCCGAGTCATCGATCAGCAGCATCACGTTGGGCGTCACCGCCGCCGCGCTCAACAGGGGCGATTCCGAAGGCGTGAAGCCATAGACCGGCGCCGCCAGGTAAAGGCTGAGCAACGCCCCCCACACCGCGCCCAGCAGCGCCCTAATATTTCGCATAGATGCTCTCCACCACGCTGCGCTGGTTGTTGCCCACCACAGCCACCGCGGTGATCCGGTACAGCGTTGCCGAGGTATTGATCGGCACGTTGACCGCCGTAAGCGTCGTGCCGATGTTCTGCACGCCATAAAACCCACCGGCGGCGGCCACCCAGAGCACGCCCGACGCCGAGTTGCGCCCTGCCGCCGTTACCGTCGCCGACTCCGCCGGCGGCGCACATTGGGCCGTGGTGGTACAGACCGGCAATGAATACGTCTCGACCTGCACGGCGCTTTCTCCCACCCGCAGCGCAGCCTCGGCCAGCTGGAATGACTGGTTGCGCTGCATGACGCTGCTGGTCATTTTTTCCTGCAGCGTGGCGCTCTGCATGGACGAAAGGCCGATCAACGTCAGCAGCAACAAAAAGACCAGGCTGACCAGCAATGCCATGCCGCGCTGGCCGTGTCGGTGCCCTATCGAAATCATCGATCGCCCCTTCATAGCAGCCGGTTCCGCAAAGCGGCGACCACATTGAAGGTCTGGTCGCGCACGGTGTTCCGCGGATCGAACAGCGTCAGGGTCAGGCGTACGCTGCGGATCAGCGCCGGGTCGCTCGGGTTGGCGCTGTAGCTGGTGGCAGCGGTGTCCGTCGCACTGCCGGCCATGCCGAATGTCACGTTGAATGCCCGTACATTGTCCACCAGCACCGCCATGGTCGGAGTGCCGGGGCCTGTGCCCAGCAGTAGCTGATTGTTGTTGAAGCCGTAGATCAGTCGGCGAATCGGGAAGGCCAACTGACCCGTCGCGGGCGCACGGGCGTTGGAATAGGCCGTTGCCGAGGTGCGGCAATCGGAGACCACGGTCCAGGTCGGTGCGTTACCGCCACTGCCAATGTCCGCCGTCACCAGGGTCAACCTGCGGTTCGCGTTGTCCCAGCGGATCGGCGTGATCTGGCTGGCCGCGAAACTGTTATCCGTGGAAGCATCGATGACGGTCGCCAGGCAACCGAACATGCCGACCATGCGAATCTCCTGGACCATCTTGCTCAAGGCAAACCGTGCGTCCTCCTGCATGACGGCGGCAGCGTTCTGGCTGACGTAGGTGTTCTTCGCCGCGATGAAAACCTGCACGACGCCCAACACCACGATGAGGCTGATGACCAGCGCGATCATCAATTCGATCAGGCCGAAGCCGCGGCTGCGTCCGTTCATGGCGTCGCCGCCACCGGATCGACGGCGACACGGCTGGTCAGCACGAAGCTGCGCCGCGCCTCGGCCGCGTTGGTCGTGTTGGCGGCCCGGGCATCGTCCCAGGAAATGGTGATGGTGTAGACCCGCTGGTTCAGCGCCACAGTGCCCGTGGCGGTGGCGCCGCCGAAGGCGACGATGTTGGTCTTGAAGTCGTACAGGTCCTGGTCCCGGGCCACGTTGAGGTTGGGGGAGCCGGGTGGAGCGATGGTGTAGTCGGCGCCAGAATTGGCGCGGATGCGGTCCAGCAGGTCATAGGCAATGAAACTGGCCTGGCTGGTCATGCGCGAGCTGTCGGTGTATTTGAGCGCATTGAGCTGGATCATCGCCGCGCCCAGCAAGCCCACCCCGAGGATCAGCACTGCCACCAGCACTTCGATCAGCGTCATGCCCTCCTGCGCCTTTTTACTGCAACCCTTCATCCGCAATTTCCATTCAATACGATTCGTCCGTTGAGGCAAACATTCAGCGTCCTGCTTTGCGCCCCCCTTACGTAATTGAAGCTCACCGGCACGGCCAGGCCCGATAATCCGCCGAGGTTGTTGAAATCGATACTGGTCACATCTGAGGTTAGCGTCAGAGTCGCGCCGCTGCCCATCGCTGGAACAACCCGCAATACATTCGGGTTGGGCGGATTGCCAGTGTTGTCGTACACGATCAGTTCGCCGTTCCAGGCACCACCCTGCGTGGTCGGACGAACGCGCGTGGTGATGCCACGGTTGATCGCTTCCATTCGGGCGAAGTTCAAGGCCCGCTGCAGGTCACCGATTTCGGTATCGGCCTTGGTGCCTTGCAGCGAACCGGTGAACGACGGTACCGCCATGGTAATCAGCAGCAGCATCACGCCAAGGGCCACCAGCACCTCGATCAGCGTGAAACCTTTTGTACGAAGATCCATCGATGCCCTCCGTTGCCGTCGGCTATACCTGCCATTACACGCTAGAACAAACCACCGCCGTGTGGGTGGTTGTTTCAATCAGGACGCCAGGATCGCGTCGTTTTCGTACTCCAGGGAGGAGACGTCATGTATCAACAAGGCTTCAGCCTGATCGAACTGCTCATCGGACTGGCAATTGCCGCAATTGTTCTGCCGTTGGCCAGTACAAGCTACACCCAACTGATCGAATCCATCGAACGCGAGGACACCGCGCAGCTACTGCTCAGCGGATTGCGCAGCGCCCGCAGTGAAGCCATCACGCGTAACTGCCGGGTGTTGATACACGCAATAGATAACGATTGGAGCAAAGGCTGGCGGATCATGCTGGACGACAAGGAGAAGACCTTGTTGAAGGAGCGCAGGAGCAGCGCTCGGGTAGTTGGCAACTCGACGGTCAAGCGCAGGATCAGGTTCGGCAGCCAGGGAGAGGCCCTGCATTCCAATGGCTCATTCCAGGCCGGCACGCTGCATGTGTGCGCCAAACGCCGGCCGGTCAGCCATCACCAAGTGATATTGGCGCCGTCCGGCCGCGTCCGCCTGGAAAGTATCGAGGCCGAGCAGGCCCTGTGTGCAAAAGGACTCAAAGCAGGGAGCGGACGCGCAGTTCCTTCGGCATCGAGAACGTGATGTTTTCCTCGCGACCGGCCAGCTCGTCAGCCCCGGTTGCACCCCAGGCCTGCAATTGCTGGATCACACCGCGCACCAGGACTTCCGGGGCGGAGGCACCGGCGGTAATGCCGATCCGCTCGACGCCGTCGAACCAGCTGCGTTGCATGTCTTCGGCGCCGTCGATCAGGTAGGCCGGGGTGGACATGCGCTCGGCCAGCTCACGCAGGCGATTGGAATTGGAGCTGTTCGGGCTGCCGACGACCAGGACCACGTCGCATTCGTCGGCCAGTTGCTTGACCGCGTCCTGACGGTTCTGGGTCGCGTAGCAGATGTCGTCCTTGCGCGGCCCGCCAATGGCAGGGAAGCGCGAACGCAAGGCGTCGATGACGCGACTGGTGTCATCCATGGACAGGGTGGTCTGGGTGACGAAGGCGAGCTTCTCCGGGTTGCGTACCTGCAGGGCCGCCACATCTTCCTCGTCTTCGACCAGGTAGATGGCGCCGCCGTTGCTGGCGTCGTACTGGCCCATGGTGCCTTCGACCTCCGGATGACCTTCGTGGCCGATCAGGATGCATTCGCGGCCGTCACGGCTGTAGCGCGCCACTTCGATGTGGACCTTGGTGACCAGCGGGCAGGTGGCGTCGAAGACTTTCAGGCCACGGCCGGCGGCTTCGGTACGCACCGCCTGGGAAACACCGTGGGCACTGAAGATCACGATGACGTCGTCCGGCACCTGGTCCAGTTCCTCGACGAAAATAGCCCCGCGGCTGCGCAGGTCCTCGACGACGAACTTGTTGTGCACCACTTCATGGCGCACGTAGATCGGCGGCCCGAACACTTCCAGGGCGCGGTTGACGATTTCGATCGCCCGGTCCACGCCGGCGCAGAAGCCACGGGGGTTGGCGAGTTTGATTTGCATGCTGTGCCTCGTGTCTTGCGCGCAAGAGATTGAATCAATGCAATCCAGTGTGGGAGCGAGCTTGCTCGCGATGGCGGTATATCAGCCAACGTCAATATTGACTGATCCGACGCCATCGCGAGCACGCTCGCTCCCACAGTGAATCGGGTGGCAGCAGGAACTGCCTGTTAAATCCTAAACCGCCTTGACCTCAAGAATTTCCACTTCGAAATTCAAGGTCTTGCCCGCCAGTGGATGATTGAAATCAACGGTCACCTGGGCATCGTCAAATGCCTTAACCACACCCGGCAATTCGGTATTGGCCGCGTCATTGAAAATCACCAGCAGGCCCTCGGACAACTCCATGTCCTGGAACTGTGAGCGTGGCATGGTCTGCACGTTTTGCGGGTTGGGCTGACCAAAGGCGTTTTCCGGTGGCACGATCACGGTGCGCTTATCGCCGGCCTTGAAGCCGAAGATCGCCGCTTCGAAGCCCGGCAGCAAGTTGCCATCACCGACCTTGAACACCGCCGGCGCCTTGTCGAAGGTGCTATCGACGGTGTTGCCGTTTTCCAGGTGCAGGGCGAAGTGAAGCTTCACTTCGGTGTTTTGAGCGATACGCTGCTCAGTCATGGACGGCTTCTCCGGTTTTCTTGCTCTTGAACATATCCAGGGCGAGCATCACGGCGCCCACGCTGATGGCGCTGTCGGCAAAGTTGAACGCCGGGAAATACCAGCGGTTCTGCCAATGCACCAGGATGAAATCGATCACATGGCCCAAGGCAATCCGATCGTAGAGGTTGCCCAACGCGCCGCCGAGGACCAGCGCCAGCGCCACGGCCAGCCAGGTCTCATTGCGCCCCAGGCGCTTGAGCCAGACCACCAGCACGGCGCTGACCACGATGGCGATCAGGGCGAACAGCCAGCGCTGCCAGCCTGAGCTGTCGGCCAGGAAACTGAACGCCGCTCCGGTGTTGTAGGCCAAGGTCCAGCTGAAGTAGTCGGGAATGATCACGATCTGCTGGTACATGGTCAACGCGTTCTCGAAGTAGTACTTGCTGGCCTGGTCGATGACCAGCACCAGCAAGCTCAACCAGAGCCAGCCCAACCGACCGAAACGGCCCGCTGCATTAGGCATAGTGGCGAACCTCGCCGCTGCCGCTGATGTTGTCGACGCAACGACCGCAGATTTCCGGGTGCTCCGGGTTCACGCCGACGTCTTCGCGGCAATGCCAGCAACGGGCGCACTTGACGAAGCTCGACTTGACCACCTTGAGCTTCAGGCCACTCACTTCGGTCACCACGGCGTCGGCCGGAGCCTGCGCCAACGGCGCGACACTGGCGGTGGAGGTGATCAGCACGAAACGCAGTTCGTTGCCCAGCTTGGCCAGGTCGGCGCTCAAGGCATCTTCGGCATAAAGGGTCACTTCGGCTTGCAGGTTGCCACCGACGGCCTTGGCCGCGCGCTGGATCTCCATTTCCTTGTTGACCGCCGCCTTGACCGCCATCACGCGATCCCAATACGCACGGTCCAACTCGAAGCCTTGCGGCAGTTCGGTCAGGCCCTCGTACCAGGTGTTGAGCATCACCGACTCGTTGCGCTCGCCCGGCAGGTATTCCCACAACTCATCGGCGGTGAACGCCAGGATCGGCGCGATCCAGCGCACCAGCGCCTCGCTGATGTGGAACAGCGCAGTCTGGCAGGAACGACGGGCCTTGCTGTTGGCGCCGGTGGTGTACTGGCGATCCTTGATGATGTCGAGGTAGAAACCACCCAACTCCTGGACGCAGAAGTTGTGGATCTTGGAATACACGTTCCAGAAACGGTACTCGCCGTAGTGTTCTTGCAATTCGCGTTGCAGCAACAGGGTACGATCCACGGCCCAGCGGTCCAGCGCGAGCATGTCTTCGGCCGGCAGCAGGTCGGTGGCCGGGTTGAAGCCGGTCAGGTTGGAAAGCAGGAAACGCGCGGTGTTACGGATGCGCCGGTAGGCGTCCGCGCTGCGCTGTAGGATCTGCTCGGAAACGGCCATCTCGCCGGAGTAGTCGGTAGACGCGACCCACAGGCGCATGATGTCGGCGCCGAGGGTGTCGTTGACTTTCTGCGGCGCGATCACGTTGCCCAGGGACTTGGACATCTTGCGGCCGGACTCGTCGACGGTGAAGCCGTGGGTCAGCAGCTCGCGGTACGGCGCGTGGTTGTCGATGGCGCAACCGGTCAGCAAGGACGAATGGAACCAGCCACGATGCTGGTCCGAACCTTCCAGGTACAGGTCGGCGCGCGGGCCGGTCTCATGACCCATCGGGTGCGAACCGCGCAGTACGTGCCAATGGGTGGTGCCGGAGTCGAACCAGACGTCCAGGGTGTCGCTGATCTTGTCGTACAGCGGTGCTTCGTCGCCCAGCAGCTCGGCGGCATCGAGCTTGAACCAGGCTTCGATGCCTTCGGCTTCGACGCGCTGGGCCACGACTTCCATCAGTTCGACGGTGCGTGGATGCAGCTCGCCGCTTTCCTTGTTCAGGAAGAACGGGATCGGCACGCCCCAGTTGCGCTGGCGGGAGATGCACCAGTCCGGACGGTTGGCGATCATCGAGTGCAGGCGCGCCTGGCCCCAGGCCGGAACGAACTGCGTTTCTTCGATGGCCTTGAGCGAACGCTGGCGCAGGGTGTCGCCGCTGGTGGGCTGCTTGTCCATGCCGATGAACCACTGTGCGGTGGCGCGGTAGATCAGCGGGGTCTTGTGGCGCCAGCAATGCATGTAGCTGTGTTCGATGACAGTGGTGTGCAGCAGCGCGCCGACTTCGGTCAGCTTGTCGACGATGGCCGGGTTGGCTTTCCAGATGAACTGGCCGCCAAAGAACTCCAGCGACGGCACGTACACGCCATTGCTCTGCACCGGATTTAGGATGTCGTCATTGACCATGCCGTATTTCTTGCAGGTCACGAAGTCGTCGACGCCATAGGCCGGCGCGGAGTGAACCACGCCGGTGCCTGCGCCCAGTTCCACGTAATCGGCCAGGTACACCGGCGACAGGCGGTCATAGAACGGATGGCGGAAATTGATCAGCTCCAGCGCCGAACCCGGGGCGGTGGCGATCACCGAACCGTCGAGGTTGTAGCGGGCCAGGCAGGATTCGACCAGCTCTTCGGCCAGCACCAGCAGCTTGTCGCCAACGTCTACCAGGGCGTAGTTGAATTCCGGGTGGACGTTCAGCGCCTGGTTGGCCGGGATGGTCCACGGGGTGGTGGTCCAGATCACGATCGATGCGGGCTTGGCCAGCTTGCCCAGGCCGAACGCCGCGGCGAGCTTGTCTTCATCGGCGATCGGGAACGCGACGTCGATGGTCGAGGACTTCTTGTTTTCGTACTCGACTTCCGCCTCGGCCAGGGCCGAACCGCAATCGAAGCACCAGTTCACGGGCTTGAGCCCCTTGAACACGAAGCCGCCCTCGACGATTTTCGCCAGGGCACGGATTTCACCGGCTTCGTTCTTGAAGTCCATGGTCTTGTACGGATTGGCGAAGTCGCCCAGCACGCCGAGGCGGATGAATTCGGACTTCTGCCCTTCGATCTGCTCAGTGGCGTAGGCACGACACAGCTCGCGGGTCTTGTCCGCGCCCAGGTTCTTGCCGTGGGTCACTTCGACCTTGTGCTCGATCGGCAGGCCATGGCAGTCCCAGCCCGGGACATACGGCGCGTCAAAACCCGACAGGGTCTTGGAGCGGATGATCATGTCCTTGAGAATCTTGTTCAGCGCGTGACCGATGTGGATGGTGCCGTTGGCGTACGGAGGGCCGTCGTGCAGGACGAACTTCGGACGATCCTTGCCAATCTCGCGCAACTTTCCGTACAGGCCAATGCTGTCCCAACGCTGCAGAATCTGTGGTTCGCGCTGAGGCAGGCCGGCCTTCATTGGGAAGGCGGTGTCCGGAAGGTTTAGCGTGGCTTTATAGTCGGTCATTTAAGGCTCTTCATTAGCGATTGGCGCTGGTTGCGACAAGGGCACGGGCGGCGGCGATATCTGCATGGATCGCCGTCTTGAGCGCCTCCAGAGAGGCAAAACGCTGCTCTTCACGCAGCTTCTGGTGGAAAACCACCGTCAAACGCCGGTCATACAGATCGCCGGCAAAATCCAGAATGTGTACTTCGAGATGGGCCTTGCCATCCCCCTGCACCGTAGGACGAACGCCAATGTTGGCGACGCCGGGCCAGGTCTTGCCGTCGATGTCGACACTCACCAGGAACACCCCGGTCAGCGGCACGCGACGGCGCTTGAGTTGCACGTTGGCCGTTGGCGTGCCCAATTGGCGCGCCAGCTTCTGCCCGTGCAGGATCCGCCCGGCAATCCGGTACGGCCGACCGAGCAAGCGCTCGGCCAATGCGAAGTCGGCAGCCGCCAGGGCGTTGCGGACCTGGGTGCTGCTGACGCGCAAACCATCCATCTCGACGGTCTGCGCCGCTTCGACGGTGAAGCCCCGGGCGACGCCGGTCTGTTGCAGGTAATCGAAATCGCCTGCCCGGTCGCAACCGAAACGGAAATCGTCACCGACTTCCAGATGCTTCACGTCGAGGCCATCCACCAGGATGGTATCGACGAATTCGGCGGCACTGAGCTGGCTCAGGCGCTGGTTGAAAGCCAGGCACAGGACCCGGTCGACGCCTTCGGCCGCGAGCAATTGCAGTTTGTCCCGCAACCGGGCCAGACGGGCCGGAGCGGTGTCCGGGGCGAAAAACTCCCGGGGCTGCGGCTCGAAGATCACCACGCAACTGGGCAGGCCCAATTCCAGCGCACGCTCGCGCAGCCGCGCCAGGATAGCCTGGTGGCCACGGTGAACACCGTCAAAGTTGCCAATAGTGGCGACACAGCCCCGATGCCGGGGACGCAGGTTGTGGAGGCCTCGAACCAGCTGCATAACGCGCTTCTTGCTCATAAAGTGGCCGATTATAACCACACCCGGCGGTCGGTGACAGGCAACACCGTAACCCAAAGTGATCGAACCGACAAAACCGCCGCCCGCCCCTGGATTATCAGGGGCAACCTGTCAGCTCAAGGCCTTGCGATTGAAGTCGCGCAAACGGAAGCCCATCAACAGCAACATGCCGAAATACGCCACCACGCCCGCCACGACCAGCACACCCAGGCGCAGGAAACGCTCGAGCATCACGCCTTCGCCCCAAGCCGGCATGAAATGCATCCCGACCAGCAGCACCGCCGACATCACCGCCACGGCGACGAGCAACTTGAGCCCGAACTTGCCCCAGCCCGGCATCGGTTGATACATCTTCTGCTTGCGCAGTTGATAAAACAGCAGCCCGGCGTTTAGACAGGCACCCGCGCTGATCGCCAGCGCCAGGCCGGCGTGGGCCAGCGGACCGATGAGCAGCAGGTTGAACAGTTGGGTCATGCACAGGGTAAAGATGGCGATTTTCACCGGCGTACGGATGTTCTGCTGGGCGTAGAAGCCCGGCGCGAGGACTTTGATCACGATGATCCCGAGCAGCCCCACCGAGTAGGCGATCAGCGCCCGTTGGGTCATCAGGGCATCGAATGCATTGAATTGACCGTACTGGAACAGCGAAACCGTCAGCGGCTCGGCCAGGATCCCCAGCGCCAGGGCACAAGGCAGGACCAGTACGAAACACAGGCGCAGGCCCCAATCGAGGATCCGCGAATACTCATGGCGATCCTGGCTGGCGTAGGTCTTGGCCAGGGTCGGCAGCAGGATCGTGCCCAGCGCCACGCCCAGCACGCCGGATGGCAATTCCATCAAGCGGTCGGCGTAGTACATCCACGACACCGAGCCCGCCACCAGGAACGAGGCAAAAATGGTGTTGATGATCAGGGAAATCTGGCTCACCGAGACGCCGAGGATGGCCGGCAGCATCTGCTTCATGACCCGCCACACGCCGCTGTCGCGCAAGTTCAGACGCGGCAGCACCAGCATGCCGATCTTCTTCAGGTGCGGCAGTTGGTAGAGCAACTGCGCCAGGCCGCCCGCCAACACCGCCCAACCCAGCGCCATCACCGGCGGATCGAAGTACGGCGTCAGGAACACCGCGAAGATGATCATGCTGACGTTGAGCAGCGTCGGCACAAAGGCCGGCACGGAGAAACGGTTCCAGGTGTTGAGGATCGCGCCGGCCAGGGACGACAGGGAAATCAGCAATATATAAGGAAAGGTCACCCGCAACAGGTCAGAGGTGAGCTGGAATTTTTCCGGCGTGTCGGTGAAACCGGGTGCGGTGGCCCAGATCACCCAGGGCGCGGCGAGCATGCCGGCGGCCGTGACCAAGGCCAGCACCAGCGTCAGCAGACCGGTTACGTAGGCAATGAAGGTACGGGTCGCCTCGTCGCCCTTCTGGCTTTTATATTCCGCCAGGATCGGCACGAAGGCCTGGGAAAACGCCCCTTCGGCGAAGATCCGTCGCAACAGGTTGGGCAACTTGAACGCAATGAAGAAAGCGTCGGTGGCCATTCCGGCACCGAATATCCGGGCGATCAACGTATCGCGAACGAATCCCAGGATGCGGGAAAGCATCGTGATAGAGCTGACGGCAGCCAACGATTTGAGCAGGTTCATGAAAAGAGTTTTTGCCTGTCGATAAACAGCAGGCGAACAATGCGCCCACTTGTGCGATACTCCGCGCCGCTAAACAGCACAGCGCCAAAGCCCGCGAGTTTACAGGTCGCACGCCGGAAAGAAATCATTCGGTACGCCGCACCTGCCATTCAGCGGAACGTGTCACCCCGCCCTTGACAAGACCTCAACTCATCGGCATGATTCGCGGCCTATTTTGTTTGCTATTTCCTAAAAAGTCTTTCGAGGAGCTCGACGGTGGCCAACACACCTTCCGCCAAAAAACGTGCAAAACAGGCTGAGAAGCGTCGCAGCCACAACGCCAGCCTGCGTTCCATGGTCCGTACCTACATCAAGAACGTAGTCAAGGCCATCGACGCAAAAGACGCTGAAAAAGCACAAGCTGCTTACGTTCTGGCTGTGCCAGTTATCGACCGCATGGCCGATAAAGGCATCATCCACAAGAACAAGGCCGCTCGCCACAAGAGCCGCCTGAATGGCCACGTAAAGGCCTTGAACGTTGCCGCTGCTGCCTAAGCGACGCGCTCATTAAAAAACCGACCTCAGGGTCGGTTTTTTATTGCCTGTGATTTACCAGCCGCACCTCAAATAAAAACTGTGGGAGCGAGCCTGCTCGCGAATGCGATCTGCCAGTGACATTGATGCCAGCTGACACACCGTATTCGCGAGCAGGTCGGATTGCCGCACCATCGCTCCCACACAAGGGCATTTAGTGCAGGTTATTGAGCCCGAGCCCAAGGCAAGATCGGAATCGCCGTCACCGCATTTTGCGGACTGCCCTCGATCACCCGGTCGCTGTAGACCAGGTAAACCAGCGTATTGCGCTTCTTATCAAGGAACCGCACCACTTGCATGGTCTTGAACACCAGCGAAGTGCGTTCGCGGAACACTTCTTCGCCGTCCTTGAGCTCGCCCTTGAAGCTGATCGGCCCAACCTGGCGACAGGCGATGGACGCCTCGGCGCGATCCTCGGCCAACCCAAGACCACCCTTCACCCCACCCGTCTTGGCTCGCGACAGGTAACAGGTCACGCCATCGACCTTAGGGTCGTCGAACGCCTCGACCACGATCCGATCGTTCGGCCCGACAAACTTGAACACGGTCGAGACCTGACCGATTTCTTCGGCCGAAGCCAGCAGCGGCACTGCCAACAGCAAGCCGATCAATCCTTTTGCCAAACCCATGATTTTTCCTTAGACGAGGATCAGGTTGTCACGGTGAACCAGCTCGGGCTCCGCCATGTAACCCAACAAGCCGACAATCGCATCAGACGACTGACCGATGATTTTCTGCGCCTCCAGCGCGCTGTAGTTCGCCAGGCCACGGGCGATCTCGCGACCGTCCGGCGCCACGCACACGACCATTTCGCCGCGGCGGAAACTGCCCTGGACCAACTTCACACCCACCGGCAGCAGGCTTTTGTTGCCTTGGGACAAGGCCGACACAGCGCCGGCATCCAGCACCAACGTGCCACGGGTTTGCAGATGCCCAGCCAGCCATTGCTTGCGCGCCGCCAGCATGCCGCGCTCTGGCGAGAGCAAGGTGCCGATGCGCTCGCCTGACTTCAGGCGATCCAGCACCCGCTCCAAGCGCCCACCGACAATGATGGTATGAGCACCGGAACGGGCGGCCAGACGCGCAGCGCGCAGCTTGGTCTGCATGCCACCGCGCCCCAGCGCCCCGCCGGTACCACCAGCAACCGCATCCAGCGCCGGGTCGTCGGCACGGGCTTCGTAGATCAGCCTGGCGTCAGGGTTGTTGCGCGGATCGGCATCGAACATGCCGTCGCGGTCCGTGAGAATCACCAGCAGGTCCGCCTCCACCAGGTTCGCCACCAATGCAGCCAGGGTGTCGTTGTCACCAAAACGGATCTCGTCGGTGACTACGGTGTCGTTCTCGTTGATCACCGGGATGACTTTCAGCTCCACCAGCGCTCGCAACGTACTGCGGGCATTGAGGTAGCGCTTGCGGTCGGACAGGTCGTCATGGGTCAGCAGGATCTGCGCCGTGTGGCGGCCATGCTCGGCAAAGCTCGACTCCCAGGCTTGGACCAGGCCCATCTGGCCGATGGCGGCAGCAGCCTGCAGCTCATGCATCGCGCTGGGTCGCGACGTCCAGCCCAGGCGACTCATACCGGCGGCCACGGCCCCGGACGAGACCAATACCAGTTCGACGCCAGCCTCATGCAAGGCCACCATCTGCTCGACCCACACCGCCATTGCCTGGCGATCCAGGCCTTTGCCATCCGCTGTCAGCAGTGCACTGCCGATCTTCACGACCCAGCGCTGCGCACCCGTCACCTTGCTCCGCATTTTCTTCAACCTTTGCCAGCGAACGGCGCGACCCAGCGCCGCCCATGGGATTATTCGTATTTGCGTTCTACAGATACCAAAACGCCGCTCGATTGAGCGGCGCCTTGGAAACCGGCTGGTTGCGATGATAACACCGCACCGAAACACTTGAACCTGTGGGAGCGATGGTGCGGCAATCCGACTTGCTCGCGATTGCAGGGGTCAGCAATATTGATACCGGCTGTCACACCGCTATCGCGAGCAAGCTCGCTCCCACAGGCCTTGGTTTCAACTGAGTAGCATCAGTCGCGGACGTAGATAATTTCCGGACCGTCCTCGTCATCCACATCTTCTTCGTCCCAATCGTCGTCGCCGATGTCATGGACCGACTTGACGCCACTGCGGCGCAACGCACGCTGGTCGTCCAGCGCCTGCAACTGCGCGCGAGCCTCGTCTTCGATGCGCTGGTCGAGCTCTGCCAGCTCTTCCTTGTAGGCCGGGTCGTTGGCCAGGCGGTCGGCGCGATCTTCCAGGTAACGCATGATGTCGTGGCACAGGCGCTCGGTGTTTTCCTTGGCAATGGCCGAGATCACATAGACCGGACCTTCCCACTCCAGGCGATCAACGATTTCCTTGACCCGCTCCTCGTGCTCTTCTTCGAGGATCTGGTCGCACTTGTTCAGCACCAGCCAACGGTCGCGCTCGGCCAGGGCCGGGCTGAACTTGGTCAGCTCGTTGACGATGACTTCGGCAGCATCGGCAGCACTGGTTTCATCCAGCGGTGCCATGTCGACGAGGTGCAGCAACAGGCGGGTACGAGACAAATGCTTGAGGAAGCGAATCCCCAGGCCCGCACCTTCGGAAGCCCCTTCGATCAACCCCGGGATGTCGGCGATCACGAAGCTCTTCCAGCGGTCAACGCTGACCACACCCAGGTTCGGCACCAGGGTCGTGAACGGGTAATCGGCGACTTTCGGCTTGGCTGCAGAGACCGAACGGATGAAGGTACTTTTACCGGCGTTCGGCAAGCCCAGCAGGCCCACGTCGGCCAACACCTTCATTTCCAGCTTCAGGTCGCGCTGCTCGCCGGGCTTGCCTGGCGTAGTCTGGCGCGGCGCACGGTTGGTGCTGGATTTGAAACGGGTGTTGCCCAGGCCGTGCCAACCGCCATGGGCCACCAGCAGACGCTGACCGGCCTTGGTCAGGTCGCCGATGACTTCCTGGGTGGCGGAGTCGATCACCGTGGTGCCAACCGGCACGCGCAGGATCAGGTCTTCACCTTTCTTGCCGGTGCAGTCGGTGCTGCCGCCGTTGGAGCCACGCTCGGCATCGAAGTGCCGGGTGTAACGGTAGTCCACCAGGGTGTTGAGGTTTTCGTCGGCGAGCATGTAGATCGAGCCGCCATCACCCCCGTCACCACCGTTCGGACCACCATTTTCAATGAATTTTTCCCGACGGAAACTCATGCAGCCATTGCCGCCGTCGCCAGCCTTTACTCGAATCGATACTTCATCAACAAACTTCATGACACACGCCTCTCGCCGTACGGACGAGCCGAAAAAAACAAGACATAAGACTCTTGCAAAAATGAGCGCAGCGACCTCAAAACACGCCCAACCGCAGCGCCGACAGCCCATACAAACAGTTTTGCAAGAGACTCACCCCACAAACGAAAAAGCCCCGTCGCAAGACAGGGCTTTTCCAGCGGTCTCGCAATTAAGCTGCGATAACGCTTACGTAACGACGACCGAAGGCGCCTTTCACTTCGAACTTGATCACGCCTTCGACTTTAGCGAAGAGGGTGTGATCTTTACCCATGCCCACGCCGTAGCCAGCGTGGAATTGGGTGCCGCGCTGACGCACGATGATGTTGCCTGCTTTGATAGCCTGGCCGCCATACATCTTCACGCCAAGGCGTTTGGCTTCTGAGTCGCGACCGTTACGGGTACTACCACCAGCTTTTTTGTGTGCCATGAGTTCAATTCTCCTAGTGAGGAATTAGGCTGAAATTAAGCCTGAATACCGGTGATTTTGATCTCGGTGTACCACTGGCGGTGGCCCATACGCTTCATGTGGTGCTTACGGCGACGGAACTTGATGATGCGGACTTTATCGTGACGACCTTGGGAGATCACTTCAGCCACAACGGTAGCGCCAGCAACGACTGGAGCGCCGATATTCACGTCATCGCCATTGGCGACCAACAGAACGCGATCAAAAGTCACGGATTCGCCAGTAGCGATTTCCAGTTTTTCGATCTTCAGGTATTCACCTGGGGCGACCTTGTATTGCTTGCCACCAGTAACAATTACTGCGTACGACATGGTATTTCTCCGATAATCCTGCTCACCCAGCGCTTTATAAGAAGAGGTATTGGCTGGCATGGCTGCATGGGCTGGAAGGCCCGGATGCAATTGCGTAAGGCAGGTGCTGCCCAGGAAGTTCAGGGTGCGCGATTGTACGCAAGCTGACCGAGCCTTGCAAGTAGCCGCCCCGCACTGCAGAAGCATGCGCCTTGACAGGCCAGGACGTGGGTCCTAGCATGCCGCGCAACCCTTCTGGAGCGCCTGTCGCTGATGCAACCCCAAGCTTTCTACCGCGCAGTGGCGGACGATTTTAGTGCCGTCGACGGTATCATCAAGAAGCAGCTGACTTCCCGCGTGCCGCTGGTATCGAAAATCGGCGACTACATCACTTCGGCTGGCGGTAAGCGCCTGCGTCCTTTATTGGTGCTGCTGTGCGGCAAGGCCCTGGGTCGCGAAGGCGACGACATGCGCCTGCTGGCCGCCACCATCGAGTTCCTGCACACCGCGACGCTGCTGCATGACGACGTCGTCGACATGTCCGGCATGCGCCGTGGCCGCTCGACCGCCAACGCCATGTGGGGCAACGCCCCGAGCGTGCTGGTGGGCGACTTCCTGTACTCGCGCTCGTTCGAAATGATGGTCGAGCTGGGTTCGATGCCGGTGATGAAGATCCTGTCCCAGGCCACGCGCATCATCGCCGAGGGCGAAGTGCTGCAGCTGTCCAAGGTGCGCGATGCCAGCACCACCGAAGAAACCTACATGGAAGTCATTCGCGGCAAGACCGCGATGCTTTTCGAAGCCTCGACCCACAGCGCCGCAGCCCTGGCCGGCGCCACCGCCGAGCAGAGCGAAGCCCTGCGCACCTTCGGCGATCACCTGGGCGTTGCGTTCCAACTGGTAGACGACCTGCTGGACTACAAGGGCGATGCCGAGACCTTGGGCAAGAACGTCGGTGACGACCTGGCCGAAGGCAAGCCGACCCTGCCGCTGATCTACACCATGCGCGAAGGCACGCCGGAACAAGCAGCGCTGGTGCGCCAGGCGATCCAGAAAGGCGGGATCGAAGACCTGGAGCGTATCCGTGCCGCGGTCGAAGCCTCCGGCTCGCTGGAATACACCGCGACACTGGCCCGGGACTATGTCGCCCGCGCGATCAAGTGCCTCGATGCGCTGCCGGCCAGCGAGTATCGCGATGCACTGGTGGAACTGAGCGAGTTTGCGGTCGCCCGTACTCACTGACACACCGGCCTTTTTTGTGGCGAGGGGATTTATCCCCGCTGGGCTGCGAAGCAGCCCTAAAAGCTACATTCCGGTGTTCCAGGTAGATTGGTTTGAGCTCTCTTGGGGCTGCTGCGCAGCCCAGCGGGGATAAATCCCCTCGCCACAGGTTCTCCGAACGCAGTACCCCCCCTCTTTCGCGACAAAACCCTATATAATGTGCGCCCTTTTGCCCTCCTGATACTCAAGGAACCCTAGTGAGCACGTTGCCTCCCTGCCCTAAATGCAATTCCGAATACACCTACGAAGACGGCACCCAGCTGGTCTGCCCGGAGTGCGCCCACGAATGGTCCGCCAGCGGCGAAGCTGAAGCGCCTTCCGACGACACCGTGAAGAAAGATTCGGTCGGCAACGTCCTGCAGGACGGCGACACCATCACCGTGATCAAGGACCTCAAGGTCAAGGGCACATCGCTGGTGGTCAAGGTCGGCACCAAGGTGAAGAACATCCGCCTGTGCGATGGCGACCACGACATCGACTGCAAGATCGACGGCATCGGCCCGATGAAGCTGAAATCCGAGTTCGTCAGAAAAGTCTGATCTTGCTGTATTCCCATCCCGCGCCCCGCGTGGGATGGCTCCCCCTTCTCGCTTAAAGCCCTATCTTGCGCAAGCTTGGCCAATCCGCGCCAATTCGCGCTATCACGACCCATCGTCAGAAAAACAATCGCCACGCCAATAGAGACTTGCTATTTAGCGAATAAGAATTATTCTCATCAAATCCATCAAGGAGATGAGAACCATGACTTATTTGATCGATGCCTGGCTGGACCGCCCACATCCCTACCTGAGGATCCTGCATCGGGAAACCGGGGAAGTCTGCGCGGTACTGGAAGAAGAAGCCTTGAATGAGCTGCAGGACCAGGGAGACCTGGACCTCAACAGCCTCAACTCCAGCGAACCGCTGGTGCTCAAGGAGTTGGTGCGAAACCTGTTCCTGTTCTGCTACGCCCGGGCGTTGCGCCCGACGGGTGATTTCAGCGGCAGGTTCCATGGATGAGCATAAATAACCTGTGGGAGAACCTGTGGGAGCGATGGTGCGGCAATCCGACTTGCTCGCGATGGCGGTGCGTCAGCAACGAGGATGTCGACTGACTATCCGCTTTCGCGAGCAAGCTCGCTCCCACAGTTTTTTGTCCGGCTGTAAAAACCGGACAGGGTCTTACAGTACGTCCAGCAGCTCGACGTCAAACACCAGCACGCTGTGCGGCGGGATGCTGCCAACGCCTTGAGCGCCGTAGGCCAGCTCGCTCGGCACGTACAGGCGCCATTTGCTGCCGGCGTTCATCAGTTGCAGCGCTTCGGTCCAGCCTGGAATCACGCCGCCTACCGGGAATTCGGCTGGCTGGCCACGATCGTAGGAGCTGTCGAACACAGTGCCGTCGATCAGGGTGCCGTGGTAATGCGTGCGCACTTGATCCTCACGGGTCGGCTTGGCGCCTTCACCTTGGGTCAGCACTTCGAATTGCAGGCCGGAAGCCAGGGTGGTGATGCCTTCACGCTTGGCGTTTTCGGCCAGGAACGCACGGCCTTCGCCCGCAGCGGCTTCAGCCTTGGCGGCGGCTTCGGCCTGCATGATTTCACGAATGACCTTGAAGCTGGCGGACATCTCGTCCTGGCCCACACGGCTAGGCTTGCCGGCGAACGCGTCGGTCAGGCCAGCCAGGATCGCGTCCAGGCTCACACCCGGTGGCGGGTTGTCGCGCAGTTGGTCGCCCAACTGACGGCCAATGCCGTAGCTGACGCGGGTTTCGTCGGTGGACAGGTTAACTTCGGACATGATGCTGCTCCGCTGTGCGGACGGCTCGAGAGTTGCCGTGTGTGCCACAGCGCCTCCCGGAGCGCCCGGAACCAAAAGGGCGAGCAGACTAGCACAGATGCCATGGCGCGGACGAACCGCTCACGCGCCCTCCCCTCCAAACGACAACGCCCGCCTGTTTCTCGACAGGCGGGCGCTGCGTCGGCACTGAGGATGGCTCAGTGCTTGGTCAGTTTGTCCAGGTAGCCCATGGCAAACGCCGACACCACGAAGGTCATGTGGATGATCACGTACCACATCAGGTGTTCGGGATCGACGTTTTTGGCGTCCATGAAGATACGCAGCAAGTGGATCGAGGAAATGGCCACGATCGACGCGGCGACTTTCATCTTCAGCGAAGACGAGTCCATGGTGCCCAGCCAGTTGAGCTTTTCCTTGTCATCGCCGATATCCAGTTGCGAGACGAAGTTCTCGTAGCCGGAAATCATCACCATCACCAGCAGGCCGCCCACCAGCGCCATGTCGATGAGCGACAACAGCACGAGGATCAGGTCCGACTCGGCCATGGAAAAGACGTTGGGAATGACGTGAAAGACTTCCTGGAAGAATTTCAGCGCCAGGGCCAGCAAGCCCAGGGACAGCCCGAAGTAGATCGGCGCCAGCAGCCAACGGGAGGCATACATTGCATTTTCGATAAAGCGTTCCATTGAATCTCATACCAGGGCTGAAAAAACGCGGCGAGTATATCAGCCACGATCCGCCCCACAAACGCCGCCCCCTCCCTCGGGGTCCGGCGCTTGTGTCAATTTTTTACTGCCCAGGCATGCGTCACTGAAGCGGACGGTACTCGAAGCCGCCGACGTTGCGACAACGGCCTCCGTTGATTTCCCGCAGTTGTGCCTGCATATGCAGGGACCAGATCTGCGGATCATCCGCCAGCTCATAGCCATGGGTCGTCAGGCTCTGGACGATGGTATCGAGGATGGTTTCAGCGGCTGTCGGCCCGGGGAACGGCCCTTGGGCCTTGATGGCGGAGGGTTGCTCACCGGCCATTCCAGCGGCGAAGAGCACGGTCCACATGCCGGTATCGCCGGCAAGGGGGCGAACAGCGCATTCGATGCGGGTGACAAGCCCGAGGCATTGACGAGTAAGGCAAAGGTTGCGCGACATGGCGGCGCCCCTCGGTAGATCCGGTATTCAGCCCGGGAGGGGCTGTTTCGATCCAATGATGGCTCTCGTTATCCTTGAACTGAGGATAGGAGAAAAGTTCCGGCACCGAAGGATTTCGAGACCAGAATACGCCGAGCGGTCATAGTGTGAATATTGGCGCCAAACTGGTGACACCTTTTTAAAGAAGCCACAAGAACTGTGGGAGCGGGCTTGCTCGCGAAAGCGGTGTGTCAGCCAACGACAATGTCGACTGACAATCCGCTTTCGCGAGCAAGCCCGCTCCCACAATTAGATCGCCATCAGAACATCAAGCCGGCTTGGCTTCCACCAGCGCCTGCTGCGCCATTTCCTTTTCCGCTTCCTTGATATCGTCTTCGCTGATCATTTCCGCGATGACCCGCAGTCGTTCCACCACGCGGGCATTGACGCTGCCCTCCGGGAACTCGCCGTTCTCGTCCGGTTCGCCAGCGGGCTCGCCCACCAGCAGGCTCAGGGCTTCGTCGGCCTGGCGCACGGCATAGACATGGAACTGCCCGGCGCGCACGGCCGCCAGCACTTTCTCGTCGAGCATCAGGGTCGCGACGTTGGCCTGGGGAATGATCGCCCCTTGCTCGCCCGTTAGCCCGCGGGCTTCGCAGAGGCGGAAGAAGCCTTCGATCTTCTCGTTGACCCCGCCCACCGCCTGCACTTCACCGAACTGGTTGATCGAGCCGGTGATGGCGAAGCATTGCTTCAACGGGGTCTTCGACAAGGCCGAGATCAGTGTGCAAGCCTCCCCAAGGGACGCACTGTCGCCGTCCACATAACCGTAGGATTGCTCCAGGGCGATACTGGCTGAAATCGCCAGCGGGAACTCCTGGGCATACCGGCTGCCCAGGTATCCGGTCAGGATCATCACCCCCTTGGAGTGAATCGGCTGGCCTAGGTTGACCTCTCGTTCGATGTCGACGATACCGCTGCCGCCCGGGTACACCGTGGCGGAAATCCGCGCTGGCACGCCAAACGCCGAGTCGCCCACTTCCAGCACCGTCAACCCGTTGCACTTGCCCACGGCCGCGCCGTCGGTGTCGATGAGAATGATCCCCGCCAGCATGTCGTCGAGGATTCGCGCCGAAACGCGCCCGGTGCGGGTAGCCTTGGCCTTGAGCGCACGTTCGATGTGGCCGGCGTCGGTCATCTCGTCACCGGCCAGTTGGCGAATGAAATCCGCCTCGCTGACCAGCTGGAACAGATCGCCAATCCGCGCCGACAAGCGCCCCTGATGCTCGGCCAGGCGTGCACTGTAGGTGGCCAGGCGCGCCACCGCATCAGCGGTCAGCGGTGCCATGCCCTCTTCCGAGGTTCGGGTCTTGAGCAACTGGGCAAACTGCTCCAGGCTCTCGTCGCCCATCGGGATGTCTTCGTCGAAATCCACCAGCACGCGAAACATCTCCTGGAAATCCGAATCCAGGTCCTGCAAAGCGTAATAGAGCTGGCGCGCGCCGATGATCACGACCTTGACCTGCAACGGAATGTGTTGCGGCGTCAGGGTCACCGTGGCCAAGCGACCCAGCTCGCCCAGCGGCGATTCCATTTTCAGCTTGCGCGACTGCAGGGCGCGCTTGAGCGCATCCCACACGAACGGCTCGCCGAGCATTTTTTCCGCTTCGAGGATCAGGAAACCGCCGTTGGCACGGTGCAGGGCACCCGGACGCAACTGTCGATACGTGGTGTAGAGCGCACCTTGGTCGGTGCTGTACTCGATTCGGCCAAACAGGTTGTCGTAGGTCGGGTGCGGCTCGAACACCACCGGGGCGCCACCGCTCGCCGGATGGCCGACGACCAGGCTCGGCGCGTATTGCTCTTCCAGCAGCTTGCGGGCGACGGCGTCGGTCTTGCTGTCATCCACCAACTGCTCGACCACGGTCTTGAGCAGATAGACCTGCATGGCTTGCAGGTAACCGCACACGGCGGCGTTCTCGGCGTATTTCTCCGACAACGGCGCCAGCAATGGTTGCAAGGCCAGGGTGATGGTTTCTTCGTTGAGGTGACGCAACTGGTTGTTGGACTCGCGTTTCCACTGCGGCAGGCTGGCGAGTTCTTCGTTCAGGCGCTCCTCCAGGCCGGAAATATCCTCATGGAATCGCTCGCGCTCGGCCTCTGGCAACTGGGCGAACTCCGCCTCGTCCAGGGCCTTGCCCTCGCTCATCGGGGTGAAGGCGATGTTGCTGCTGTCACGGTACAGCGCGACATCTTTTTCCAGCGCCAGCCGCTCGATTACATCGAGGGCACGGTCGTAGCGCTGGTTGAAGGCGCGGTCGATGGCGCTTTTTTTCTGTTGATAGGACGGATGCTCGAACACCGCCGGAAACGTCGCCAGCAGGTTGTCGATCAGGCCATTGATATCGCCAATGAAGGTGCCGGCGGTGCCCGACGGCAGCTCCAGGGCGCGCGGCTCGCGGGGTTCATCGAAGTTATTGACATAGACCCAGTCCGACGGGGTCTGCATGCGCTTGCCTTCGGCCTTGAGGTAGCGTTTGACGAACGAGAACCGGCCGGTGCCGGGCTCCCCCATGACAAATACGTTGTAGCCGGGGCGTGGCATCGCCACACCGAACTGCAATGCTTCGACCGCACGTTCCTGGCCAAGCACACCGCGGAAGGGCTCCAGATCATTGGTGGTAGAGAAGCTGAACTGTTCAGCGGAAAACGGACGGGTCAGCGCTTCGGGCGCTAGACGCAAGCTGGCAGCAACAGGATCAGGCATCGGGCTTCCTTACATCAGGCGGGGCAGATAGCGGCATTCTGGCGCTGCCCGTACCTGACTGGCAAGGAGCGCCTGAGGCCAAAGCATAGTCGAGGGACCAACCCAGGGCAGAGCCCCGCAAGCAACGGGTTTGCAGTAATGTTTTTGCAAAATGCCACGGAACCCTCGGATCGTGCCTAAACTCCAAACTGCGCGGCTGGAACAATAACCGGCCCACTGGCTGCTGTAGGGGCCAGACCCTGTCCATTGGTATGCACATAAAGAGAACATAGCTATGAAACGGATTCTTCTCGGTACTCTCTTCACCGCTGTATCCATCAACGCCATGGCTCAGGCGCCGGGCGGCCCGGATTGCGGTTGGGGCAACATGCTGTTCGAAGGTCAGCGTGGCACTCCGGCCCACTTCCTCGCATCCACCACCAACGGCACTTCCGGCAACGCCACCTTCGGCATGACCTCCGGCACCAACGGCTGCTCGACCAACGCAGCGCTGACCTACGGTGGCAAGTCCTGGCTGGCCATGAATGGCATGATGAACGAGCTGTCCGAAGACATGGCCAAGGGTCAGGGCGAAGCGCTGACCACCTACGCCGTGGTACTGGGTGTGGCGCCGGAAGATCGCGCACACTTCTCCGCTGTGACCCACGAGCACTTCCAGCAGATCTTCAGCAAGGCTGACGTGACGGCAGAAGACGTGCATACCAATACCCTGGCCGTGCTGAAAAACGACCCTCGCCTGGCCAAGTACGCAACTCAAGCTTAAGCTCGACACCACTCGCTCCTTTCGGGGAGCGGGTTTTCTTTTTGGGGCCCCTCCGGTCTTTATTTTTCGACTTTCCAAGTAGCCGACTATGCTCAAACGCCTTGCCTGGCTGGCGCTCTGTGTGTGCGCCCCGCTGTCCGCCGCGCCTCATGTCGACCCTCAACGTTTGCAGCAACTGGCCAATGACCGCTTCTGGATTTCCCTGGGTCACTACGAAACCGCCAAGCTCGGTGGCTGGCGCAGTTACATCAGCGACAAGAAATTCTTCCTCGCACCCGACGGCAACGAACATCCCGACCGCGAGCTGACCGCCACGCTGCAAGCCCTGTACGGCCCGGCCAGCGCTGGCCAGCAACACGCCCAATGCGTGTACCCGGCGCGCACCCGCTGGCTGAAGGCGCAGCTCGGCCTGACGAACCTGCCTGCGGTCAACTGCAGCGATTACACCCAGTGGTTCAAGGACGTTTCGCCCCACAGCGCGGTGATGATCTTCCCCGCTGCCTACCTGAACAGCCCGTCCTCGATGTTCGGTCACACCTTATTGCGTATCGACCAGGCCGACGTGCAAAGCGACAAGACCTCGCTGCTCAGCTACGCGATCAACTTCGGCGCCTACATCGAAGGCTCGGACAACAGCATCCTTTACGCCTGGAAGGGTCTGATGGGCGGTTATCCCGGCCTGTTCGCCCTGGTGCCCTACCAGGAGAAACTCTCCGAATACCGTAGCCTGGAGAACCGCGACCTGTGGGAATACCGCCTCAACCTGAGCCAGGCGGAAACCGAACGCATGGTCGAGCATGTGTGGGAACTCAAGCAGATCCAGTTCGACTACTTCTTCTTCGACGAAAACTGCTCCTATCGCCTGCTTGAACTGCTGCAAGTCGCGCGCCCCAGCCTGCGCTTGACCGAACAGTTCCCGCTGACGGCGATTCCCACCGACACCGTCAAGGCAGTGAAAGAAGCCGGGCTGGTGGAAAGCATCCAGTATCGACCGTCCCGCGAACGAGAGCTGCTCAGCCGCGCCGAACCGCTCAGCGATGACGAACAACAATGGGTACTGCAGGTCAGCGCCGACCAGCAGCAGCTGCAACGACCTGAATTCAAGGCGCTGCCGCGCGATCGCCAGGCGCTGATCATCGACGCGGCCTACCGCCTGGAGCGTTATCGCGCCAACGGCCAGGAGCGTGATCCCCAGCGTGCCCAACGCAGCTTCGAACTGTTGCGGGCGATCAACCAGAACCCCGCGCCGGAACTGGACATCGCGCAACCGGGCCTGCCCGAAGACGGCCACGAATCGCGCACCTGGCAAGCAGGCCTGGGCACGCGGGGTGACCGGGCGTTTGGCGAGTACGGCCTGCGCATGGCCTATCACGACCTCAATGACAACGCAGAGAGTTTCCCGCTAGGGGCGCAGATCGAAATCCTCCAATTGAAACTGCGCCAATACGAGGGCAACGATTGGCAAGTGCAGCAACTGGACCTGGCGACCATTCGCTCCTTGACCCCACGCAACGAGCTGTTGCAGCCGTTGTCCTGGCAAGTCACTGGCGGCTTGGAACGCGTGCCAGGCAAGCACGACGATGAAACGCTGGTCAGTCACGTCAATGGTGGTGGCGGCGGCACTTGGGCGTTGGGGGACGATGTGTTGGGCTTTGCCCTGGGCACCGTACGGGTCGAGCACAATAACGATTTCGCCCAATTCATCGCCCCGGCCGCCGGATTCAACAGCGGTGTGCTGTGGAAAAACCCGCTGGGCAACTTGAGCCTGGAAGCCAAGGGCGATTATTTCTTCAACGGCGAAGTTCGCCGTAGCCTGAGCCTGAACCAGCAGTGGGAACTGTCCCGCAACCTCGGCCTGCGCCTGAGCGCCCAGCGCGAATTCAGCCAACTGGCTTCGCCGGAGAATGAGGTAATGCTTGAAGTGAAGTGGTATCACTACTGAGCGAACGGATTAATCACCGCGCTTTCACACCGTTCTGACGAATCCGCTTCTAGACTTCTGTCATGAGTGGATCGGGCAGGAACGCAAAACATGTGGCGCGCGGCGGTGGTACTGGGTGTGTTGGTGTTGCTCGGCGGCTGTGAAACCACCCATGAAGATTTGATCGCCCGAGGTTATCCGCCGGCCTTCGCCGACGGTTTCGACGATGGCTGCAGCAGCGGCCGACAAGCCGCCGGCGCGATCACCGGCCAGTTCAGGAAGGACGTGCCGCGTTATCTCAAGGACGCGCGCTACGCCGAGGGCTGGAGCGACGGCTTTCGCCAATGCCAGGCCATGCGCGAGAGTGAAGAACGTGACGCCTATCGCGAACGCCACTGGGACGACCGCGAACGTGCCTGGCAACAGGAAAAAGATCGCGACGCCGCCCGGGCTTATCGCTCGCAGTGAGTCGCTCAGAGACATTCGTCGAAACCAAAACCTTGCGACCATGGCCCAAACTCCAACAGAGGAGAACCCTATGAGTCGCGCTTTCGTCAACGAAGACAACGCCGCCGCCCAGGCCGATCAACCGGTCGAACGCCAGATCAGTGCGCAACCCAACTACGTCACACCCACCGGGCTTGTCCAGCTCCAGGCCCGGGTCGCTGAGTTGCAGGCCTTGCACAGCCAGCAGGCGATCCAAGGGGATCTGGCGGACAAGCAGCGGATCGCCGACCTTGAACGGGATCTGCGCTATTTCAAGCAGCGCCTGCAAAGCGCCCAGGTCGTTGCGCCGACTTCGTCCGAACAAGTGCGAATCGGGCACTGGGTGACCTTTGTCGATGAACAGGATCACGAACAGCGAGTGCAGTTAGTGGGTGAAGACCAGGCCGATGCGGCCAAAGGATTGATCAATTGGGGCTCGCCACTGGGGCGGGCGTTGCTGGGGGCCAAGGTGGGGGATGAGGTGGTGTGGAAGCGGCCAGCGGGGGATGTGGCGATCGAGGTGGTGGCGATTGAATTGGAGTAAAACCCGAGGCGTTCGTGGCGAGGGAGCTTGCTCCCGCTGGGTGGCACAGCCGCCCTCGCTTTTTTTTGCGGTTGCTGCGCAACCGAGCGGGAGCAAGCTCCCTCGCCACGGTCTTCGCTTCGATAAGCTGTTCCATGAAAAACGGAGCCCCGAAGGCTCCGTTGTTCATGCAACCGACCCAATCAGGCCAGTTTCTTGTGCCGTACGCGATGCGGCTGGGCAGCGGCTTCGCCGAGGCGCTTCTTGCGATCGGCTTCGTACTCGGTGTAGTTGCCTTCGAAGAACACCGCTTGCGAGTCGTCTTCGTACGCCAGGATGTGAGTCGCCACACGGTCGAGGAACCACCGATCGTGGGAGATCACAATGGCGGCGCCAGGGAAGTCCAGCAAGGCTTCTTCCAGGGAGCGCAGGGTTTCGACGTCGAGGTCGTTGGACGGTTCGTCGAGCAGCAGGACGTTGCCGCCCTCCTTCAGCGTCAACGCCAGGTGCAAGCGACCACGCTCACCACCGGAGAGGTCCTTGACGAACTTCTGCTGGTCGCCACCCTTGAAGTTGAAGCGACCGACATAAGTGCGCGACGGGATTTCATAGTTGCCGATGCGGATCTGGTCGGAACCGTCGGAGATCTGCTGGAACACGGTCTTGCTGCCGTCCAGGTCCTCACGGCTCTGGTCGACGCAGGCCAGTTGCACGGTTTCACCGATCTCGATGCTGCCCGAATCCGGGGTTTCCTTGCCCATCAGCATGCGGAACAGCGTGGATTTACCTGCGCCGTTACCACCGATCACACCGACGATGGCGCCTTTGGGCATGGAGAACGACAGGTTGTCGATCAACACGCGATCGCCGTAGCCCTTGGTGACGTTCTTGAACTCGATGACCTTGTCACCCAGGCGCGGACCGGCCGGGATGTAGATCTCGTTGGTTTCACTGCGCTTCTGGAATTCCTGGGACTGCATTTCCTCGAAGCGCTGCAGGCGAGCCTTGGATTTGGACTGGCGGGCCTTGGCGCCTTTGCGCACCCACTCCAGTTCTTCCTTCATGGCTTTTTCATGGGCCGATTGCTGCTTGGATTCCTGGGCCAGACGATCGGACTTGGCTTCCAGCCAGCCCGAATAGTTGCCCTCGTATGGAATGCCCGCGCCGCGGTCGAGTTCCAGGATCCAGCCGGCGACGTTGTCCAGGAAGTACCGGTCGTGCGTGATCGCAACCACGGTGCCTGGGAAGTCGTGCAGGAAGTGTTCGAGCCAGGCAACGGAATCGGCGTCCAGGTGGTTGGTCGGTTCGTCGAGCAGCAACATGTCCGGGGCCGACAGCAGCAGGCGGCACAGGGCCACGCGGCGCTTCTCGCCACCGGAGAGGTGTTCGACCTTCGCGTCCCAGGCTGGCAGGCGCAGCGCATCGGCGGCGACTTCCAGTTGGCGGTCCAGGTTGTGACCGTCGCTGGCCTGCAGGATCGCTTCGAGCTTGGCCTGCTCGGCGGCCAGCTTGTCGAAGTCGGCATCCGGGTCGGCGTAGGCGGCATAGACCTCGTCCAGGCGCGCCTGGGCGTCCTTGATGACGCTGACCGCTTCCTCGACCACTTCACGGACGGTCTTGGTCGGATCCAGCTGAGGCTCTTGCGGCAGGTAGCCGATGTTCAGGTCTGGCATCGGACGGGCTTCGCCGTCGAATTCGTTATCGACGCCGGCCATGATCTTCAACAGGGTGGATTTACCCGAGCCGTTGAGACCCAGTACGCCGATCTTGGCGCCGGGGAAAAAAGACAAGGAGATGTTTTTCAGGATTTCCCGCTTCGGCGGAACAACTTTGCTCAGCCGATGCATGGTGAAGACGTATTGAGCCATGGTGAACCTAGCGTCAGTGACAGGTGAAAAGAACGAGCCAGGCCATGCGCGGCACCGGCACTTGATGCTATCAATGCCTGCGGGCGGATGGCGCCTGGGAAGCTGGAGCTGGAACGCTCTTGTTTGACCGGCAAAGCTACCTCAACCGTCGGTCCAGGTCCAGCCGCCAAGGGCTGGCACTTTGCCACAAGTCAAGGCATGCTAGCCGCCCTTCGGGCGTCCGGCTTATAGTGCCCGTCGCGCCAGTCCAGCAAACCGCAGGATTACAGCTTGTCCAATGTCACGCCGCCTCCGTCCCCACGCGCACCGACAGCTGTGCCTGGCCTGCCCCTGCGCGGAACATTGAAGGGCGCGCTGGCCTCGCTGGTCCTGTTATTGCTGGGCCTGCTCTTCTGGCAGTTGCTTGATCAGCTGCGTGAAACCCAGCAGCAACAACGTCAATACACCATCGACTACACCGCCGACCTGGCCGCGCAAGTCAGCCTGAACATGGCCTTGAACGCGCAAATCGCCCTTAACCTGCTACCGATCGTCGAACAACCGCAAACCGCCGACGAACAGCAGGCCCTGCTGCGCAAGCTTCAGCAATCATTGCCCCAATTGCGCAGCCTGGCGTTGCTGAGCCCATCGGGCAGGGTGCTCAGTGACAGCGATGCCGACAGCCAGGACGCCGACTACCTGGCCGAGCTGGTACGACGTAGCCGTGCCCAGGCGCACTACTTCAGCAATGCCGAAGATGGCTCCGTGGTGCACCTGTTGCTGCACCAGGCCAGCGGCAGCAGTCGTGGTTACTGGGCGCTGCGCCTGACGCCGAGCTTCTTCTCGACGTTGACCAAACAGGCCGACACGGGCCTGCGACCGTTGTGGCTGGTGGAGAACCGTCTCAACCAGCAAATCATCAGCCGCGACGAAAGCCGGCCCTCGACCACCCCGACCCAACTGACCTCCCAAGACCTGAGCGACACCGTGCTGACCGTGCCCCTGAGCAGCAGCGACTGGCAACTGCGCGGGTTGTTCGATCGGCGCCAGGTGCTTGAACAACTGCTCCCGGCCTTCATCGGCAAATGCCTGCTGGGCCTGGCGTTCTCGATGCTCCCGGTGATCGCCCTGCTGAACATGCGACGACGCCAGCGGCAATTGCACGAAGGCCGCCGTCGCTACCAGGACATTTTCGAGGGCACCGGCGTGGCCCTCTGCGTGCTCGACCTGTCCGGCCTGAAGGCATTCTTTACCCGGACCGGCCTGCAGGACGGCGAACAGTTGCGCGCCTGGCTGCAGGACCCGCAGCACCTCGGACAGTTGCAGCAGCAGGTGCACGTCACCGAAGTCAACCAGATGGCCTTGAAGCTGCTCAATGTCGATTCCTGCGAACAAGCCTGGCAACTGCTGGTCGGCAACGGCCCGAAGGACAACAATCCCATCGGTTCGAAACTGCTCGAGGCACTGCTCGACGAGCACAAGCAGCTAGAACTGGAAATCAAGTTGCAGGACGCCCATGGTCGAGACCAGCATTTATGGCTGGTCCTGCGCTTGCCGGAAACACAGCGCGACTATAACGCCGTCATCCTGAGCATCAACGACATCACCAGCCGCAAGCTGGTCGAACTCTCGCTGCTCGAACGCGAAGGTTTCTGGTCCGATGTGGTACGCACCGTTCCGGATCATCTTTATGTACAGGACGTCATCAGCCAGCGGATGATCTTCAGCAACCACCACCTGGGGCAGACGCTCGGCTACGACCGCACCGAGCTGCACCAGATGGGCGAGTACTTCTGGGAAATCCTGCTGCACAGCGACGACGCCGACCAGTACCACTTTCTGCGCCAGCAACAGCGACGCGGCGGCTATACGCAACTGTTGCAATGCCAATTGCGCTTCCGCCATCGCAACGGCAAATGGCGACGCTTCGAGGTTCGTGAGCAAGCCCTGGCCCGGGACCGCTACGACCAGGTGACGCGCATCATCGGTGTGGCAAAAGACATCACCGAACAGATCGAGGCCAGCGAATCCCTGCGCGACAGCGAGCAACGCTACCGGATGCTCGCCGAAAGCATCAGCGACGTGATTTTCTCCACCGACAGCAAGCTCTCGCTCAACTATGTCAGCCCGTCGGTCCAGGCGGTGCTGGGCTACACCTCCGATTGGATTTTCCAGAACGGCTGGCAGTCGACCATCGCCAATCCGCAGCAGCTGACGGGCATCTATAGCCTGATGGACCGGGTCAGCAAGGCCCTCGACAAGCCCGACCAACTGGCCGAACTGCGCAACCAGATGCAGACCCAACTGTTTTTGTTCGACTGCCTGCGCGCCGATGGGCGCAAGATTCCAATCGAACTGCGGCTGGTGCTGGTGTGGGACGACCATGGCGCGTTCGAAGGCGTGCTCGGCGTCGGCCGCGACATCAGCCAACAGCGTCGAGCCGAAAAAGACCTGCGCATGGCCGCCACCGTATTCGAACATTCGACCTCGGCGATCCTGATCACCGACCCTGCCGGCTATATCGTCCAGGCCAACGAGGCTTTCAGCCGCGTCAGCGGTTATGCCGTCTCGCAGGTCCTGGACCAGTTGCCCAACATGCTCACCGTCGACGACCAGCAGGAAGCCCATTTGCGCTACGTGCTCAAGCAACTGCAACAGCACAGCACCTGGGAAGGCGAAGTCTGGCTCAAGCGCCGTAATGGCGAACATTATCCGGCCTGGGTCGGCATCACGGCGGTGCTGGACGACGAAGGCGACCTGGCCAGTTACGTGTGTTTCTTCAGCGACATCAGCGAGCGCAAGGCCAGCGAGCAGCGCATGCATCGCCTGGCCTATTATGACGCCCTGACCCACCTGCCCAACCGCACGCTGTTCCAGGATCGCCTGCACACCGCGCTGCAATCAGCGGAGCGGCAGAAGACCTGGGTTGTGCTGATGTTCCTCGACCTGGACCGCTTCAAGCCGATCAACGACTCCCTCGGCCACGCCGCCGGCGACCGCATGCTCAAGGAAATGGCCACGCGCCTGCTCGGCTGCGTGGCCGACGACGACACCGTGGCGCGCATGGGCGGCGACGAGTTCACCCTGCTGCTGCAACCGCGCGCCAGCCGCGAAATGGCCTTGAACCGGGCCATCACCGTGGCCGAGCAGATCCTCGCCAGCCTGGTCCGGCCATTCGTGCTGGAAGGCCGGGAATTCTTCGTCACCGCCAGTATCGGCATTGCCCTGAGTCCCCAGGACGGCAACGAACTGAGCCAGTTGATGAAGAACGCCGACACGGCCATGTACCACGCCAAGGAACGCGGCAAGAACAACTTCCAGTTCTACCAGGCCGACATGAACGCCAGCGCCCTGGAGCGCCTGGAATTGGAAAGCGACCTGCGCCATGCCCTGGAGCAGAACGAGTTCGTGCTGTATTACCAACCGCAGTTCAGCGGCGATGGCAAACGCCTGACCGGTGCCGAGGCCCTGCTGCGCTGGCGCCATCCGCGACGCGGGCTGGTGCCGCCGGGGGACTTCATTCCCGTACTCGAGGAACTCGGGCTGGTGGTGGACGTCGGCGACTGGGTCATCACCGAAGCCTGTCGGCAACTCAGGACCTGGCACCAGGCCAAGGTCCGGGTTCCGAAAGTCTCGGTCAACATTTCCGCCCGGCAGTTCTCCGACGGCCAGTTGGGCACGCGCATCGCCACTATCCTGCGCAACACCGGCCTGCCGCCGGCCTGCCTGGAGCTGGAACTGACGGAAAGTATCCTGATGCGCGAAGTCAGCGAGGCGATGCAGATCCTGGCCGGGCTGAAAAACCTCGGCCTGAGCATCGCCGTCGATGATTTCGGCACCGGTTACTCGTCGCTCAACTACCTCAAGCAATTCCCCATCGACGTGCTGAAGATCGACCGCACCTTCGTCGACGGCCTGCCGTCCGGCGAGCAGGACGCACAGATCGCCCGGGCAATCATCGCCATGGCCCACAGCCTCAACCTCGCGGTGATCGCCGAGGGCGTCGAGACCCACGAGCAACTGGACTTCCTGCGCGAGCACGGCTGCGACGAGGTCCAGGGCTACCTGTTCGGCCGCCCGATGCCGGCGAATCGGTTCGAAGCGCAGTTCAGCAATGATGCGTTGTTCATGATTGATTGAGGCAGCTGCGAGCTTCAAGCGGCAAGCTTCAAGCTAACGCGAATCTGCTTCTGCTTGTAGCTCGTCGCTTGCAGCTTGAAGCTGAATTCCTTTCATATGCCTTCCAAAACCGGTTGAGGTAGAATGCCCCCCTTTTCTGCCCCGATCCTTGAGGACCGCCATGTTCAGCCGTGATTTGACTATTGCCAAGTACGACGCCGATCTCTTTGCCGCCATGGAGCAAGAAGCTCAGCGCCAGGAAGAGCACATTGAGCTGATCGCTTCGGAAAACTACACCAGCCCCGCGGTGATGGAAGCTCAAGGCTCGGTACTGACCAACAAGTACGCCGAAGGCTACCCAGGCAAGCGCTACTACGGTGGTTGCGAGTATGTCGATGTGGTCGAGCAACTGGCCATTGACCGCGCCAAGGAGCTGTTCGGCGCCGACTACGCCAACGTCCAGCCACACGCTGGTTCCCAAGCCAACGCCGCCGTGTACCTGGCGCTGCTGTCGGCCGGCGACACCATCCTGGGCATGAGCCTGGCCCACGGCGGTCACCTGACCCACGGCGCCAGCGTTTCCTCCTCCGGCAAGCTGTACAACGCCGTCCAATACGGTATCGACGGCAACGGCCTGATCGACTACGACGAAGTCGAGCGCCTGGCCCTCGAGCACAAGCCGAAAATGATCGTGGCCGGTTTCTCCGCCTACTCCCAGGTCCTCGACTTCCCACGTTTCCGTGAAATCGCCGACAAGGTCGGTGCCTACCTGTTCGTCGACATGGCCCACGTTGCCGGCCTCGTCGCCGCTGGCGTGTACCCGAACCCGGTGCCGTTCGCCGACGTGGTGACCACCACCACCCACAAGACCCTGCGCGGTCCACGTGGCGGCCTGATCCTGGCTCGCGCCAACGCCGACATCGAGAAGAAGCTGAACTCCGCTGTCTTCCCGGGCGCCCAGGGTGGCCCGCTGGAGCACGTGATCGCCGCCAAGGCAATCTGCTTCAAGGAAGCCCTGCAACCTGAGTTCAAGGCGTACCAGCAGCAAGTCGTCAAGAACGCCAAGGCCATGGCCGGTGTGTTCATCGAACGCGGCTTCGACGTAGTGTCCGGCGGCACCGAGAACCACCTGTTCCTGCTGTCGCTGATCAAGCAGGAAATCTCCGGCAAAGACGCTGACGCAGCGCTGGGCAAAGCGTTCATCACCGTCAACAAGAACTCGGTACCCAACGATCCACGCTCCCCGTTCGTCACCTCGGGCCTGCGTTTCGGCACCCCGGCCGTGACCACTCGCGGCTTCAAGGAAGCCGAGTGCAAGGAACTGGCCGGCTGGATCTGCGACATCCTGGCCGACCTGAACAACGAAGCGGTGATCGACGCCGTGCGTGAAAAGGTCAAGGCCATCTGCAAGAAGCTGCCGGTGTACGGCGCTTAACAGCAGTTGCAACAAAAAAACCGGCCCCAGTGGCCGGTTTTTTTGTCGTTGGAAAACGAATGCCGCAGACGCTGGCTTTCAGCGGAGCGCGGCTTCGAAGCCGGCGCGGATCTTTTCTTCAGGCAGTTCGTCGGCGATGAACACCATCACGCTTTCCCGGGTTTCGCCCGGCGCCCATTCGGTGTCCCAATCAAAACCGTACAGTTTGAGCACACCCTGGAACACCAATCGACGGGGCTCGCCCTCAATGTTCAACACACCTTTGTAGCGCAGCAGTTGCTTGCCGTGCTCTTCGAGCAACTGGTTCATGAACTCGCTGAGCTTGTCGATATCCAGCGCCCTGTCAGTACGCAGCACCAGGCTGCTGATGCGATCGCCCGTGGTTGCCTTGCCGACCGGTCGCAAGCTGAACCCGGTACCCAAGTCCGCATTGAGATTGAATCCACGAATGTCGAGCAACTCGGCCAGATCGATCTTGCCATGCTCGACCACCCGGATCGGTGCCCGCCGGTTGATTCGAGCCAGGCGCTCACCGAGTGCCTCGACCTGGCTTGAGTCCACCAGATCGGTTTTGCTCAGTAACAGACGGTCGGCGAATCCGACCTGGGCCTGGGCGATGGTTTGGGTCAGGTGGACATCAGCGTGGGCGGCATCCACCAAGGTCAGGATTCCGTCGAGGATGTAACGCTCGCGCAGGTCTTCGTCGATGAAAAATGTCTGGGCCACCGGGGCCGGATCGGCCAGGCCGGTGCATTCGATCACCAAACGATCGAAGTGGATCTCGCCGCTGTCCAGCCGCTCAAGCAACAGGTAAAGGGCTTTGGTCAGGTCGGTGTGAATGGTGCAGCACACGCAGCCGTTGGCCAGCGTCATGACTTGCACCGGCTCGTCACCCAGCAGTTGGGTGTCGATGCCGGCATCGCTGAATTCATTCTCGATCACTGCGATTTTCAAGCCGTGCTCGGCCTTGAGCAGATGACGCAGCAATGTGGTCTTGCCCGCACCGAGGAAGCCGCTGAGGATCGTGACCGGGATGGGAGAGGACAAAAGGATTCTCCTGCTTCGAAATTAAAGAAAAGCTCAAGCCCGTGGGAGCGAGCCTGCTCGCGAAGGCGTCGGGTCAGCCGAATCATCGTTAACTGACACTCCGCTTTCGCGAGCAGGCTCGCTCCCACAGGGGAATCGGTGTGCACGCAAATCTCGAAACCACCCAAAAACAACTGTGAGAGCGGGCTTGCTCGCGATGGCGTCAGGTCAGCCGAATTATCGTTGACTGACACTCCGCTTTCGCGAGCAAGCTCGCTCCCACAGGGGAACGGTGGTGTACACAAATCTTGAGACCAGCCCAAAACAACTGTGGGATAGACTCAGTTCAACAGCACTTCGGCCCACCCTTGCCGCCGTAACGGGCCTCCTGGCGTTCGCGGAAGAACGCCTCGTAGTCCATCATCGGCTTGTCCGGGTGCTTGGTTTGCATGTGCTCGACGTAGTTGTCGTAGTCGGGCATGCCGACCATCAGGCGGGCGGCCTGACCGAGGTATTTACCGAGGCGACTCAAGTCATTGAACATCGTTGCAATCCCCTATCAAGCGTCCGGCACGGCCTGGAATGGCGCTTCTTTGTCCGTGCGTTCCTTCGTGCCCCAGGCGGCGATGCCGACCTTGAGCGCGTAGAACAGGATGCTGAAGACCACGAACAGGAACAACACCGTCAGCGTTGCGTTGGTGTAGGCGTTGAACACCACGTGCTGCATCTGCTCGATGCTCTTGGCCGGGGCCAGGATCTGGCCGGCGGCCAGGGCATCGTTGTATTTGCGCGCCAGGGCCAGGAAGCCGATCGCCGGGTTGGCGTCGAACAGCTTGATCAGGCCCGCGGTGGTGGTGCAGATCAGCAGCCAGGCCGCCGGCAGCAGCGTGACCCAGACGTAGCGCTGGCGCTTCATCTTGATCAGCACCACGGTGGCGAGCATCAGGGCGATACCGGCCAGCATCTGGTTGGAGATGCCGAACAGCGGCCACAAGGTGTTGATGCCGCCCAGCGGGTCGATCACGCCCTGGTACAGCAAGTAGCCCCACAGCGCGACGCAGCCGGCGGTGGCGATCAGGTTGGCGGGCCAGGATTCGGTGCGCTTGAGCGAAGGCACGAACGAGCCGAGCAGGTCCTGGAGCATGAAGCGCCCGGCACGGGTGCCGGCGTCCACCGCGGTGAGGATGAACAGCGCTTCGAACAGGATCGCGAAGTGGTACCAGAACGCCATGGTGTTTTCACCCGGCAGCACCGAGTGCAGGATCTGCGCGATCCCGACCGCCAGGGTCGGCGCACCGCCGGCACGGGCCAGCACGGTGGTCTCGCCGATGTCCTTGGCCACCGCTTGCAGCGCGTCGGGGGTGATTGCGAAACCCCAGCTGCTGACGGTCTGGGCCACGGCCACCACGTCACCGCCGACGATCGCCGCCGGGCTGTTCATGGCGAAGTACACGCCCGGTTCGATCACCGAGGCAGCAACCATCGCCATGATGGCCACGAAGGATTCCATCAGCATGCCGCCGTAACCGATGTAGCGAGCGTTGGTTTCGTTATCCAGCAGCTTGGGCGTGGTGCCCGAGGAGATCAGCGCGTGGAAGCCCGAGACCGCGCCGCAGGCGATGGTGATGAACAGGAACGGGAACAGGCCGCCCTTCCACACCGGCCCGGTGCCGTCGGTGAACTGGGTCAGCGCCGGCATTTTCAGCTCGGGCATGGTCACCAGGATGCCGATCGCCAGGGCGACGATGGTGCCGATCTTCAGGAAGGTCGACAGGTAGTCCCGTGGCGCGAGGATCAGCCACACCGGCAGCACCGCCGCGACAAAACCGTAGCCGATCAGCATCCAGGTGATCTGGATCCCGGTGAAGGTGAAGGCCTTGGCCCAGACCGGGTCGGCGGCGATTTGCCCGCCCAGCCAGATCGAACCCAGCAGCAACAGCACGCCGATGACCGAGATTTCACCGATGCGGCCCGGGCGGATGTAGCGCATGTAGATGCCCATGAACATCGCGATCGGGATGGTCGCCATCACCGTGAAGATCCCCCACGGGCTCTCGGCCAGGGCCTTGACCACGATCAGCGCCAGCACCGCGAGGATGATGATCATGATCAGGAAGCAGCCGAACAGCGCGATGGTGCCGGGAATGCGGCCCATTTCCTCGCGCACCATGTCGCCCAAGGAGCGCCCGTTGCGCCGGGTGGAGAGGAACAGGACCATGAAGTCCTGCACCGCACCGGCCAGCACCACGCCGGCGATCAGCCAGAGCGTGCCGGGCAGGTAGCCCATCTGCGCCGCCAGCACCGGCCCGACCAGCGGCCCCGCGCCGGCAATGGCCGCGAAGTGGTGGCCGAAGAGAATGTGTTTGTTGGTCGGGACGTAGTCCAGGCCATCGTTGTTGAGCACGGCAGGCGTGGCCCGGCGCGCATCGAGTTGCATCACGTTGTTGGCGATGAAGAGGCTGTAGTAGCGGTAGGCGACCAAGTAGATGGCGACTGCCGCGACGACGATCCAGAGGGCGTTGATCGGCTCTCCGCGGCGCAAGGCCACGACGCCCAAGGCGCACGCTCCTAAGACGGCCAGCAGTAGCCAGGGCAGATGGCGTAGCAGGCTATTATTGTTTTTCATTTTTATATTCCGGCCAGGGTGGACAAGAAAGACAGCCACTGGAGTTTAGCGCTAACCCGCGCAAAGGCCATACCCCGACATTTGTCGGCCACTGACCGAACGGCAACGACGGCGCGCCAGTTGGGTCTATAGTCAGTGGATCATCAGGGGGAATGAGTAATGAGCGAACGCCGCCGCTTCGTACGAATTGAATTCCATGCCAAGACCGAGCTGAGCCAGGGGCCGTTCATCTGGCCGGTGAAGTTGCTGGATCTGTCCCTCAAGGGGCTACTGATCGAAAAGCCCCAGCCTTGGCTCGGAGATCCGGAGGAGCCGTTCATGGCGGACATCCACCTGAGCCCCGAGGCGGAGGTCAAGATGGAAGTCAGGTTGACTCATGATGACCATGGTCACCTGGGCTTCGTCTGCGAGCACATCGACTTGGATTCCATCGCCCACCTGCGTCGATTGGTAGAACTGAACCTGGCCGATCATGATGAACTGGAGCGGGAACTGGCGGCGCTGATCCAGATTTGAATACGCCGCGGCCCCCCTGTGGCGAGGGGATTTATCCCCGTTGGGGTGCGCAGCAGCCCCTCAGAAAAGCAACTCCAATCTAACTGATCCACCGAGTTGTCAGGTTCAGGGCTGCTCCGCAGCCCAGCGGGGATAAATCCCCTCGCCACAGATAAAATTCCTTCATCACAGAGGCCTGCATCCGTCTCGACATTATTCGAACAGCGCATCCAACGCCTGCTCCAGGCGTGTCACCGCAATGATCTGCAACCCCGCCGGTGCTTCCTTCGGCGCGTTGCCCTTGGGCACGATGGCGCGCTTGAAGCCGTGCTTGGCCGCCTCCTTGAGCCGCTCCTGCCCACTGGGCACCGGCCGCACTTCGCCCGAAAGCCCCACTTCGCCAAACACCAACAGATCATGGGGCAGCGGTCGATTGCGCAGGCTGGACATGACGGCCGCCATCAATGCCAGGTCGGACGCGGTCTCCAGCACCTTGACCCCGCCCACCACGTTGAGGAATACGTCCTGGTCATGCGTAGGAATCCCGCCGTGCCGGTGCAGGACAGCCAACAGCATGGCCAGCCGGTTCTGATCCAGCCCCAAGGTGACCCGGCGCGGGTTCGCCAGGTGGCTGTCATCCACCAACGCCTGCACTTCCACCAGCATCGGGCGGGTGCCTTCCCAGGTGGCCATGACCACGCTGCCTGGCACTTCCTCCTGGGCTCGCGTCAGAAAAATCGCCGAAGGGTTGGATACTTCCTTCAGGCCCCGGTCAGTCATGCCGAAAACGCCCAACTCGTTGACGGCGCCAAAACGGTTCTTCACCGCCCTCAGCAAACGCAGGCGCCCATCGGATTCGCCTTCGAAATACAACACCGTGTCCACCATGTGCTCCAGCACGCGCGGCCCCGCCAGCGCGCCTTCCTTGGTGACGTGGCCTACCAGGAAGATCGCCGTGCCGCTCTGCTTGGCGTAGCGCACCAGCAACGCCGCGCTCTCGCGTACCTGAGATACGCCGCCCGGAGCCGATTGCAGTTGTTCGGTGAAAATGGTCTGGATCGAGTCGATCACCATGACCTTGGGTTTTTCCAGGCGCGCCGTGGCGATGATCGTTTCGATACAAGTCTCGGTCATCACCCGCAGTTGATCCTGGGGCAAGCCCAAACGCCGGGCGCGCATGGCGACTTGTTGCTGGGATTCTTCGCCGGTCACGTAAAGGGCGGGCATGCGCGTGGCGAGGTTGCACAGGGTTTGCAGCAGGATGGTGGATTTGCCTATGCCAGGGTCGCCGCCAATCAACACCACCGAACCGTCCACCAGGCCGCCGCCCAGCACACGGTCCAGCTCGCCGGACGCGGTAGAGAAGCGCGGGATTTCCTCGACGCTGACTTCGGCCAGGGTCTTGATCTGCGCTTGTTGGCCGGCCCACCCGGTGCGGCCGGTAGGCGCCGCCGCCCCGCCGCTCTCCACCATGGTTTCGGTCAGGGTGTTCCAGGCCCCACATTCGCTGCATTGGCCAGCCCATTTGGGAAAGGTCGAGCCGCACTCGGTGCAGCCGTACATGCGCTTTGCCTTGGCCATCTGAACTCCGGGTAAAAACCGCGATGATAACAGCCGGGCTTTACTGCGGGGCCGGCATTCTGATTTCACCCTTTGCCAGGCCAGCCGCGGTATTGCCCAGCGGATCCCTGGCATCCAGGTCGGCGCCCTTGGCCTTCAGGGCGTCGAGCAACTCATCGCGCTTGAACAGGCCGGCATACATCGCCGCAGTCTGTCCGGCACCGTTGCGTTGGTCGGGGCTGCAGTCGGTCGACAATAAACGCCGCGCGATCTGCACTTCGCCCTTGAAAATGGCGCCCATCAGCGCCGTGTTGCCACGTTTGTCCTGGGCGCAGGCATCCGCCCCGGCAGCCAGCAGCCGTTCCACCGCCGGCCCGTGGCCGTGATAAGCCGCCAGGATCAGCGCGGTGTAGCCCTTTTCGTCGCGAGTATCGAGCGAGTAGCCGGCCTCTATGAACGTATTGAGCATCGGCACATCGCCCCGGCGGGCGGCGTCGAAATAATAGTCTTGCAACTGTTCCCGCACCCCGGCCGTGTCGGCGGGCGGAACCTGATCAGCCAGCACAGCCCATGACCCAGTGGCGAATATCAGTAAAAGGAATTTACGCATCGTGGCCTCTCCATACGATTCCAGACAGGGGGAGCCGACCAGCTCGTCTCCCCCCGGTGGATCAGTCGTTCAGCTTCTCGGCCAACGCCTTGACCCGCGCCAGATCGCCCTTGGCGACACGGGCCACGCCGGTGCCGTATTCAGGGTCAGCCTTGTAGAGGAACGACAGGATGATGTGCTTGCTCTCATCGTCGGTGGTCGCCAATGACCCGCCGAAACTTTCGATCAGGTCATCACGCTCTTTCTTGCCGAACGAACGGTACAGATCACCGGCCTGCTTGAAATTCTGCTCACGCTGGATTTTCGCCTGCTGGGTACTGCCGGTCAGCTCGGTCTGGCTATAGCGCGCAGCGGACTGCTCTTCACGTGGCAGCAGCCGGCTCGGCTGATAATTCACGCCGGTACTGCTGCTGCCAGCATTCATCGCGCCGTCCTGGTTACCGTTATTGACGGCGACCTTGGGGGCGTTGATGGGCAATTGCAACGCGTTCGGCCCGACCCGGTACATTTGCGTATCGGCATAAGAAAACACCCGGCCCTGCAACAGGCGATCTTCCGAAGGTTCAATGCCCGGCACCAGGTTGGCGGGCGCCATCGCCACTTGTTCGGTTTCCTGGAATACATTTGCCGGGTTGCGATTCAAGACCATTTGTCCAACTTTTCGCTCAGGCACATCCGGCCAGATCTTGGTGGCGTCCAGTGGGTCGAAGTTGAACCTGGACAAGTCCTGCGGCTTGAGTACCTGGACGTACAAGTCCCACTTGGGAAAGTCGCCCTTGTTGATATGACTGACCAAGTCGTTGGTCATGTGGCTGTAATCCTGCCCCTGTACTTTCACGACTTCTTTCGGGTCGAGATTTTTCAGACCCTGCAAACTTTTCCAATGAAACTTCACATAACTGATCTCGCCCTTGGCATTGATCAGTTTGTAAGCATGCACGCCGTTACCGTCCATTTCACGATAACTGGCTGGCGTGCCGGAGTTGGAATACAGCTCTGTCAGCGTGCGAGTCGCTTCCGGGACATGGGAAAAGAAATCGAAACGACGGGAGTCATCGTCCAGGTTAGTTCGCGGGTCAGGTTTGAACGCGTGCACCATGTCGGGAAACTTGATGGCGTCGCGAATGAAGAATGTCGGGAAGTTATTACCCACCAGATCCCAGTTGCCATCGGCGGTATAGAACTTGGTGGCAAAGCCACGAGGGTCGCGCAACGTCTCCGGCGAATGATTGCCGTGCACCACGGCGGAAAAGCGCACGAACACCGGCGTGACTTGCCCAGCGGCGAAGACCTTCGCCTTGGTCAAGTCGCTCAGGTCATTGGAGACAGTAAATTCGCCATGGGCCCCGGTACCACGGGCATGCACGACACGCTCGGGGATGCGCTCACGGTCAAAACGCTGGAGCTTCTGGATAAGTTGCACATCCTGCAGCAAGGTCGGGCCATTGGGGCCTGCGGTTTGCGAGTTCTGGTTGTCGCCTACCGCCGCGCCATTGTCGCGGGTCAAGGTGGCGGCATTGACGGACAGGGAAAACAGGCTGGCGGTGAGCACAACAAGTGAGCGACGACCGGACATGGCGCCGAGGCCTGGGGAAATGTTCATTGGCGTTTCCTCTGATTTTATAGAGCGCATCCATGTGCGCCTTTCAGAGGCTAGTGCCCGAAAATCCAAAACCTAAATAGAAATGCCATACCGCATTGATAGAAAAAACGGTGTAGGGAATCGGGCTGAAACCGCGTATCACGCGCGATTGGTGGCACTTTGTAAACTTTTCACAGGCTGCCGAGTCGATAAACAGGCCAGCAAATGTAAACAGGCATGTCGAGCGATCCACGTTTGGCTGGCTTACACTGCGGGTACCTACTTATCTGTCACAAGGAATAACTCATGGGCGTGCTAAGCGAGTTCAAGGCCTTCGCGGTCAAAGGCAATGTCGTCGACATGGCCGTCGGGATTATCATCGGTGCCGCTTTTGGCAAGATTGTTTCGTCATTCGTGGGTGACGTGGTCATGCCTCCGATCGGCCTTTTGATCGGCGGGGTGGACTTCAGCGACCTGGCCATCACACTCAAGGCAGCCCAAGGCGATACGCCGGCCGTCGTGCTGGCCTACGGCAAATTCATCCAGAGCATGGTGGATTTCATCATCGTCGCGTTCGCCATTTTCATGGGCGTCAAGGCCATCAACCGCCTCAAGCGCGAAGAGGCCGTTGCCCCGAGCGCGCCCCCCGTCCCCACCAAGGAAGAACAATTGCTGAGCGAAATTCGCGACCTGCTCAAGGCCCAAAACGAACGGCCCTGAGCATTCACGCAAATAAAAAATGGCGTCCACAGGACGCCATTTTCCTTACCAGTAGTTTTCCACCGCCACCTGCCCAGGCCGGCGAGTGAGGCTCAGTTGCAGGCCCTTGGCCTTGAGCAGCTTGCGTGTGTCGTCGATCATTTGCGGATTGCCGCACAGCATGACGCGCGAGTGCTCCGGCGTCAGCGTGACATTGGCGGCTCGCTCCAATTCGCCATTTTCAATCAGCGTGGTGATTCGCCCATTCAACGCGGCCGGATGCTGCTCGCGGGTGACCGTTGGAATGAACCGAAACTTATGGGCGTATTCGGCAAGATAATCACGCTGGGTCAACCCTTCGATCAACGCCTGATAGGCCAGCTCCCGTCCTTCGCGAACGCTATAGACCAGGATGATTCGCTCGAATTTTTCCCAGACCTCGAAGTCCTGGAGGATTGAGAGAAACGGCGCAACGCCGGTGCCCGTGGACAAAAGCCACAAGTCCCGTCCATCCACGAAACGGTCCAGGGTCAGGTAACCAAAGGCCTGGCGTTCGACCAATAGACAATCACCGGGCTTGAGGCGGCTGAGCTCGCTGGTGAACTCTCCGTCCGGGACGACGATGGAAAAAAACTCGAGGAATTCGTCAAAGGGTGACGACACCATGGAATAGGCGCGCCACACGGTCGTACCGTCCGCCTTGACGACCCCAAGCCGGGCGAACTGGCCTGCCCGAAAGCGAAAGCCGCGATCTCGGGTGGTACGCAATGTAAACAGATGAGGCGTCAGGGGTTGCACGTCGATCAGCGTCTGGCGGGTAAACTTTTCTGCGCTGTCAGTCATGGGCGACTCCAATGGGACAAGACTCTAGTGTCCCGCAAAGTCGCCACGTTAACCACCGAGAAGAAGGATAGCATTAAGCTATCAACTCAGGTCCTGCCGGGAAAAATCTTCTAGCAGAGTTATACAGAACTAAAATCATGTATCGAAAAAACGAAATAGCCGTGAGTTATTTAATAGCAACAAGTACAAGTGAAAAGAAAAAATTCTAACTAGAGCGTAGGATAAGTCCTACACTCTTTCTCGCATCACCGATTGGATCCGCTTCGCGGTATGTCACCCCAGGAGAATGCGATGGACGAATGGAAAGATTTGCAACTAAGAAAACTATCGTGTGAACAGGACTTGCAAAAAGCCTATCGCCTGGTCATGAATTTCTTTAATAATCAGGGCTTTGAATACTGTGCCTTTACAGCTTATTCAGGACTGCCAGGTCGATGTGCCAGCAAGATAAACCTCAATAATTATCCTTATGGATGGGACAGGCTCTATGAACAAAATGGTTACGCTGCTAACGATCCACTAGTGGCGCACTGCAATCAATCCGCTCTGCCTATTCTATGGGACGAACATGTTTTTTCCGAAGCCCCCAAGTTGCGGGAGGACTTAGTTCGACAGGGCCTCAGGTATGGCTGGACCCAAGCTGTCCATGATGAAAAGAGTTCTTGCTACAGCTTGTTCAGCCTCGCCAGGACTCATTGCCGTATTGACGCAGAAGAGCATTATGGGAACCTCGGCTACGCCATTTTTGCCAGCCAGAAGCTGCATACGCTGGCGAGCAAAAAATTGGCCAGGCTGCCTTCGCCAAAGACATGTCCTCTCTCGCCTCGCGAAATTGAAGTATTGAGATGGTCCGCCGAAGGCAAGACCGCCTCGGAAGTCGGCAGGATCCTTTGCCTTTCCGAACGCACCGTGAACTTCCATGTTTGTAGCTGCATGCGCAAATTGAACGTGACCAATAAAATCTCGGCGGTGGCCAAGGCGGCCCATATTCACGTGATTTGAACAGCGGGTCAGGTTGCGAACCTGAAAACCCGCGAGTAATGCCTTGCGAAAAAACGTAACATTCGCGGCTCCACTTGAATGATGACGCGCCTACCACGCGACGCAGTTCATTCAGGCGGCCCCGCTGACACACCTGCCACCAGGCAGCGGGACATTCGTTGATTTGCCAGAGTCCCAGCCATGCCTTTGCTTGACAGTCCCTTCGCCCAACTCGACCTGATCCGCCAGCCCGAACAGCAGAACGAACCGCTGCAGGCTTTCGACGCGGCCGACGAATACCTGCTTGCGTACCTGGCCGAGCAACAACCGTGCGCCGGTACCCACGTGTTGGTACTCAATGACAGCTTCGGCGCCCTGGCAGCCAGCCTTACCGGCAAAGTGCAGGTCACCAGCAGCGGGGACTCGTTCCTGGCCTTCCAGGCATTGGAGAAAAACCTGGTACGCAACGGCCTGCCCTTCGATGCGGTGCCGACCGTACCCGCCAGTGAACCGGTGGCCGGCCCCTTCGACCGAGTGCTGGTGAAAGTCCCCAAGACCCTGGCCCTGCTGGAGGAACAACTGATCCGGCTGCAAGGCCAACTGGCGCCAGGTGCGCAAGTCATTGCCGCGGCGATGGTCAAGCATCTGCCCCGGGCCGCCGGTGAGTTGCTGGAACGTTACATCGGCCCGGTCCAGGCCTCGCTGGCGGTCAAGAAGGCTCGCCTGTTGATTGCCACGCCACAAGCCAAGCCACCGGCCACCTCCCCTTATCCCACGCGTTATGGCTTGGACGAGCCGAAAATCGAGCTGCTCAACCACGCCAACGTGTTCTGTCGCGAAGGGCTGGACATCGGCACCCGTGCCTTCCTGCCGCACCTGCCAAAAAACCTGGGCTCGGCGCGGGTCGCGGACCTGGGTTGCGGCAACGGCGTGCTGGCCATCGCCAGCGCCCTGGCAAACCCGGACGCTCGCTACACCCTGGTGGACGAGTCATACATGGCCGTGCAATCGGCCGCCGAAAACTGGCGGGCCGCCCTGGGTGAGCGCGAAGTTGTCGTGAGGGCGGGAGACGGCTTGGCCGGGCAAGAAGCGCAGTCCCTGGATGTGGTGCTGTGCAACCCGCCCTTCCACCAGCAGCAAGTGGTGGGCGACTTCCTCGCCTGGCGCATGTTCCAGCAAGCCCGCGAAGCGCTGGTGGTCGGCGGCGCCCTGTACATCGTCGGCAACCGGCACCTGGGCTACCACAGCAAGCTGGCGCGCCTGTTTCGGGGCGTCGAGCAAGTGGCCGCCACGCCGAAGTTCGTGATTCTCAAGGCTCGCAAATAGGCTGGATCAGTGAGTCGTCAGCCCCGCTGCGTTCATGAACATCCGCATCAGGCTGGCGACCACAAACAGCGCCAGCACACTGCCAGCCCAAATCACCGCCAGCCAACCGAGCCGCTGCCATAACGGTTTTTTCTCAGCGGCCTCGATGTCCTTCAAGTCAGGCTTGGCCATGCTCGGCACCTCGCAGGTCGATCAATGGTAGCCGTCGTCATGGGTCACCTTGCCGCGGAACACGTAGTAGCTCCAGAAGGTGTACACCAGGATCAACGGAATGATGAACAACGTGCCGACCAGCATGAAGCCCTGGCTCTGTGGCGGTGACGCGGCGTCCCAGATCGAAATGGACGGCGGCACGATGTTCGGCCACAGGCTGATGCCCAGGCCGCTGTAGCCGAGGAAAATCAGCACCAGCGTCAGGATGAATGGCGTGTAGTTGGCGTTGCGGGCCACGGCGCGGAACAACCCGTACATGGTCACGAGCACCAGGATAGGTACCGGCAGGAACCAGAACAGGTTCGGCAGGGTAAACCAGCGGGCCGCGATATCGGCGTGGGCCAGCGGCGTCCAGATACTGACGATGCCGATCACCGCCAGTACCACGAAGGCCAGCGGCCTCGCCAGATCGTGCATCTGTTCCTGCAATTTGCCTTCGGTCTTCATGATCAGCCAGGTACAGCCGAGCAAGGCGTAGGCGGCAATCAGCGCCAGGCCACAGAACATCGTGAATGGCGTGAACCAGTCCAGGGAGCCGCCAGCGTATTGGCGATTGACCACCTCGAAGCCGTCGATGAACGCCCCCAGCGCAACGCCCTGGAAGAACGTCGCCGTCAGCGAACCACCGATGAACGCCTTGTCCCACAAGTGCCGCTTCTCGGCCCTGGCCTTGAAGCGAAACTCGAACGCCACGCCCCGGAAGATCAGGCCGATGAGCATCAGGATCAGCGGCAGGTACAACGCCGAGAGCACCACCGAATAGGCCAGCGGGAACGCCCCGAACAGCCCGGCGCCGCCCAGCACCAGCCAGGTTTCGTTACCGTCCCAGACCGGCGCGACGGTGTTCATCATCACGTCGCGGTCGCGCTCGCCCTTGACGAAGGGGAAGAGAATGCCGATGCCCAGGTCGAAGCCGTCCATGATTACGTACATCATGATGCCGAAGATGATGACCACGGCCCAGATCAGCGGAAGATCAATACCCATGACTCAATTCCCCTTGTGCGAGCTGTCGTTGTGGTCCACTTCGTCGTCGCCTTCGTTGGCCGCCGACAATGGACGGGCCGGGGTGCGTTTCTGGCCAGGGCCACCATCGGTCGGCTCGGCTTCGTGGGCCACCGGGCCCTTGCGCACCAGGCGCATCATGTAGCTCAGGCCCGCGCCAAACAGGGCGAAATACACCACCACGAACATGACCAGGGTGAAACTCATTTGCGCAAAGCTATGGCCGGACGAAGCATCGGCGGTGCGCATCAAGCCGTAGACCACCCACGGCTGACGCCCGATCTCCGTAGTGAACCAGCCCGCCAGAATCGCAATAAGTCCGGACGGCCCCATCCACAGCACCAAATGCAGGAAGGGTCTGGACTGATAGAGCCGGTGACCGCGACGCAACCAGAGGCTGCACAGGCCGGTGAAGATCATCAGGAAACCCAGGCCCACCATGACCCGGAACGACCAGAACACAATGGTCGAATTCGGCCGGTCCTCAGGCGGGAACTCCTTGAGGGCCGGCACTTGATCGGTCAAGGAGTGCGTCAGGATCAAGCTGCCCAGGTACGGGATCTCCACGGCGTATTTGGTTTTTTCTGCCTTCATGTCGGGCCAGCCGAACAGGATCAGCGGCGTGGGCTCGTCGCCGACATTCTCCCAGTGGCCTTCGATCGCGGCAATTTTCGCCGGTTGATGCTTGAGGGTATTGAGGCCATGGAAGTCGCCGATGACCGCTTGTACCGGCGCCACCAGCAAGGCCATCCACATGGCCATCGACAACATGCGGCGCACGGCTGGATTGTCGCGGCCGCGCAGCAAGTGCCAGGCCGCCGATGAGCCGACGAAAAACGCCGTGGCCACAAAGGCCGCGACCGACATGTGCATCAGCCGGAACGGGAACGAAGGGTTGAACACCACCGCCAGCCAGTCCACCGGAATGACCCGCCCATCAACGATTTCGTAGCCCTGCGGGGTTTGCATCCAGCTATTGGAGGACAGGATCCAGAACGTCGAGATCAGCGTGCCGATCGCCACCATGACGGTGGAAAAGAAGTGCAGGCCGCGGCCGACGCGATTCCAGCCGAACAGCATCACACCGAGGAAACCCGCTTCGAGGAAGAACGCCGTGAGCACTTCATAGGTCAGCAGCGGCCCGGTTACAGCACCGGCGAAGTCCGAGAAACGGCTCCAGTTGGTGCCGAACTGATACGCCATGACCAGCCCGGACACCACGCCCATGCCGAAGTTGACGGCAAAGATTTTCGACCAGAAGTGGTACAGGTCGCGGTAGGTATCGTCCCGCGTCTTGAGCCACAGGCCTTCGAGTACCGCCAGGTAACTCGCCAGGCCGATGGTGATGGCCGGGAACAGGATGTGGAACGAGATCGTGAACGCAAACTGGATTCGGGCGAGATCGAGCGCCTCCAAACCGAACATAAGTCTTCCTCTGTCAGGTAAAACCGGCTGCGGGCGGGGCTTGCACCACAGCCCCCAGGGATATGGAGTGCGATGCTTTTAAAATCGTTCTTTTTTAAACCGTCACAACGCAGGACTCTGGCCGGATGGCCGCCAGCACAACGCCCCGAAAGGGAATTGACCTGGGTCAAGCAATGCTCAAAGAGTAGTCGCATATCGACCGATGGACGGCGTGGTCTTTTGTCGCGTGACAGGTTGTCTCAGTGCCAAAACCCAGCCCCAAATCCAGATTTCCCGAACCAGCAGGGACCCCGTGGCGAGGGGATTTATCCCCGCTGGGCTGCGCAGCAGCCCCAAAAGCAACGGCCCCGATCTTACTGGCACACCGAGTTGTCTGGTTGAGGGCCGCTGCGCAGCCCAACGGGGATAAATCCCCTCGCCACAAGACCTATTCCCTGCGCGACAGCGCAGCGTCGGAGACGCGGCGGGGACTCCCTCGCCACAAAAGCCCGCATCAGTTTGAATTGATGTTTGGCTAACTATTTTTCCAACCACCGCAACTTCCAGTTACAGCTCGGTGATAATCTCGTGGCCTTCATCACCGGACCCCGTCGCAGATGCCCAGCCAAGCACCGTTGCTGCTCCGTCACCATCGTCCCTTCATCGCCTTCTGGCTGGCCCGGATATTCACCGCCAGCGGTTTCCAGATGCTCACCGTGGCCATCGGCTGGAACCTTTATCAACTGACCGGCAACGTCCTCGACCTCGGGCTGGTCGGCCTTGTGGAATTCGCCCCGCGCGTACTGTTCATGCTTCACACCGGGCATGTGGCGGATCGATACGATCGACGCAAAGTCGCCGCGATCTGCCAATCATTGCAGGCGATGATCGCCCTGGCCCTGGCGATTGGCAGCGCCACCGACCACATCACGCGGGAGATGATCTTCATCCTCGCCTTCCTGCTCGGCGCGGCCCGGTCCTTCGAAATGCCGACCACCCAGGCCTTGCTGCCGAGCATCGTCCCGGCTGCGCTGTTTCCCCGGGCCGTGGCCGCCGCGCAATCGGCCCAGCAATCGGCGACCATCGTCGCCCCGGCCCTTGGCGGTCTGCTGTATGCCTTCGGCAGTGTCTGGGTCTATGGGCCGACCGTGCTGCTCTACATCATTGCCTGTTGCCTGATGCTCAACCTGCCTGCCAGGCAGACGCCGCTGAACAAAGGCAAGGCGACCCTCGACTCGCTGTTGGCCGGTATTCGCTTCATTCGCAGCCGCCCGGACATCCTCGGGGCGATCTCCCTGGACCTGTTCGCGGTGCTGCTGGGGGGCGCAACCGCGTTGCTACCGGTATTCGCCAAGGACATCCTGCTCACCGGGCCCTGGGGCCTGGGCCTGTTGCGTTCGGCGCCAGCGGTCGGTGCCCTGCTGATGTCGCTGTGGCTGGCGCGCTTCGCCGTAGAGCGCAAGGTCGGCCGGGTGATGTTCACCGCCGTGGGGGTGTTCGGTGTCGCCACCATCGCGTTCGGCCTCTCCACGTCATTCTGGTTTTCCCTCGCGGTGCTGGTGGTGCTGGGCGCGGCCGACATGATCAGCATGGTGATCCGCGCCTCCTTCGTACAGCTGGAAACGCCGGACGAGATGCGCGGACGGGTCAGCGCAGTGAATGGCTTGTTCATCGGCGCGTCGAACCAGTTGGGCGAATTCGAATCCGGCCTCACCGCCCATTGGTTCGGCACCGTGCCGGCAGTGGTCATGGGCGGCGTCGGCACACTGTTGGTGACGGGAGCCTGGATCAAATTGTTCCCGACCCTGGCCCACCGCGACCGGATGCACGAACCGGTGGACGAGGCGAAAGCCTAGAGCAACTTGTCCAGGGTGATCGGGAAGTCCCGCACCCGCTTGCCCGTGGCGTGGTAAATCGCATTCGCCACCGCGGCAGCCACGCCGACAATGCCGATCTCACCGACGCCCTTGGAACCGAGGGCGTTGACGATCTCGTCATGTTCTTCGACAAAAACCACGTCTATGTCACCGATATCGGCGTTGACCGGCACGTGGTATTCGGCCAGGTTGTGGTTCATGTGGCGGCCCAGGGCATGGTCCGTCAGGGTTTCTTCATGCAGCGCCATGCCGACGCCCCAGACCACGCCACCGAGGATCTGGCTGCGGGCGGTTTTCGGATTGATTACCCGTCCGGCGGCAATAGCGCTGACGACCCGATTGACCTTCACCGTGCCGAGGTCTTCGTCCACCAGCACCTCAACGAATACGGCCGAGTGCGTCGCGGTGGCGTAGGCCTGGCGTTTCTCGTCCGGCCCGGCGGAGACCTCGGCCTGCAACGGCATTTCACCGCTTTTGCGCGCCAGCTCCGACAGCGCGACACGGGCCGCGCCCATGCGCAGCTCACCGTCGGCAAACGTGACCTGTTCAAGGGTCGCGGCGCTGAACTCAGGGCAGGACTGCCGGGCCACAGCGAGCAGTTTTTCCCTGAGCGCTTCACAGGCCTGCTGCACCGCCGTCCCCACGGACGAGACGGTAAACGAACCGCCCTGCAGCGGAGCCGTCGGAAGCGACGAGTCACCCAGAACAAAGGTGACGTTCTCAAGGGAAACACCTGACGCCTCGGCGGCAATCTGAGTCATGACCGTGTAGGTACCGGTGCCGATATCGGTGGTCGCGCTGCTGACGGTCAACTTGCCATCGGCGTCCAGCGATGCCCGGGCGCTGGCCTTCTGCTGCATGGCTTCCCACACGCCGCCGGCCATGCCCCAGCCCACCAGTTGCCGGTCCTTGCGCATGCTGCGCGGTTCCGGGTTGCGCTTGTCCCAGCCGAAACGCTTGGCACCTTCGGCGTAACAGGCCCGCAGTTCCTTGCTGGAATACGGCTTGTCCTCGTTTTCGTTGCGCTCGGCGTAGTTGATCAGGCGCAACTGCACCGGGTCGATTGCCAAGGCACAGGCCAACTCGTCCATGGCGCATTCCAGGCCGATCAACCCAAGGGCCGCGCCCGGCGCGCGCATGTCCAGCGGCGTGTAGACGTCCAGCGGCGCCAGCTTGTAGGTCAACGTCACGTTGTCGCAGTGATAGAGCATGCCGCTCCACTCCACGACGTGTTCGGTGAAGTCTTCGAAACGCGAGGTCTGGCCGATGGCGGAGTGCGCCACGGCAAGCAACCTGCCGTTGGCGGCGGCGCCCAGTTGCAGGCGCTGGAAGGTTCGTGGCCGATAGCCGAAGGTAAACATCTGCTGGCGCGTCAGGCTCACGCGTACCGAGCGTTTCAGCGCCAGCGCGGCCATCACCGCCAGCGGCAATTGGTATTGCGGCCGCAGTCCGGAACCGAAGGCGCCGCCTACGAACGCGGCAAACACCCGCACGTGTTCCTTCTCCAGGCCGAACACTTTTTGCACATACTGCTGGCAGTTCTGCGCGCCTTGGGTCTTGTCGTGGATATTCAGGCTGCCGTCGGGTTGATACAGCACGGTGGAGGCGTGAGGCTCCATCGGGTTGTGATGCTCAACCGGGGTGCTGTAGGACACATCCACGCTCAACGCCGAACTGGCGTACTCGCCCTGGAAATTCCCACGGGGCTTGGGCAATTCGGCTGGCGCCGGATGGGCTTCGTTTTGCTGGATGGTCAGGTCGGTCTGATGCGCCTCGGCTTCGTACTCGATGTCCACGAGCGAGCCGGCATAACGGGCCAGTTCCAGGTTCTCGGCCACCACCAGGGCCAGCGGCTGGCCGCTGTAGAGAATCCGCTCGTTGAACAGCGGCCTGAACGGTGAGCCCTCCGCCGCATCGGCATCCTGGTAGGGCTCGTCGTAACTGGCGATTCTCGGGCGATTGGTGTGGTCGATCACCGCGACGACGCCCGGCAGCGCCAAGGCCCGGGAGGCATCGATGCGCACAACGCGGCCGCGGGCAATCGCGCTGGACACCACGCTGCCGTGCAACAAGCCACGCTCGGGGTATTCACCGGCATAACGGGCGCGACCGGTCACCTTGAGCAGGCCATCGACCCGGTTCAGCGGTTGCCCTATGGTTTTGCTCTGTGCGTTCATCGGGCGGTCCCTCCCACCAGTGCCGCTTCGCTCAAGGCGCGGACGATCGCCCGTCGCGCCAGTTTGACCTTGAAGCCGTTGTGCGCCAGCGGTTCAGCGTCCTGCAACAGTGCATCCGCAGCCGCCGTGAAGGTTTCACGGCTGACGGCCTGGCCCGCCAGCCAGCTCTCCACCGCCCGGTCGCGCCAAGGCTTGTGTGCCACGCCGCCGAGGGCCAGGCGCGCCTGTCGGATCACCGGTCCGTCCAGCTCCAGCGCCGCCGCCACCGACACCAGCGCGAAAGCATAGGACGCCCGGTCGCGGATTTTCAGGTAATGGCTGTGTTCGGCGAAACCGGCGGGCGGCAGCTCGATGTAGGTGATCAGCTCGTCATCGGCCAGTTGATTGTCCCGGTCCGGAGCGTCGCCGGGAAGGCGATGGAAGTCGGCGAATTCGATGGTCCGTGGACCACCGCGCCCCAGCACATGGACCACCGCATCAAGGGCCGCCAGGGCCACGCACATGTCTGAGGGATGCGTCGCGACGCACTGCTCACTGGCTCCCAGGATCGCGTGTATCCGATTCAAGCCGCTTCGGGCCGGGCAGCCACTGCCGGGCCTGCGTTTGTTGCAGGGCACGCTGGCGTCGTAAAAATAGTAACAACGGGTGCGCTGCAACAGATTGCCACCCGTGCTGGCCATGTTGCGCAACTGCGGCGAAGCACCGGCGAGGATGGCCTGGGAAAGCAACGGATAACGGCGCTCGATCCAAGGATGCCAGGCCAGGTCGGCATTGCTCACCAGCGCGCCGATCATCACCCCGCCCGAGGGCGTTTCGCTGAGGTCGGCCAAGGGCAGGCCGGTGATATCGATCAGATGCTCGGGGCGGGTGAGGTTTTCCTTCATCAGGTCCAGCAGATTGGTGCCGCCAGCGATGAAGCGCGAATGGGCACTCGACAGTTCCACGGCCGCCCGCAGCGTATCGGGCTTGCTGTAGCGGAAGGGATTCACGACTCACCTCCCGTCTGCTGGCAGAGCGGCAGGGCTTCTTCAATGGCATCGCGGATGTTGTTATAGGCACCGCACCGGCAGAGATTGCCGCTCATCAGCTCGCTGATTTCAGCCGAGCCCTGCGCCCTGCCCTCGTTGGCCAAGCCCACCGCCGAACAGATCTGCCCTGGCGTGCAGTAACCACACTGGAAGGCGTCATGCTTGATGAATGCACGTTGCATGGGATGCAATTCATCGCCATCCGCCAAGCCCTCGACAGTGGTCAGCTCGGCGCCATCGCACATTATCGCCAGGGTCAGGCAGGCGTTGATCCGCTTGCCGTCGCGCAGCACCGTGCAGGCACCGCACTGGCCGTGATCACAGCCCTTCTTGCTGCCCACCAGGTCCAACTGCTCGCGCAGCAGGTCCAGCAACGTGGTCCAGGGCAGCACCTGCAACTCGCGCACCGCGCCATTGAGGGTCAGACGTATGGGATGAGGGACGAAGGACGCCGGCGTCGCTTCGGACAAAGTCGCGCTCATGGAACACCTCACGGTTAGTCGTACACGCGGCGTTTTGGGAAACCACCGTCATAAGGGGTACGACTTCGGGGTGTGGTGAGCGTTCAAGGCGATTGAATGACGAAACACTGCCGTCTGCTGCGCAGCCGGGCGGGAGCAAGCTCCCTCGCCACGAGACTGCGCAGGTTTTTGAAGTGTCAGGCCAACAGTTCAGCCGCTACCACGCTCCTCACCCCTTTACCGGCAAGTGCTTCCACCAGCGCAAGGGCAAACACCAGGGCGGCGGCGGAACCCTGGGCGGTGATGCAATTGCCGTCCACCACCACCGGTTGATCGACGAAGCTGCACCCGGACAGTTGCTGACTGACCGCAGGCAGGCAGGTCATGCGACGCTGGCGCAGGACGCCGAATGCCTGGAGCACCAACGCCGGGGCTTCGGCGATGGCGGCAAACAAGCGCCCGGCCGCGGCCTGGTCCTTGACCAACTGCTGCAAGGGCTGATGGGCGGCCAGGTGCTGCGCGCCGATGATGCCGCCGGGCAGGACGATCAGGTCGAAATCCTGCACCAGCACGTCCACCAGCATGCCGTCGGCGGTCAGGCGCGTGCCGCGTGCGCAAGTCAGCATGCGACGACCTTCGATACTCGCCACCACCACTTCAAGCTGCGCGCGACGCAACACGTCGATCAGCGTCACCGCCTGCAAGTCATCGACGCCTTCGGCCACGGCGATCAGGGCTCGGGGGATCTTGGTTCCAGGAATCATGGGCGCTCTCCACTGGGTGATGCTTGTAGTGTAGGAGCTGTCGAAGGCTGCGATCTTTTGATAGGCGCTTGAGATTCAAGTCAGGGTAAAGATCGCAGCCTCGCTGCGCTCGGCAGCTCCTACGCCGCGCCCGCAGGGGCATCGGCTATTTGATGTACAGCTGCGTGGTCATCCGGTTGCCCGGCGCGTTGATCGAGACGTTGCTGAAACTGAAGGTCCCTTCCTGCTTGCCCTTCAGATCGAAGATGTACACGTAACCAACCGTCCTGGTTGTCTTCGAGCAATCATTGAGGTTGCCATTGCTGTACGCACATACCGGCGAGCGGGTGCCGTCGACTTCGAAGCCGTCCAGCGTGACGTTCGGCTGGTGGCCGTAACCGACCTCCAGCACGTAGACCTTGATGTTCGGGCCGCCGTGGTCGCAACGGGTCTGCGCCTGACCTGGGGCGATGTCCTCGAAACCACAGGCCGGCGATTCGACCTTGAGCACCTTGACCTCGCTCAGCGGCGGCGCCGATGCGGCATGGGCAGCCGGCACGGACAGCCAGAGGCTCAATGCGCAGACCGAGGCAAATTTTTTCATGCAATACATACCGACCTCCCGGAACCGCGCGCAGTATGGCCCAACTTTTGCGACTGCACACTTTTGCAACTGCACACTTCGCGACTGAACACCTTTGCGACTCAAGACAGAGGATCGCAGCCACATCGCCGCGCTGTTATGATGCGCGGCTTTTTCCGACCCACAGAAAATTCCGGCCGCCATGGGTGTGCTGTGCTTTGCTGTTGAGGTCGATACATTCACGGCGCCGGGCGCGCCACGGGGAGCAGACATGCTGGAAAGGCTGTTTCAACTCAAGGCACACAACACCAACGTGCGGACCGAGATTCTGGCGGGCGTCACGACCTTCCTGGCCATGGCCTACATTCTGTTCGTGAACCCGAGCATTCTCGGTGAAACCGGCATGGACAAGGGCGCGGTATTCGTCGCCACTTGCCTGGCGGCGGCCATCGGCTCGACCGTGATGGGGCTGATTGCCAACTACCCGATCGCCCTCGCGCCGGGCATGGGCCTGAATGCCTTCTTTACCTACACCGTGGTCCTGCACATGGGCCACACGTGGCAAGTGGCGCTGGGGGCGGTGTTCGTCTCCGCCGTGCTGTTCTTCCTGCTATCGATCTTCCGCATCCGCGAATGGATCATCAACAGCATCCCGCTGCCGCTGCGCTCGGCCATTGCCGCCGGTATCGGCCTGTTCCTGGCACTGATCGCCCTGAGCAATGCCGGCATCGTGGTGAAAAACCCGGCGACCATGGTCGGCCTCGGCGACCTGAAACAACCGGCGCCGATCCTCGCGACCCTGGGCTTTGTCCTCATCGTCGCCCTCGAGGCCTTGAAAGTACGCGGCGCAGTGCTGATCGGCATCCTGGCGGTCACCATCGTCGCGATCCTGATGGGCTTCACCCCGTTCAACGGCGTCATTTCCGCACCGCCATCCTTGGCCCCGACCTTCCTGCAACTGGACATCATGGGCGCCTTGGACATCGGTCTCGTGAACGTGATCTTCGCCTTCCTGTTCGTCGATCTGTTCGACAACTCCGGCACCCTGATCGGCGTCGCCAAGCGCGCCGGGTTGATGGGCAAGGACGGGCACATGCCAAAGATGGGCCGCGCACTGATCGCCGACAGCACCGCCGCCATGGCCGGTTCGCTGCTGGGCACTTCGACGACCACCAGCTACATCGAATCGGCGGCGGGCGTCAGTGCCGGCGGCCGCACTGGCCTGACGGCCATCGTGGTGGCGATCCTGTTCCTGCTGGCGCTGTTCTTCTCGCCGCTGGCCGCCAGCGTCCCGGCCTTCGCCACCGCGCCGGCGCTGCTGTTCGTGGCGGTGTTGATGACTTCGGGCCTGGCGGAAATCGACTGGGACGACATCACCGTCGCCGCCCCGGTCGTGATCACTGCCCTGGCGATGCCTTTCACCTACTCCATCGCCAACGGCATTGCCTTCGGCTTCATCGCCTGGACCGCCATCAAGCTGGTCTCCGGTCGTGGCCGTGAGCTGAACCCGGCGCTGGTGATCCTGTCGATTCTGTTCGTTATCAAGTTGGGTTGGTTCAACGCATGACTTTTGATTCCCAAGCCTACGCCGCCCAGTTGCAGGGCAAGGTCACGCGCTTGCGTGACCTTCTGGCCCCTTTTGAGGCGCCGGAGCCTGCCGTATTCGACTCGCCCCTGGGCAACTTCCGCCTGCGGGCCGAATTTCGACTGTGGCGCGAGGCTGGCGAACGGCATTACGCCATGTTCTCCCAGGACGACAAGCGCACGCCGATCCTGATTGAAGAGTTTCCCATCGCCAGCCTGCGCATCAATCAGTTGATGCCGCAGCTCAAGGCCGCCTGGCAGGCCAGCGCGCCCTTGAGCCACAAGTTGTTCCAGGTGGAATTCCTCACCACCCTGGCCGGCGACGCGATGATCACCCTGTGCTACCACCGCCCGTTGGATGAACACTGGCATGCCGCGGCGTCGAAACTGGCGACCGACCTGGGCGTCAGCATCATTGGTCGCTCCAAGGGCAAGCGCGAAGTGATCGGCCACGATTACGTGGTGGAGAAACTTGAGGTGGGCGGTCGCACCTTCAGCTATCGCCAACCCGAAGGCGCCTTCACCCAGCCCAACGGCACGGTCAACCAGAAGATGCTCAACTGGGCCTATGAAGCGCTGGGCGACCGCAATGACGACCTGCTGGAGTTGTACTGCGGCAACGGCAACTTCACCCTGCCGCTAGCCACCCGCGTGCGCAAGGTGCTGGCCACCGAAATCAGCAAGACTTCGGTGAACGCCGCGCTGAGCAACCTCAGCGAAAACGCGGTGGATAACGTCACGCTGGTGCGCCTGTCCGCCGAAGAGCTGACCGAAGCCTTGAACGAAGTCCGGCCGTTCCGTCGTTTGCAGGGCATAGACCTGAAAAGCTACGAATTCGGCAGCGTCTTCGTCGACCCGCCTCGCGCCGGCATGGACCCGGACACGTGCGAACTGACGAGGCGGTTCGACAACATCCTGTACATCTCCTGCAACCCCGAGACCCTCGCCGCGAACATCGCGCAACTGAACGACACCCACCGCATCACGCGTTGCGCGTTGTTCGATCAATTCCCTTGGACCCATCACATGGAATCCGGGGTGTTGTTGACGCGGCGCTGAACCCGCCTTTTGGGGTAAAGGATTACCTTGTGGCGAGGGGATTTATCCCCGCTGGGCTGCGGAGCAGCCCCATGCCTGTCTGTGCCAACAGTTTGCGAGCGCTGCGCGCTCGAGCGGGGATAAATCCCCTCGCCACAATTGCCTTCCCCAATCTCTCGGCTGATGCAATGTTCGATCATCGAACACTTATTGCCCGCCGACGGCTGCTTTATTTGACCAAATTAACCATCTAGTACAATTTATCTCCACCGGCTGGATCCCCGCCGACACCAACAATAAAAAATGTGGAGAAATGTGCGATGCCTCCGATCGTTCTGGTGCTCAACGGCCCGAACCTGAACCTGCTCGGCACCCGCGAGCCGGCAACCTATGGCCACGAAACCCTGGCTGATATTTCTGCGTTATGTGCCCGCACCGCCGAGGAGCTGGGCCTTGCCGTGGAGTTTCGCCAGACCAACCAGGAAGGTGAATTGCTGGACTGGATTCACGGCGCCCGTGGCCGATGCGCCGGCATCATCATCAACCCGGCGGCCTGGACCCACACCTCCGTGGCAATCCGCGACGCCCTGGTGGCGAGCGAAGTGCCAGTCATCGAAGTCCATCTTTCCAACGTCCACGCCCGCGAGACGTTCCGTCACCACTCCTTTGTTTCATCGGTGGCCATCGGCGTGATGTGCGGGTTCGGCAGCCATGGTTATCGCCTGGCCCTGGAACATTTCAGTCAGCGGTTGAAAGGTTGATACGCATGTCGAATATCACTGTGCTGGCCGGGCTCATCGGCGCGGGCATCCAGGCGTCGCGCACGCCGGCGCTGCATGAGCGCGAAGGCGATGCCCAGGGCATGCGCTACCTCTATCGACTGATCGATCTCGATGCCCTGAAGCTCGACAGCAGCGCCCTGCCCGACTTGCTGCTGGCCGCCGAGCGCATGGACTTCACTGGCCTGAACATCACCTTTCCCTGCAAGCAGGCGATCATCCCGTTATTGGACGAGTTGTCGCCCGAGGCCAGCGGGATCGGTGCGGTGAATACCGTGGTGCTCAAGGACGGCAAGCGCATCGGCCATAACACCGACTGCCTGGGGTTCGCCGAAGGTTTTCGTCGTGGCTTGGGTGATGTCGCGCGCAAGCGCGTGGTCCAGATGGGCGCAGGAGGCGCCGGCGCGGCGGTGGCCCATGCGTTGCTGGTGGAAGGCGTGGAGACGCTGAGCATTTTTGATGTCGAGGTCAGCCGTGCCGAGGCATTGGCGAACAACTTGAATCAACACTTCGGCGCCGGCCGCGCTCGTGCCGGGCATGACCTTGCAATTGCCATGGCCGAGGCCGACGGCTTGGTGAACACCACACCCATGGGCATGGCGAAACTGCCGGGCATGCCGGTGCCGGTCGAGTTGTTGCGGGGCGACCTGTGGGTGGCGGAGATCGTTTATTTCCCGTTGGAAACCGAACTCCTGCGCAACGCCCGCGCCCTCGGCTGCCGCACGCTGGACGGCGGCACCATGGCGGTGTTCCAGGCGGTCAAGGCGTTCGAACTGTTCAGCGGCGTGGCGCCGGATGCGCAGCGGATGCTGGCGCATTTCCAGAGCATGAATCACTAAAGCCGAGTGAAAATCCCTGCGAGGAATGAACTGTGGGAGCGAGCTTGCTCGCGATAGCGGTACACCAGTCACCATCGAGGTTGGCTGATCCACCGCTATCGCGAGCAAGCTCGCTCCCACACAGGATTGCTTGCACGTCAGGTTCGGTGTCAGGCCCGCAAATATCTCAACACCGACTCACACACCATCTGCCGATGCCGCTGCTTGACCGCTTCGTCCGACAGGTCGATCTGGAAGATCTCACCGAACGTCTGGCGGTTGGATACCCGGTAGAAGCAGAACGAGCTGATCAGCAAATGCACATCCAGCGGCTCGAGGCCGGCACGGAATACGCCTTCTTCGGCGCCACGACGGAGGATCACGCCCAGGGAATCGAGGATGGTGTTGGTCATCGCCTTGATCGCACCGGACTGTTTCACGTATTCGGCGTTGTGGATGTTTTCGATGCAGACGATGCGCACGAAATCCACGTTGCGATCATGGTGATCGAAGGTGAATTCCACCAGGCGCCGGATCGCCTCGACCGGCGCCAGTTCCGCCAGGTGCAGGCGGCTTTCTGTGGTGCGGATATCACCGTAGAGTTTCTCCAGCACCTCGACGTACAACTGCTCCTTGCTGCCGAAGTAGTAATAGATCATGCGCTTGGAGGTGTGGATGCGCTCGGCGATGGCGTCGACCCGGGCGCCGGCCAGGCCTTGCTGGACGAACTCGACGATGGCTTCCTGGAGAATATTTTCCCGGGTTTTCTCCGGGTTGTTCTTGCGACTCTTGCGCGGCGCGGCGACAGGCTCGTCGAGGGCTGCGGGAAGCTCTGGATTCATAGTCATTGCGGGCTCAGGCCGTCACTGCACAGGTGGGCGATTATGGGCTGCACCGGGCAGTGAAGGAAGCCAAGGCACTGCCCTTTACCGCCACGGTTACGATTTCCCTACAACTTGGCGTGTCGCACGCCGCCGCTGCGGGACTTGGCCATGGCCGCCAGGCGCACCGCGACGTTGGCCGCGCCGTAACCGGCGTAACCGTTCTTGCGCTGGATGATCTCGAAGAAGAACCGCCCTTCGAACGGCTCGGTGTAGACGTGGAACAGCTCACCGCCTTGGGCATCACGGTCGTACAGCACGTTGAAGTAGGCCAGTTCACTGAGAAATTCATCATCGAAATCGAAACGCGCCGCGAGGTCATCATAGTAGTTGAGCGGAATGTCCAGCAACGGCACCCCAGCCTCCTTGGCGCGACTGACCTGGGCAAAGATATCATCGCAATCGAAGGCGATGTGATGCACGCCGGAACCGCGATAACTCGACAGCGCGTGTGAAATAGCGGTGTTGCGGTTCTCGGAAATGTTCAACGGCAAGCGAATCGAACTGCAACGGCTGCGCAGGGCACGGCTTTTCACCAGGCCATAAGGGTCGGGCAGCACCACTTCATCGTCAGCCTCGAAATCCAGCAGGCTCTTGTAGAACAGCACCCAACTGTCGAGGCTGTCGGCCGGCAACGCCATCGCCATGTGGTCGATGCGCTTGAGCCCTGCGCCAATGGCGGCAGCGGGTTGCAAGTTGAAATCGGTGCCATAGACATCGGCGTCCCCATCCACCAGGTAGATCAGGCTGCTGTCCGGCGCGCGCACCGCCGCCAATTCCAGTTCGTTGGGCCCGACCAGGCCGCGATAAGGCTGGCCTTTAAAGGCCACGGCCCGTTTCAGGGCGCTGGCGCTGTCCTTGACCCGAACCGCCATGGCGCACAGCGACGGGCCATGGGCTTCGAAAAAGCTGTGGGCGAAGGAATACGGCTCGCAGTTGAGGATCAGGTTGATATCGCCCTGGCGCAACAGGCTGACGTTCTTGGAGCGATGCTGGCCAGCCTTGACGAAACCCAGGCGCTCCAACCAATGGGCGAGCTTGGCCCCCAGGTTATCGTTGACAGCGAACTCCAGGAACTCGATGCCGTCGTACTCGCTGGCCAGCGCTGTTTCAAAAAGAATGTCGGGCTTCTGCGCGGGCGCTTGTTCGGCCAGGCGCTGACGGGTCTTTTCTTCCAGATACAACAGCGAACGCAAACCGTCGGCAGCGTTGGCCCTTGGTGGCGCGGCGCGAAAACCGTCGTTGAAGATTTCCAGCGACAGCGGTCCGGTGTAGCCACTCTGGATGATCGGCGCGAGGAAACCTGGCAAGTCGAATTCGCCCTGGCCCGGGAAACAGCGGAAGTGCCGGCTCCACTCCAGAACGTCCATTGCCAGGATCGGCGCATCGGCCATTTGCACAAAGAAGATCTTGTCGCCGGGAATCTCGGCGATCGCGCTCGGGTCGCCCTTGAGGGATAAGGTGTGAAAGCTGTCGAGCAGCACGCCGAGGCTCGGATGATCAGCCTGGCGCACGATGTTCCAGACCTGTTGGTACGTATTGACGTGCCGGCCCCAGGCCAACGCCTCATAACCGATGCGCAAGCCCCGCGCGCCAGCCCGCTCGGCCAGCAGGCGCAGGTCGTCGATCAGGATCTGTTCATCGCCAACGCTGTCAGCCGAGGCATTGCTGCACACCAGCACCAGGTCGGTGCCCAACTCCTGCATCAAATCGAATTTGCGCTCGGCACGTTCCAGGTTGCGCGCCAGGCGATCGCGGCGGCAGCCTTCGAAATCACGAAAGGGTTGGAACAGCGTGATGGCGACGCCCAGGTCGGCGCACATCTGCCGGATTTCCCGAGGACTGCCATCGTAGTAGAGAAGGTCGTTCTCGAAGATCTCCACGCCGTCGAAACCGGCGGCGGCAATGGCTTCGAGTTTTTCCGGCAGGGTACCGCTCAACGAAACGGTGGCAATGGAACGCTGCATGACTTCGGCTCCCGGGACAGGCGTCGGCTACAAAAAGTGCGCCGCTTTTTAAAAGAGTCAGGGGATTATTGAGCTGACGGTTTTTTTGGGCAATTTAATATGTACCGTCTGGTTAGTTTTTAGGGCGATTATCGAACACAATGCCCGATCAGCGAATTGACGATTTTTTGTCCACTGCCCACCATCGGCCCCGCATTGACGCCGGAGTTCGGGTTCAATGCAGACCCAGACCACACCATAAGAATTTCAAGAACGGGTGCACCTTATGATTCCTTCCCAAAGTTCCCGCCTGGCCCCCGGCCCGGTTGCCACCCGCGGTGGCATCGGCGACAAGATCCGTGGCGCGATGGCCGTGGGCAAGACCCGTTGGGGCATGCTCGCCCTGGTGTTTTTCGCCACCACACTCAATTACATCGACCGCGCTGCCCTCGGCGTCATGCAGCCGATCCTGGCCAAGGAAATGAGCTGGACGGCGATGGACTACGCCAATATCAACTTCTGGTTCCAGGTCGGTTATGCGGTCGGCTTCGTGCTGCAGGGCCGATTGATCGACCGGATCGGCGTCAAGCGCGTGTTCTTCTGCGCCGTGCTGCTCTGGAGCCTGGCGACCGGCGCCCACGGCCTGGCCACCTCGGCAGTGGGCTTCATGGTTTGCCGCTTTATCCTCGGCCTCACGGAGGCCGCCAACTACCCGGCCTGTGTGAAAACCACGCGGCTGTGGTTCCCGGCCGGCGAACGGGCCGTGGCCACCGGTATTTTCAACGCCGGAACCAACGTCGGTGCGATGTTTACCCCGATGCTGCTGCCACTGGTCCTGCACGTCTGGGGCTGGCAGGCCGCGTTCCTGTGCATGGCGACGCTGGGTGGGATCTGGTTGCTGTTCTGGGGCCTGAAATACTTCAACCCCGAAGACCACCCGAGCGTGAAACAGTCGGAACTGGACTACATCCAGGCCCAGGACGAACCGGACCAGGCCCGCGTGCCCTTCTCTCGTATCCTGCGCATGCGCGGCACCTGGGCGTTCGCCCTGGCCTACTCGATCACTGCGCCGGTGTTCTGGTTCTACCTCTACTGGCTGCCGCCGTTCCTGAACCAGCAATACAACCTGGGCATCAACGTGACCCAGATGGGCATCCCGCTGATCATCATCTACCTGACCGCCGATTTCGGCAGCGTCGGCGGCGGGATCCTGTCTTCATTCCTGATTGGCCGCGGGGTCAATCCGATCAAGGCGCGACTGATGTCCATGTTGCTGTTCGCCTGCTGCATCGTCGGGGTGATCATGGCGGCCGGTTCCAGCAGCCTCTGGGTCGCGGTGTTTGCGATTTCCCTGGCCATCGGTGCACACCAGGCCTGGACCGCCAACATCTGGAGCCTGGTGATGGACTACACGCCCAAGCACATGATGAGCACGGTGTTCGGCTTCGGCGGCATGTGCGCGGCCATCGGCGGGATGTTCATGACGCAGCTGGTGGGGCACATCCTCACGATCACGAACAACAACTACACCGTGCTGTTCACCCTGATCCCGGCGATGTACTTCATCGCGCTGACCTGGATGTACTTCATGGCACCGCGCAAGGTGCCTACGCTGGAAAACTGAAACTGGAGGCATCTCCGGGCAATCAAGCCGAGCACATTTGTGGCGAGGGGATTTATCCCCTCGCCACAGGAGTCTGCATAGCCTCTTACTTACGCCGCTGTTGCCACGCCGCCGCCAACCCACTCAAGCAGATCAAGGTAATCCCCACCACCGTGGTCAGCGTCGGCGTATGGCTGAAAAACAACCAGCCCAGCAACCCGGCAAAGATGATCTGGCAATACCCGAACGGCGCGAGCAGCGCCGGGGCGGCAAAACGGAAGGCCTGGGTCAGCATCAAGTGCGCGGTCATCCCGCAGGCCCCCAGCGCTAGCATCATCAAGCCGTGGGACACGCTGGGCACCTGCCAGAAGAACGGCACCAAGGCGCTCATCACCAACGTGTTGCACAACCCGGCGAAAAAATTGCTGGTCGTGGGGCTGTCGATCTCGGCGAGTTTGCGCGTGAGCAGCTGGTAGAAGCAGAAAAACAGCGCCGAGCAGAACGGCAACAGCACCGCCGGCGTGAACAGATCGCCACCGGGATGAACAATGATCAACACCCCGATGAACCCGAAGATCACCGCAATCCACTGACCGCGCGTCACGTGCTCACCCAGCAGCGGTACCGACAATGCCGTGACCAGCACGGGGGCGAGGAAGTTGACCGCCGTCGCCTCTGCCAACGGGATGAACATCAGCGACGTGGTGAAAAACAGACTGGTGCCCAACAGGCACAACGCCCGGGCAACCTGCCACAACGGGCGCTTGGTGCGCAGCACGCGCAGCCCCGAGCGCGGCAGGAAAATACCCGCCATCAACAAGGTGTGCACCACGTAACGGGCCCAGACCACCATGATGATCGGATAGAAACCCGAGAGGTATTTGGACAGCGCGTCGTGACTGGAGAACAGGAACGTTGCGACCAGGATAAGCACGATGCCCTTGAAAGCCTGATTGACGCCGGAGAGCGGAGTGCTGATGGTCATGAAGGAAACCTGCGTTGCTTGATATTGAGGCCGTGATGCACAGTGCAGTTATTGGGCCAGCGAGGGTTCCGATAGTTCTGGATCCCAAGTGTAATGAAAATTCGGCGGCCGGACAGGATTGGCTCGCCGATGAACCAAAATCCTCGTCCGTTGCCTCACTGCTCAAGCACGCCGCGCGCCTTGGGCGCCCGGAAGCTAGACTCACCGCCACAGCAGTCATTTCTTCGCAGGGCCATTCAGAGGACTTCCCACATGTTATGGAAAAAAGGTCGCCGCAGTGACAACGTGGTGGATGCCCGTGATGACGGTGGGGGCGGCGGTGGAATGCGTTTCGGCGGCGGCAAGGGGTTGAGCCTGACGGCGATCATCCTGATCGTCGGCATCGGCTGGATCACCGGCCAGGACCCCATGCAGATCCTTGGGCAATTGGCCGGGCAGATGGACCAAGGGGCCGCGCCCACCTCTTCGCAAACCCGCCAGGCGCCGCCGGCCAACGATGAACAGGCCGAATTCGTGCGCGCCATCCTCGGCGATACCGAAGACACCTGGGGCCAGGTCTTCCAGCAGGCCGGACGCCAGTACCAGCAACCGAAGCTGGTGCTGTTCAGCGGTCGGGTCAACTCGGCCTGCGGCCTGGCCTCCTCCGCGACCGGCCCGTTCTATTGCCCGGCGGACCGGCAGGTCTACCTGGACATGAGTTTCTTCCAGGAAATGTCCCAGCGTTTTTCGGCCGCCGGGGACTTCGCCCAGGCCTACGTCATTGCCCACGAAATCGGCCACCACGTGCAAACGCTGCTCGGCGTCTCGGCGAAAGTCCAGGAGGCGCGCCAGCAAGGCCGGCAAATGGAAGGTGACGGCGGCTTGCTGGTGCGCCAGGAATTGCAGGCCGATTGCCTCGCCGGCGTCTGGGCCAACCACGCGCAAAAACGCCTGAACTGGCTTGAGCCGGGGGACATCGAAGAAGCCTTGAACGCCGCCAATGCCATTGGTGACGATCGCCTGCAGCAGCAAGGCCAGGGCCGCGTGGTGCCGGACTCGTTTACCCATGGCACCTCGGCGCAACGGGTGCGCTGGTTCAAGACCGGTTTCGCCCAGGGCCAGGTCAGCCAGTGCGACACCTTCGCGGCGAAAAACCTGTAGATGAAGTGGGCGACGTTGATCTGGCTGGTGCTCGTTTGCGCCGTTGCCCAGGCCGAGGAAGACGCCGTCAAGGCAGTCGCCCAAGGTCGCCTGTTGCTCAAGGGCGGGGTCATGGCCGTTGCCGTGAGCCCGCCACCGGCGTCGATCCAGCGGGTGCTGATCATCGTCCACGGTCGGCTGCGCAATGCCGACACTTATCTTCGCAGTGGCGAAAAGGCCGCCGCACAGGCCGGTCAAACGACAACCACGCTGATCATCGCCCCGCAATTCCTCAACGAACAGGACGTGGCGCGCCATCAACTGCCCGCCGACCTCCTGCGTTGGCAAGGCAACGACTGGATGGCGGGAGGGCTGTCCATAGGGCCGAATCCAGTCAGTTCCTTCCAAGTGCTGGATGACATCATTGCGCGGGTCAGCGATCGACAGCAGTTCCCTGAAGTGAAGGAGATCGTCATCGCCGGCCACTCCGGCGGCGCACAAGTGGTGCAGCGCTATGCCCTGCTCGCCCACGGCAACTATCGCATCGCGCCACGGTTCGTCATTGCCAATCCATCCTCATATGCCTACCTCGACGCGCAGCGGCCCATGGCGTTCGCCCTCGCCAGTTGCCCGTCCTTCAACCGTTGGAAATACGGCCTGGAGCACCTGCCCGCCTACGCCGCCGGGCAAACGCCGGCGCAACTCGAAGATAACTACATCAAGCGCGACATCACTTATTTGCTGGGACAACAGGACATTGATCCGGAGCATCCGGCGTTGGACAAAGGCTGCGAGGCGCAGACCCAAGGCGCGTATCGACTGCTGCGCGGGCATTTCTTTTTCGACTACCTGACGCGACGCCATCCGCAGGGGCTCAATCAACGACTGATCGAAGTGCCCGGGGTTGGGCATGATGGGGATGGGATGTTCAATTCGCCGGAGGGGTTGAGGGTGTTGTTTGGGCAGTAAGTCTTGTGGCGGCTTATCGGACCTCATCGCGAGCAAGCTCGCTCCCACAGTGGGCCTGGTGCAGACACAAATCTTGCGCTCGACAAAAATCCCCTTGTGGGAGCGAGCTTGCTCGCGATGACGGTCAATCAGCCAACCGACCTCTCAAGCCGACAACATCCGCCGCAACTCAAAGCAATCCCGCGCATGCCAATCCGTCAGCTCCGGCCACGGATTATCCGGCAGATTCACCAGCACCGTCCGCGCCCCCGCCGCACGACCGCAGTCCAGGTCGAAACGGTAGTCACCCACCATGACCATCGAGCCCGGGGCCACGTCCCATGCCTCGGCCAGTTTCAACAGGCCACCGGGATGCGGCTTGGGCGGTGCTTCGTCGCGGCCCAACACGTCCTCCACTGCAAAACAATCTGCCAGGCCAATGGCTTCCAGAGTGATATGGGCCAGCTCGCGGGCGTTGCGGGTCAGGATGCCCAGGCGATAGCCGCGTCCGGCCAGCTCACGCACCAGCTCGACCGCCCCGGGCGCGGGCTTGGAGCCCAGCGCCAAGTCCCGTTCGTGTTCCAGCAGCCAGGCGTGCTTGGCGGCGGCTTCTGCAGCGGGCAGGGCCGCCAGGTGGGTGAGGATGTCGTCTTCGGCCGGAATCGCCAGGGCTACGCGGATCGCGGCGAAGTCATGCACGGCGATGGTCAGCGTGCCGTCCATGTCGAACACCCAATGCCGCACATCGGCCAGGCTCATGCCCAGTCCTTGCGATGGCGGATCAAGCCTTCCTGGGTCACCGACGCGACCAGTTGTCCGGCGCGGTTGTATACACTGCCCCGGGAAAAACCACGGGAATTGCCAGCCCACGGGCTGTCCATGGCGTAGAGCAACCAGTCGTCGGCGCGCAGGTCCGCGTGGAACCACAACGCGTGGTCAAGGCTCGCGACCTGCATATCCTTGTGCCACACCGATTTGCCGTGGGGCAGCAGCGAGGTGGTCAACAGGCCGAAGTCCGACGCGTAGGCCAACAGGTATTTGTGCAGGGCCGGAATGTCCGCCAAGGCGCCATCGGCACGGAACCACACGTATTTGACCGGATCGGCCGGTTGCGGGTTGTAAGGATCTTTTTCGGTGACCGGGCGCACCTCGATCGGCTTGGGGCACAGCAGTTTTTCGCGCATGTGCTCCGGCAGCAGATGGGCGCGCTGCTGGGTCAGCTCCAGCTCGGAAGGCAGGTTTTCCGGCCCGACGACTTGCGGCATGCTGCTCTGGTGCTCGAAACCCTGCTCGTCGTACTGGAAAGAGGCGCTGCAGGTGAAGATCGGGTTGCCCTTCTGGATCGCCGTGACCCGCCGGGTGCTGAAGCTGCCGCCATCGCGAACGCGATCGACCTGGTAGACCACCGGCAACGCCGCATCCCCCGGACGCAGGAAATAGCCATGCATCGAGTGCACGTGGCGCGCCTCTTCCACGGTCTGGCTGGCCGCCGACAATGACTGGCCCAGTACCTGGCCGCCGAACAGCTGGCGAAACCCGAGGTCCTGGCTACGACCGCGAAACAGGTTCTCTTCGATCGGTTCCAGGGTCAGCAGGTCGACCAGATCTTCCAACACGTGGCTCATTCAGACTTTCCTCACACAGCGCAAAAACCGCGCAGTCTGTGCTGCGGCGGATCGATAATTGGCCCGGGCCATTTTGGCGGGCATTGTAACGTCCGTGTCGGCTAACCGTGCAGCGTCTGCAACCACTGCTCACGATCGATGCGATAGAGCACATGGTGACGCAATGGATGATCAACCGCGAGCTTGGGGTGTTCGAAGTCATCCGCCGGATCATGCTGCATGCCGATGGCCTGCATGACCTTCTGCGACGGCAGGTTATCCACAGCGGTAAACGCCACCACTTCGTCCAGCCCCAGGCGGTCGAAGGCACAGCGCAGCGCCGTCCACGCCGCTTCGCTGGCATAACCAAGCCCCCAGTGTTCGCGGGCCAGGCGCCAACCGATTTCCACCGCCGGGGTGAAATGCGCGTCGAACCCGACCACGCCCAGCCCGGTGAAGCCAATGAAAGCGCCGGTGTCCTTGCGCTCCAGTGCCCACAAACCAAAACCATGCTCGGCAAAATGCCCGCGCACGCGCCCGATCAACGCAGCGCTTTCCAGGCGACTCAAGGGTGCCGGAAAATAACGCATCACTTGCGGATCGGCGGACATGGCCGCAAACGCCGGCAAATCATCGTCGCGCCACTGCCGCAATATCAGCCGTGCGCTTTCCAGTTCCAGTATCGGCTCCATCTTCACTCCCTTTCCATGCCCCAGAGTCTACATCGCTGGTAGGATCCGTCACTCATTCACCGCTGAAAACACCATGCCCCTGCCGCTGATCTACCACGAAGACTACAGCCCCGAGTTCCCAGCGGATCACCGCTTCCCCATGGACAAGTTCCGCCTGCTGCGCGACCACCTGGTAGAAAGTGGCCTGACGACAGATGCGGACCTGTTGCGCCCCGCCCTGTGCCCACCAGATATCCTCGCCCTGGCCCATGACCGCGCTTATATCGAACGCTACATGGGCGGTGAGTTGTCCCGCGAAGACCAACGGCGACTTGGCCTGCCCTGGAGCGAAGCCCTGGCCCGGCGAACGGTACGCGCGGTGGGTGGCTCGCTCCTGGCCGCCGAAAAGGCCCTCGAACACGGGTTGGCCTGTCATCTGGCCGGCGGCACCCATCACGCCCACTACGATCACCCGGCCGGCTTTTGCATTTTCAATGACCTGGCGGTGATCAGCCGCTACTTCCTGGCCAGCGGTCGCGTCTCGCGGGTGTTGATTTTCGACTGCGACGTGCACCAGGGCGACGGTACTGCTCGAATACTCCATGACACCCCGGACGCCGTGACAGTTTCCCTGCACTGCGAAAAGAATTTTCCGGCACGCAAGGCGCAAAGCGATTGGGACATTCCGCTGCCGATGGGCATGGACGATGCCGCTTACCTTAAAGTCGTGGACGATGCGCTCAATTACCTGCTGCCGCTCTACCAGCCGGACCTGGTGCTGTATGACGCCGGCGTCGACGTGCACAAGGACGACGCCCTCGGTTACCTGAAACTGACCGACGAAGGCCTCGCCGCCCGGGACGAGAGCGTGATGCGTCATTGCCTCGGGCGGGACATCCCCGTCGTCGGCGTGATCGGTGGTGGCTACAGCAAGGACCGCAAGGCCCTGGCCCGACGCCACGGGATCCTGCACCACAGCGCACAAAAGGTCTGGATGTCATCAGGCTGTCATTGAACGCTGGGCGCGTTACCCACAATGCCTGTGGAGCGGCCTGTGGATAACCTGAGCGAAACGGCTCGCAGCCTGTGTTGCCTATGGCTCGCAGGGGCTTGGTTGTTTTTTGATCACCTTAATTTAAGAACGCCACCTACCTTGTGGGAGCGGGCTTGCTCGCGAACGCGGTGTGTCAGTCGATATTTGCCTCACTGACACACCGCTTTCGCGAGCAAGCCCGCTCCCACAGGAATTTGTGCTGATAGAATGCCGCGCTATTCCTCGTTTCCGCAGTTCACACCATGACCTCGACCACCCAGCCTCCCATCCCAAACATCGCCATCATCGGCGGCGGCCCTGCTGGCCTGATGGCGGCCGAGGTGTTGAGCCAGGCCGGTGTCCGGGTCGATCTGTACGACGGCATGCCCTCGGTGGGCAGGAAATTTCTCCTGGCCGGCGTCGGCGGCATGAACATCACCCACTCCGAAGCCTTCCCGGCCTTCCTGTCCCGCTACGGCGAACGCGCGTCGAATATCGCCCCGCTGCTGCGAGCATTCGGCGCGGATGAGTTATGCCAATGGATTCACGGCCTGGGCATCGACACCTTCGTCGGCAGCTCGGGACGGGTATTTCCAACCGACATGAAAGCCGCCCCGCTGCTGCGCGCCTGGCTCAAGCGTTTACGTGAGGCCGGGGTGGTGATCCACACCCGCCACCGCTGGCTCGGCTGGAACCCCGACGGCAGCCTGCGCATCGCCAGCCCGGAGGGAGAAAAGAGTCTTGCGCCCGACGCGACATTATTGGCATTGGGCGGCGGCAGTTGGTCGCGCCTGGGCTCCGATGGTGCCTGGATGCTGCCGCTGGAACAGCGCGGCGTGGCCCTTGCGCCGCTGCAGCCGAGTAACTGCGGATTCGACGTGACGGCCTGGAGCGACCTGATGATCAGCAAATTCGCCGGCGCCCCGCTGAAGAACATCGCCATCGGCCTCAACGACGATGTGCCTCGCCTGGGCGAATGCGTCATCACCGCCACCGGCATCGAAGGCAGCCTGATCTATGCGCTGTCGGCAGCGATTCGTGAGGCCATCAACCAGCACGGCCGCGCGACCATTCATCTGGACCTGTTGCCGGGCCGGCCTGTGGATAAAATCCTCCAGGCCCTGAACAAGCCACGCGGGTCGCGCTCGATGGCCAAGCACTTGCACAGCCAGTTGGGGATCGACGGGGTCAAGGCAGCCTTGTTGCGCGAGCTGACATCCGTCGATTGCTTCGCCGACATGGCGCGGCTGGCGGAAGCGATCAAGGCCTTGCCGGTCACGCTGGTGAAAACCCGTCCGCTGGACGAAGCGATCAGCAGTGCCGGCGGCGTGGCCTTCGAAGCGTTGGATGAACGGCTGATGCTCAAGCAGCTCCCCGGCGTTTTCTGCGCAGGAGAGATGCTCGACTGGGAAGCGCCAACCGGCGGCTACCTGCTCACGGCGTGCTTTGCCAGTGGTCGGGCGGCGGGGTTGGGGATGGTGGAGTTTCTACGAAACAGCGGGAAGTTATAAGCTGCAAGCTGCAAGCTGAAGACCATCGACATACAACTTGCGGCTTGCAGCTTGAAACTTGCAGCTGCCGTCAAGGCTTACGCTTACGCGGCCCGGTATTGAACACCGGCACTTTTCGCACCGGCTTGACTGACGGCTCCACCGGCCCCGAATCGCCACTGTCCACCCACTTGCCCAGGTTGCGCTTGCCGCCACTGCCCTGGGTTTTCGGTTTCTTCGGCTTCTTCGGTTTCTTGATCACCTGGCCGCTGGCATCGGTCTCCGGCACGCGGTGCTCAGGCTCGAAATCCTGCTCCATCTGCCGGGGCAATGTCTGACGAGTCAAGGTCTCGATGGCCGACAGCAGATTCACTTCATCGGCGCAGACCAGGGAAATCGCCTGCCCGGTGGCGCCCGCCCGGCCCGTGCGGCCGATGCGGTGGATGTAGTCCTCGGCGACGATCGGCAGGTCGAAGTTCACCACCAATGGCAAATCCTCGATATCCAGGCCACGGGCGGCGACGTCGGTGGCCACCAGGATCTGCACTTCGCTGGCCTTGAAGCGATCCAGCGCGCGCTGGCGGGTCGCCTGGGGCTTGTCACCGTGGATGCCATCGGCATTGACACCGAGGCCCTGGAGTTTTTCCACCAGCGCATCGACGCCGTTGCGGGTCTTGGCGAACACCAGCACCTGTTTCCACTTGTGCTTGCGCATCAGATGAATGAACAGCTCCGGCTTGCGCTTCTTGTCCACCGTCACCACCCATTGCTTGACGGTGTTGGCGGCCACGTTGCGCGGGCTCACTTCGATGCTCAGCGGATCGTTGAGCATCTGCCCGGCCAACAGGCGGATCGCATCGGAAAAGGTCGCCGAGAACAGCAGCGTCTGGCGCTTCTTCGGCAGCGCCTTGTAGATGTTCGCCAGTTCCTCGGAGAACCCCAGGTCGAGCATGCGGTCGGCTTCGTCCAGCACCAGGGTCTGCAACTGGTTGAACTTCAGCGCGTTCTGGCGGAACAGGTCGAGCAAGCGGCCCGGCGTCGCCACCAGCAAGTCGACGCCTTTGCGCAACTTCATCATCTGCGGGTTGATGCTGACGCCGCCGTACACGGCGTAGGTGCTCAAGGGCAGGTTCTGCGCGTATTGGCGCACGCTTTCGTGGACCTGCTCGGCCAGCTCGCGGGTCGGCACCAGGATCAACGCACGCACCGAGTTGGCGGCGACTTTCGGCCCTTCGGTGGTCAGCAACTGCAACAGCGGCACGGCGAAACCGGCGGTCTTGCCAGTACCGGTCTGGGCCGCGGCCATCAGGTCGCGCCCGGCGAGCACGGCCGGCATGGCTTGGGCCTGGACCGGCGTCGGAGTCTGGTAGCCGAGCGTCTCGAGGGCGCGCAGCAGGGGTTCGATCAGGCCAAGGGTGGCGAAAGTCATGGAGGTACCGTAGGAAAAATCAGCGCAGGGTGTGCAATGCGCGGCAGTTTACCCTAAATCAGGATTCGGCCGGTGCAGGCTTGGGCTTGCGCCACTGCGGCAAACCGATCAACACCACGGCGCTGATGATCACCAGCATCGCCAAGGCTTCTTCGATGCCAATGGTTTCTCCCGCGAAGACGATGCCCAGCAACACCGCCACCGCCGGGTTGACGTAGGCATAGCTGGTGGCCGCCGCCGGACGCACATGCTTGAGCAGGTACATGTAGGCATTGAAGGCGATGATCGAACCGAACCCGATCAGATAGACCAACGCGAACCAGCCTTCCAGCGGCGGCACGTGGTCCAGGCGTTCGCCACTGGCGAAGCTGCCGATCAACAGCACCACGCCAGCCACCAGCATTTCCACCGCGCTGGCCATGGCGCCTGCGGGCAGTTGCACATGTTTGCTCAACACCGAACCGAAGGCCCACGAGGCGGCGGCGAACACCAGCAAAGCCGCTCCCAACGGGCTCGATTGCAGGTTCGAACCCAGGTTGAGCATGGCGATGCCGATCAATCCCAGCACAATCCCCGCCCACTCGAGACGGGTATTGCGTGCGCCCCAGAAATATCCGCAGAGCAAGGTAAACAACGGCACCGTCGCCACGGCCAGTGCCGCCACGCCCGAAGCCACGCCCGTATGCTCGGCGATACTCACCGCACCATTGCCGAAGGTCAGTAGCAACACGCCAATGAGCGCCCCGGCCTTCCATTGCGCCCAGGTCGGCGCCGGCGCGCCCTTCCACCGCAAGAAGCCGTACATCAACGACCCGGCGATCACAAAACGAATCCCCGCCAGCAGCAACGGCGGCCAATGCTCGACGCCGATGCGAATCACCAGGTAGGTCGAACCCCAGATGACATACAAGGCGAAAAAGGCAGCGATCAACGGCAACGGAAAACGGCGTGGGCCAGGCATGTTCAACTCGAAGTCAGGACGATGAAACCCATCATTCTAAAAAGGCGCTCGGCAGAAATTAAGTTACAAAATCTGTTTATCCGAGCCATACACTTTTCAAGGCACGACCAATACGACTGAACACAGACCAACCCTGTGGGAGCGAGCTTGCTCGCGATAGCTTTGGATCAGCCAACATAACATTGACTGATACGCCGCAATCGCGAGCAAGCTCGCTCCCACAAAAGGTTTCGCGGTGCGTTCAGAACCCGCGATGGCGCTTGAGGTGTTCGTTGATCTTCGCCGCCGGCACTTTCTGCAAACTGCACAGCAGGTCATGGGACAACTCCCGCAACCCATGCTTCTGGCGCAATTCCGCAGCGAGGTGCGCGGTAAGGTTGGCGGCCATTTCGGCGTCGGCCATGGCCCGGTGAGCCTGGCCGGTGTGGGGCAGGCCGGCGAATGCGTTGAGCGTGCCAAGTTTGTGGTTCGGCGCCGATGGCATCAAGCGCCGGGCCAGCAACAACGAACAGGCAAAGTTCTGCAGGCGGGTGCGCTTGATGCGCCCCAGTTCGAAGTCCCAGAACTTCTGGTCGAACGCGGCGTTATGCGCCAGCAGCGGCGTGATGCCGACAAACTCGTTGACCTCGTTCATCACTTTTTCCGCAGGGGGAGCGCTGCGCAGCATGGCGTTGCTGATCCCGGTCAGTTGTTCGATGAAGGCCGGCACGCGAACACCGGCGTTCATCAGGCTCTGGTAACGGTCGACGATCCGGCCTTGTTCAAGGATCACCACGGCGATTTCCGTGGCCCGGCAACTGCTGCTCGGGGTGATGCCGGTGGTTTCAAAGTCGATGACTGCGATGCGTTCCAAACCTGTGGGGCTCCTTGAAGATCAATTCTTGAGCAGCAACGCGCCTTCGATGGGCACGTAGCGGCTGGCGGCGCGGATCAGCGAGTTAGCGGTCAGCCCCGGCACACCGTAGGCCACCGCTTGCACGCCGTGCTTGCTGATGATGCGTTCGAGCAGCATGTCGAAATCGCCGTCGCCGGAGGCCAGCACCACTTCATCGACATGGTCGGCAGCGTCCATGATGTCGAGCGTGATGCCCACGTCCCAGTCGCCCTTGGCCGAACCGTCGCTGCGTTGGATGTAGGGCTTGAGCTTCACGGTGAAGCCGAGGTTGCGCAGGATCTGCTGGAACTGCTGTTGCTTGCTGTCGCCGCGATCGATCGCGTAGGCATAGGCCTCGACGATCTGGCCCTGTTTGCTGACGTCAGCCCATAGCGCCGCGTAGTTGAAATGGCAGCCATAGGCTTGGCGCACGGTGTAGTAGAGGTTCTGGACATCGGCGAACACTGCGATTTTTTTCACCGCGTTTCCTCATGAATGCACACGCGTGCAGGCCAGCCGGCCCGAAAAGTCGCCCAGTATGCCAGCCTCGAGGAATGTTCCGCGAATAATCGGCCCGAGGCGCCCGGGCGCCTCGGACGAATGGCAGGTCAGACGAACGAGTCGTCGTCGCCGAAGAAGGACGAATCGTCGCCGTAGTCCGCGTCGCTGACACCGCCCGGGTCGTTGTCGTAGGAACCGTTGTCGGCCACGCGCTGGTCATCGCCCCAGCCGTTGTCGCCGCTGTTGGCCGTATCGTTGACGGGCTGGGCCGGTTCTTCCTTGAGGATCTCGACGATTTCCTGAGGCTGATTGCTGTGGAACAGACTGCTGATGCCCTGGGCCAGCATCACGCCACCGGCCACGCCCGCCGCGGTTTTCAAGGCGCCACCGAGGAAGCTGCTGGCCGCCGGGGCCGGCTGTTGCGGCGCGCCATAGTTGCCGGGCGCGGCACCAAAACCTTGCTGGGCCGGCGCGTTGAACGACGGCCGTCCCGGTTCACGCCAGCCGCCACCGCTGGGCGCTGGAGTACTTGCAGGACGCGAATCGCGGTTGCCGCCACCAAAAATACTCGAGAGAAAACCACCGCCGCCGCTGGGCGCCGAAGCCGGATTGCGAGCCTGCTGCAACTCGGCTTGCAATTGCTCGACCTGCTGGGCGAGTTGCTTGTTCTGCTCGTCCAGGCGCTTGATCGCCGCCTCTTGCACCAGAATCGCCTGGGCCATGAAATAGCCCGCCGCAGGCTGGTTGGCCAAGTGTTCCTTGATCCGCGCCTCAGCCTGGGCGTCGCGCGGGGCTGATTCCTTTTCGGCCTGTTGCAGCCGTGAAAACAGTCCATCGATCAGGGTTTGTTCTTCGCTGTTCATGGCGACCTCATCAGATTGCCGGATAAAAAACCAAGCCGGTCCACAAAAGACCGGTGCCCGTCAGTAATGGGGTCCGCCAGGAACCTTTCAATGGTCTTTACCTGATGTTTACGTTTGTTTATGCGGTCACCTGATGGGTAAAGTGTCGGACCGCTTTTTTGAACTGCGATACCGACCCATGAATCCCTTAGAAGTACTGCGTGACTCCTTGTATTTTTTCAAACGCCATCTGGGCCGCATCGCCCAGTTGTGCCTGCCGCTGGTGATCATTGAAGCGGTGCTGCAACAAGGAGTGGACAACGCCTTCGGGGCCGACGGTTTTTCCGGCTACAGCGTGATCGTCGGTCTATTGGTGTACCCGTTGTATACCGCAGCGTTGATTCTGTTCCTCGATGCCCGCAGCCGTGGCGAAGCCCCGCGGGCGCGCGACCTGCTCGCGGCCGCCCTGCTTCAATGGCCACGCTTCGCCTTGCTGACCGCCCTCAATACGCTGCTGATCCTGATTGGCATCTCATTGTATTTCCTGCCGGGGTTGTGGCTGATGGTGGTCCTGGCCTTTGGTGAATACCTGTTGGTGTTGAGGGGTATGTCGCCTCTGGCCGCCATGAAGGAAAGCGCGCGCCTGAGTCGAGGCCATTTCTGGCGAATCCTGCTGTGCATCCTGGCCGTAATGGTCCCGCTGTGGCTGCTCAAGGGCGCCAGCGTCTCGGTGTACCCTGCACCGCAGAACCCCTTGATCAGTCTGCTGATCGATAGCATTCACAGCTTCCTGCAACTGTTCACCACTGTGGTGTTGTTCCGAATGTTCATGCTGATTGCCGAAAAACCCGAGCCATGAGCCGTCTGCTGCGATACACCGTGCTGGGCCTGTTGTTGATCGTCGGCATCGGCGTCTTCTCGATCTATGGGCTGACCTGGCGTCCCCAGGCCCGGGAAGCGCTGCCCGTCAGTTGTGCCGCGGACGCCGCGCCGCTGATGCCCGGCCAGGCGTTGAAGGTGATGACCTGGAACGTCCAGTTCCTGGCCGGCAAGCGCTACGTGTTCTGGCACGACCTGGCCCAGGGCGACGATGAAAGCCCGACCCTCGAAGACATGGCCTTTAGCCTCGACGAAGTGGCGCGGGTCATTCGCGATGAACAGCCGGACGTGGTGTTGCTCCAGGAACTGGACAACGGTGCCAAGGCCAGCCATTACCAGGAACAACTCAAGCTGCTGCAGGAGCGCCTGGCCGACCTCTACCCATGCGGCACCAGCGCCTTCGACTGGAAAGCCGATTTCATCCCCAGCCCGCGCATCTTTGGCAGCGTTGGCCGGCAATTGGCGACGCTGAGTCGCTACCGCATCGACCATGCCGAGCGGGTGCAATTACCCGTGGCGGATGGGAGTTTCATCAGTCGTCAGTTCCAGCCGAAAAACGCCTTGCTGGTGAGTTACCTGCCACTGAGCGGCGGCGGCCAAGTGGCGGTGCTCAATACACACCTGGAGCGGGCGGCACGGCCGGACGACACCGCGCAGAAACAGATCGATGCCGTGTCCAAGGCTTTGGACAAGCTCGAATCCGCCAGCACGTCCTGGCTGATCGGTGGCGATTTCAACCTGTTGCCCCTGGGTCAATACCGGCGCCTGCCGGCGGAACAGCGCTCGCCCTACTCCGCCGACAGCGAGCTGCATCTGTTGTGGGACAAATACCCGATGATCCCGACCAACAACGAGGCCAGCGGCATCGACCGCGAACACTGGCTCACCCACTACCCGAACGACCCGGGCCTCAACGGCCCCGACCGCACCGTCGACTACCTGTTCTACAGCCCACGCCTCAAGCGGGTCGAAGCCCAGGTCCGGCAGGACGACACCTTGCGCATCTCCGATCATTTGCCGGTGATTGCGCGGTTTTTGTTGCCGGCAGCGCCTTAGCCGACTCACCGCCAAACACCTGTGGGAGCAAGCTGGCTCGGCCCACAAGGATTTCGAGAGCAGCACGGCCCTGTGGCGAGGGAGCTTGTTCCCGCTTGAGTGCGCAGCGCTCATTGCTTTTGGGGCCCGCTGCGCGCGCCAGCGGGAGCAAGCTCCCTCGCCACAAAAGCTCTCAAGCATCACGCCACAGATCGATCAACGCTCCCACAGGCCTGCCGGCGCCAAAACGCATTACAGCGCCACCGGCGTAACCAGCCTCCCCTCTTCGAAATAGGTATCGAGATTTTCGAGAACCAGGTCCGCCATGGCTTGGCGGGTCTCGTGAGTACCGCTGCCGATATGTGGAAGCAATACGACGTTATCCATTTCCAGTAACGCGGCCGGAACATGGGGCTCGTCCTCGAACACGTCCAAGGCGGCACCGCCGATTTCCGACTCAAGGAGGGCCGTGACCAACGCCGCCTCATCGACGACACTGCCCCTGGCCACATTGATCAGAAAGGATTTGGGACCGAGCGCGCGCATGACCTGTCGATTGATCAGGTGCCGGGTTTGCGGGCCGCCAGGAACGAGAACAACAAGGTAGTCCGCGGCAGTGGCCAGTGCTTGAAGGTCGGCGTAATGGGTATAGGAAACCTCGGCATACGGTCCATTGGGTCGATAATACGCGACGTTCATGTCGAAGGCCGAGACCCGTCTGGCGAGCGTCTTGCCGATCTTGCCCAAGCCTACGATGCCGCAGGTTTTACCGTGCAGGTCATTGCCCAAGGGGAATTTTGCCTCCCGCCATTTGCCGGCCCGCACGAAGCGCTCGGCCTCGCAGACTCTACGGGATACGCAAAGCATCAACGCCAGTGCCGTTTCGGCCACGCTGTTGTTGAGCACGTCCGGCGTATTGCTCAACTGGATACCACGACGGGCCAGGTAAGCCGTATCGAGAGCGTCATAACCGACACCGAAACTGGTAATCACCTCGAGATGGGGCAGCTGTTCCAGGACCTGATGGTCAGCCCCGTACACACCACTGGTTACAACCGCGCGTATAGAATCGCCATGTAAAGCGACCCAGTGGGTGAAGTCGGCAATCTCCCAGCGCTTGTGGACGCTGTAGTGTTCTTCCAACGACTGCATCAAGGATGGGTGCATGGGCCCCCATACCAGCACGTCCATTTTGAGATCGATCACGGTAGCTCCCCTTTCAAGGAGGCTCTGGATAGAGCCTCGCAAACCTATCCACTGCCGAACCGAGGAGATTCCTCAGGGACGGGCACCCACCTCGGTTTCCTGAACCGTCCACGGCTTGACTTGTTCGCTGAGCGTCAGCCCCAAACCGGGACGGGTGGGGACGAGCATCCGGCCGTCACGGGTCTCCAGGCGCTCGTTGAACAAAGGCTCAAGCCATTCGAAGTGCTCGACCCAGGGTTCGGTCGGATAGGCTGCCGCCAGGTGAACGTGCAGTTCCATGGCGAAATGCGGGGCCAGCATCAGGCCCGCTTGCTCAGCCATCGACGCGACCTTCAAGTAAGGGGTGATGCCGCCCACTCGTGGCGCGTCCGGCATCAAGAAGTCCGCGCCGCGCAGCTTGATGAATTCGGCGTGCTCGGCGACGCTGGTGAGCATTTCACCCGTGGCGATCGGCGTATCGAATTGTTGTGCCAACGCGGCGTGGCCTTCGGCGTCATAGCAGTCCAGGGGTTCCTCGATCCAGATCAGGTTGTACGCCTCGAACTGGCGGCACATGCGCTGGGCCGTCGGCCGATCCCATTGCTGGTTGGCATCGACCATCAGCGGGAAGTTGTCACCCAGGTGCTTGCGCACCGTGCTGACCCGCTCAATGTCGAGGGCACAATCCGGTTGTCCGACTTTCAACTTGATACCACCGATGCCCTTTTCGCGGGACACGTCGGTATTTTTCATCAGTTGATCCAGCGGGGTATGGAGAAAGCCTCCCGAGGTGTTGTAGCAACGCACCGAATCGCGTTGGGCGCCGAGCAAACGGGCCAGCGACAAGTTGGCGCGCTTGGCTTTCAGGTCCCACAACGCCACGTCGAACGCCCCCAAGGCCTGGGTCGACATGCCACTGCGGCCCACCGAGGCGCCAGCCCAGCAGAGTTTGGTCCAGAGCTTGGAAATGTCACTCGGATTTTCGCCGATCAGCACCGGGGCGATTTCCTTGGCATGGGCGAATTGCCCCGGTCCGCCGGCACGTTTCGAGTAACTGAAGCCGAGGCCACGATGCCCCTCGAGGGTTTCAATTTCAGCGAAGAGGATGGCGATCTCGGTCATCGGTTTCTGCCGCCCGGTAAGCACCTTGGCATCACTGATCGGATTGGCCAGCGGCAAGATCACCGAAGCGACACGAACCCAGGCAATACGGTCGTCATCGGAGGACTTGGGGAGGTCTTTTGATACGAACATGTGTGCGCTCCTTGGACATTGAAAAGCGTTCAGGTGTGGAAGCTCCTGCCAGCCCATGATTGCGCAATCATAGGCTGATCAAAAAAAAGCCCTCGCTCGATAAAACCGAAGACCTTTGAATGGATACTACACTGATTGCGCAATCATTCAACCGAAGGCAACCGATAAACAGATTTTCAATTCAGGTGCTCGCGCGGTCGATCAAGGTGAAACCGGTGTCAATCCGCACCGTTTTCTGGGCCAAAGGGTTTTCGAATCGCTCAAGCAGCGCCTCGGCCACTTGCAAGCCGATGCGCTTGCCGTCGACGCTGACAGTCGACAACGCCGGGTAGACCTGCGCGGCACTGCTCAGATCCCCGAACCCCATGACGGCAAGGTCGCCGGGCACATTCAAGCCTTGGCTGGCGGCTTCGGCCAAAACGCCTTGAGCCACGGTGTCCGAGCTGCACACCACGATGTCGGGCCGCGGTGATTGGTCCAGCAGTCGCCGAAGCCCCTCTCGCCCGACTTCGAGCGTGGCAGGTGGCGCCAGGATTTCCATGGGCACTTGCTCGATTCCCTGGCGTTTCAGCTCGGCGATAAGGCTGTTGCAACGGCGCAGACCCCGGGGGTCGCTGATGGTCACCACGGAAAATCGCCTGTAACCCTTTTTCACCAGGTGTCGCGCGGTCTCCTCCCCCACCTTTTCGTGGGAAAAACCCACCAGCATGTCCAAAGGGTCCTCACTCAAGTCCCAGGCCTCAACCACGGGAATACCCGCCTGAGCGAGGCGCAAGCGGCTTGATTCGGTGTGAAGCGTACCGGTCAGTACGATGCCATCCGGACGCCGGCCGAGTACCGCCTCCAACAGTTTTTCTTCCTGCTCTGCGCTATAGCCTGTAAGGCCCAGCAGGGTCTGATAGCCCGCCTGGGTCAGGCGGTCCATCAACGATTGCACGGTGTCTGCAAAAATGGAGTTAGCGATAGTGGGAAGGAAAATCGCCACTAGGCGGCTTTTGTTGCTCGCCAAGCCACCGGCCAGCATGTTTGGCACATAACCCGACTGGCGCACCGCCTCCCGGACCTTTTCCCGCGTGTTCTCGCTCACCAGCTCCGGTCGATGCAAGGCCCTGGAAACGGTCATTGGCGAGACCCCGGCAATCTTTGCCACATCGATCAATGTCAAGCTGGCCCCTTTGTTGGCCGCTGTCATCGATGCTTCAGTGGTGGGCGTTGCGGGTTTCTTTGCCATGACATGTCCAAATCTGGAGCTGAGTAACCGAGGCTGCGTGGAAAAGCAGCTTATCCGTCGGTGAATTTACCATCTGCGACCCTGGCCAAGCCGGGGATTTTCACTTGCGCGGCTTGACCCGCGCCGTCGCTTCCGCCACCAACGGATCATCCGGCCAGTAATGCTTGGGATAGCGCCCCTTGAGATCCTTCTTCACCTCGGCATAGGTGCTGCGCCAGAAGTTCGCCAAATCCTGGGTCACTTGCACCGGCCGACGCGCCGGCGACAGCAGGTGCAGCTTGACCACCTGCCGTCCGCCGGCGATGCGCGGGGTATCGGCCAAGCCGAAAAGCTCCTGCAAGCGCACGGCAAGGATTGGCGGATGCTCGCTGTAATCCAGGCGAATCGACGATCCCGAAGGCACGTTCAAATGGTGGGGCGCCTGTTCGTCCAGGCGTTGCGGCAAAGGCCAGGGCAGCAGGTTGTGGACGATGCTCGACAAATCCAGGTTCGCGAAATGACTGAGTCGAGAGACGCGTCCCAGATACGGCATCAACCAATCCTCGAGACTGCCCAGCAATGCCGTGTCGCTGACATCCGGCCATTCGCTTTCGCCCTTGGCCTCCAGGTCGAGCCGGCGCAACAGCGCCACGCGCGCTTGCCATTGCCGCAACTCCGGCGTCCACGGCAGCAGCTCCAGGCCCTTGCGCCGCACCAGGTTGACCAGCGCCTGGCTGCGGGCTGCTTCATCCAGCCCGGCCAGCGGCTCGCGGCTGAGCACCAGTTCGCCGACCTTGCGCTGGCGTTCGGCCCGCAGCACGCCTTCGCGCTCGTCCCAGTCCAGTTGATCGACCGTCTGCACCTGCTCGGCCAGCACTGAATCGAACAGCGCCGGGTCGAAATCCGTCGCCAGGTAAATCCGCTCCTCCCGCTGGCCCTGGCGACTGCCCAATTCGGCGATCACCAGCCACGCTTGTTTCATCAGGCTATCCGCCTCGGCGAACAGCGCCGCACGACCATTGGCCAGGCGATACTCCGCACCGCCGGGGCGCCGTTGCTGGGCGACACGATCCGGATAGGCCAACGCCAATAATGCACCGAGCCAGCGTGGATGATCGGGATCGGCGACGGCTTCCCCGGCCTTGCCCCGTAGATAGCCGCGATATTGCCGGGCCAATTGCCGGGCCCGCTGCACGCCACCTTGGGCGCCGCGTGCCGCTCGCTCCTCGCCGGACAACAAGACCAGACGGCTGTGCAGATCTGCGCCGGCGCCGCGCAGGATGTCACGCTCGCCAAGCAGCGCCGCCACGTTGCAAGCCATGTCCGCCAACCCCAGCGCCTGGCCACGCAACAGCAAGTGTGCGATACGTGGATGAGCCGGCAGCTCGGCCATGGCCTGGCCGTGTCGGGTCAGTTGGCCGCCATCGAGTGCGCCGAGACGTTGCAACAGATCCTGGGCCTGGGCATACGCGGCGGTCGGCGGAACGTCGAGCCACACCAACTGCTGCGGCGTCACGCCCCAACGCCCCAATTGCAGGGCCAACCCGGCCAGGTCCGCCGAAAGAATCTCGGCGCTGCCGTAGGCGGCCAACTGTTCGTGCTGGTCTTCGGACCACAACCGATAGCACACCCCTGGTTCCAGGCGCCCGGCTCGACCGGCCCGTTGGGTCGCGCTAGCCCGGGAGATGCGTTGGGTATCGAGACGGGTCATGCCGCTGCCCGGATCGAATCGCGGTACGCGGGCGAGCCCGGCGTCCACCACTACCCGCACACCGTTGATGGTCAGGCTCGTCTCGGCGATGTTGGTGGCCAGCACGACTTTACGTTGGCCGGGCGGCGCCGGATCGATGGCGGCGCGCTGGGCAGCGAGGTCCAGTTCGCCATGCAACGGGCACAGCAACACGTTGCCGCCGTCGCCGAGGGCATCGGCCAATTGTTGATGAACGCGACGGATTTCCGCTTGCCCAGGCAGGAACACCAGCACGCTGCCGGTTTCATCGTGCAGCGCCTCGAGCACGGTCTGCACCAGTCGCGGCTCGATAAATTCCCCAGGCTGGAATGGCCGGCCCCAGCGCACCGCCACCGGGAACATGCGCCCTTCGCTGCGCAGGATCGGCGCGTCGTCCAGCAGTCCGGCCAGACGCTCGCCTTCCAGGGTCGCGGACATCAACAGGATCTTCAGCGGCTGCTCTTCGCGAAACAGCTCCCGGCCATTGAGGCTCAGGGCCAGCGCCAGATCGGCGTCAAGGCTGCGCTCGTGAAATTCATCGAAAATCAGCAGCCCAACGCCTTCCAATGCCGGATCGTCCTGCAGGCGACGGGTGAGGATGCCTTCGGTGACCACTTCAATGCGCGTATGAGGCCCCACCTTGCTGTCGAGGCGAATCCGGTAGCCGACGGTTTCACCGACCTTTTCCCCGAGTTCGCTGGCCAGCCGCTCGGCCGCCGCCCGTGCCGCCAGGCGTCGGGGTTCGAGCATGAGGATGGTCTGCCCGGCCAGCCAGGACTCGTTCAACAGGGCCAAGGGAACACGGGTGGTTTTACCAGCGCCAGGGGGCGCTTCGAGCACCGCTTCGTGGCGCTTGGCCAGGGCTTGGCGCAGCGCGGGTAAAACTTCATCAATCGGCAAGGAAATCATGCTGGCTCCAAAACAGAGGGCCGAGTATAACGGCGAACTGTTTAGCGTGGTCTGGACTCCAACCAGCAACGCCCATACCTGCTCAGGAGATTGCTATGCGTATTCCCTTTCGCGTGATCGGCGGCGTCCTGGTCGCCACCCTGCTGACCCAGATCAGCGCGTGTGGCTCGATCTTCTACCCGGACCGTCGCGGCCAGATCGAAGGCAAGATCGACCCGGCCATCGCCGCGCTCGATGCCGTCGGCCTGTTGTTCTACATCATCCCCGGCCTGATCGCCTTTGCCGTGGACTTCGCCACCGGCGCGATTTATTTCGAGCCGGGCAAGAGCGTCCAGATCGACCCGGAGAAACTCAAGCCAGCCATCAACCCCGACGGCACGGTCAACAATCACAAGCTGCAAGCCATCCTTGAAAGCGAACTGGGCCGCAGCTTCCCGCTGGACGATCCACGCCTGATCCAGCACAAGGGCAACGTTCAACAACTGGCCACCCTCGGTCTGAAACCCGCTGCTTGAAGCAACCCAAGGATGATCGCGTCATGACCACTGGTGCCGAACACGCTCGCCTGCTACGCCTGGCCACCCGGGCGTCGGTGGCCGTGGCGCTTATCCTTGTCGCCGCCAAGGCGCTGGCCTGGTGGTTGAGCGGTTCGGTGAGCATGCTCGCCGGCCTGACCGACTCGGCGCTGGACGGCGTCACTTCGTTGCTCAATCTGCTGGCGGTGCATTACGCGCTGCGCCCTGCCGACGACGATCACCGCTACGGGCATGGCAAGGCTGAGTCCTTGGCGGGCATGGCCCAGGCGCTGTTTATCGGCGGCAGTGCGGTGCTGATTGCCTTGCAGGCCTTCGAGCGGCTGAAAAACCCGTTGCCCGTGGAAGCGCCTTGGCTGAGCGTCGGCGTGATCGTGTTTTCCCTGGTGCTCACCTTGGCGCTGCTGGCGTTGCAGCATCGGGTCGTGCGCGCCACCGGCTCCAACGCGGTGCGCGCCGATTCGCTGCATTACCGTTCGGACTTGTTGCTCAACGGCAGCATCCTGGTCGCGCTGGTCCTGGCCGGGTTCGGTTGGTATCAACTCGACGCCTGGTTCGGCCTGGGGATCGCCCTCTATATTCTGTGGAGCGCGGTGCAGATCGCCCGGGAAAGCTTCGCGGTGCTGATGGATGAAGAACTGCCACCGGACGTCAGCCAGCACATGCTGGAACTGGCATGCGCCGTACCCGGCGTGGTCGGTGCCCATGACCTGCGCACGCGGATCTCCGGCAACCATTGGTTCGTGCAGTTGCACTTGGAATTGCCGGGGGAACTGACCTTGTCAGTCGCCCACGGCATCAGCGACCAGGCCGCCGACGCGATTCACCGCGCGTATCCGAAGGCCGAAGTGCTGGTGCATGCCGATCCGCTGGAAGTGGTGAAGCCCACCAGCGCTTGATGCCGAGCACCGGGCCCCGTGGCGAGGGAGCTTGCTCCCGCTCGGTTGCGCAGCGACCGTAAAATACAGGGCCTGCTGCGCAGGCCAGCGGGAGCAAGCTCCCTCGCCACAAGAGCAATACCGGCTCCATCAGAACTCAGTACGTCACTTGATACCCACGGCTACTCAAGCAACTCCCCTCGGCCTGGCGATAGGTCTGCACCACCTCCGGCGCCGGTGGGTAGGTGTAGTTGCGCGGATCGAAACCACTCTGCTGCACCGCCCAGCGATAGCAATCGTAGCCGTCCTGGTTGACCTGCTCGGGAGACTGGCCGTTGGCCGGGTAAGCCACCACGTCAAAACTGTTGCCCTGGGGTTGTGGCTGCGGGTTGGCGGCCGGCGCCTCGACCACGACGTAATCCCGGGTATTGGCTTCGTAGATGTAATACGCGCCGGCGGCGAGGAAGAACAGCGAACTGCCGATCCAGACCTCACGGGCATAGTCCGGCAGATAGCGCGTGCGAATCCCCCGTGGCGGCTGGACCACGACATAACGCGGGCCTTGCGGGCGATACCAGTAGCCACCGGAATAGAAATAATCCTGGCCGCGATAAGGCACGCGGTAGTTGCGATCCGGGAAACGATCGATCACATACCCAGGCCGATACTGCGGCCCCGGGCCCCAGCCATTGCCATGCCCGTCCGGCCGACCGGGCCAATGTTGCTCGGGACGCCCCTCATGACCAGGACGAGGCCCGCCGTTCGGATAGCCGTCGTTGCGGCGCGGAATATCGCGGTAGTACCCCGGTTGCGGTTCACGGGTCTGGGTCACGCTGTCGGGCCGCCCCTGGATCGGCAAATGATTGCCCGGTGGCTGCTGCGGCGGGCGACCTTGGACGTTGGGGTCCTGCGGCGGCCGTTCGTAGTGTTGCCCGCCCTGGTATTGCGGCTTGACCTCGAACTGTCGGCTGTTGTCGCCCCGGATGATCTCGTTGTTTTGCTGCCTGGGTTGGCCTGAATAACCCTGGCCGTTGCCGCCTCGCCCGTCCTGGCCGTGACCACCGTCGGGGCCGCCACGGTTTTGCTGATCGTCGGCCACTCCCTGCGCACTGACACTTGCCCACAACAGACCAACACCTGCCAAACGCCAGATGCGCGACTTCATGAAATTCCTCACAACGGTTCGGGGCCTGAAGGTAAGACTGGAAAAGCCCAGGCCGGTTCTGCGACAGGTTATCAGGCGCGGGGTTTATTTCGCAGGCATAAAAAAGGGAGGCCCGTCGGCCTCCCCTTGAGAACTTCGTCCGTGCGCGACGCTTATGACGTCGGCTCACCTCACGCCGTCTTCTGGACAGTGTGCAGCTCGGGGGTCTGCCAGTACCGGTGGGTACTGCGACCGCAGCCGGCCGGATTGGGCGGGCTGCACTGGACTGTTTGTCCGAGCAGTGATCTTGGTGGTAAGCATAGGCCCAGGGCGCCGGCAGGGGATTGCGAAGATTGCTTGAATAAACACCACTTGCGCAATTTTTACCCTTGGATGGATAATCTTCCGCAATTAACCGAATAAAGGCCCGCTCGATGAGCAAACTCGACCGTTACGACCTGAGCATTCTGGCGGAATTGCAGCGCGACGCGCGTATCTCCAACCAGGAATTGGCCGAGCGCATCGGCTTGTCGCCCTCCCCGTGCTCGCGGCGAGTCAAGCAACTGGAGGACGACGGCTACATCACCCGCCAGGTCGCCCTGCTCGACCGCAAGATGCTGGGCCTGAGCCTGACGGCCTACGTGCTGATCGGCATGGACCGCCATACCCCCGATCGCTTCGAGACCTTCGAAGCCGCGATCCGCAGCCTGCCGCAAGTACTGGAGTGCAGCCTGGTGACCGGCATCGACGCGGACTACCAGCTCAAGGTGGTGGTGCCGGACATGGACCATTACCAGAAACTGTTGCTGGGGCACCTGACCCGAATCGAAGGGGTCACCAGCGTGCGCTCGAGTTTTGTGTTGAATCAGGTGCTAAACAGCACTGAATTACCGTTGACGCATCTGCGTAGCTAACCGCTTTCATGCCCATCTACTGTGGGAGCGGGCTTGCTCGCGAAGACGACGGCACATTCAACATTTTTGCTGATTGACAGACCGCTTTCGCGAGCAAGCCCGCTCCCACAGTCAATTCAAGCGCTGCTGAGTCCGAGTTCAGATGAACAGCTGCGACACACCGCCGCAGCCCAATCCTGCGCCCCGCCCCCATGCCTTATACTCGCCGCGCCTTTTCAATCCCGCCCACGCTGGAGTGCCCCGATGGATCCTGCTGTTTTCGAAGAGTGGATGATGACCGGCCTGGTCAGCATCCTGATCATTTTCATGGGTTTCATCGTCTGGGACCTGGCGAAGAAGTCCAAGGCCGGGCGCTTTGGCTCGTTCATCCTGTTTTTCGTGCTGGGCCTCGGCGTCGCGGCATTCGTCATCAAGAGCGTGGTGATCGGCCTGATCGAGTCCGGCGCGTTATAAGCGCGCCGGCACTTCCTTCCACTGGCCCTGGTCGAGCCCTTCGAGCGTCCAGTCACCGATCCTGACCCGCACCAGGCGCAAGGTCGGCAAGCCTACCGCGGCGGTCATGCGTCGTACCTGGCGGTTGCGTCCTTCACGTATGACCAGCTCCAGCCAGCTCGTCGGCACGCTTTTGCGAAAGCGCACCGGCGGGTTGCGCGGCCACAATTGCGGTTCGTCCAGTTGATGGGCCTCGGCAGGCAGCGTCATGCCATCGTTCAATTCCACGCCATCGCGCAGGCGCTGCAGCTGTTCGTCGCTCGGCTCCCCCTCGACTTGCACCCAGTACGTCTTGGCCAGCTTGTGCTTGGGATCGGCGATGCGCGCCTGCAACTGCCCATCGTTGGTGAGCAACAGCAGCCCTTCGCTGTCGCGGTCGAGGCGACCGGCCGGGTAGATGCCGGGCACGTCGATGAAATCCTTGAGCGTCGCCCGCCCTTCGCCGTCGCTGAATTGCGTCAGCACATCAAAGGGTTTGTTGAACAGGATCAGTTTCGGCTCGGCCGGAGGCGCCTTGGCCACACGGCGCGGGGCGGAGGCTGGAGGCTTCGCGCCAGGGCGGCGGGAAACGGGACGTGGAGGACGAGGCATGGCAGCGACAACATCTAACGGTCAGGGCCGACCATGCTAGTGGCCCGACCGTTAAATGACCACCATCCGATCAGCGGAACGGCGGCTCGTCGAAGCTGCGCAGCTTGCGCGAGTGCAACGAATTGAGCTCGGTGCGCAGCAGGTCCACCGCCGCGATCCCGATCTTCAGGTGCTGGTTGACCGCCCGCTCATAAAAAGCGTTGGCCGAACCCGGCAGCTTGATCTCGCTGTGCAGCGGCTTGTCCGAAACGCACAGCAACGTGCCATAAGGCACCCGCAGACGATAACCCTGGGCGGCAATGGTGCCGCTTTCCATGTCCACCGCCACCGCGCGGGACAGGTTGATCAACGGGCGTTCCTGGGCCCAGCGCAGCTCCCAGTTGCGGTCGTCGTAGGTCAGCACGGTGCCGGTGCGCAGGCGCTTTTTCAACTCGTCGCCTTTCTCGCCAGTGACGTTCGCCGCCGCTTGCTGAAGCGCCAGTTGCACTTCGGCCAGGGCCGGGATCGGGATGTTCGGCGGCACCACCCGGTCGAGAATCCCATCGCGGCGCATGTAGGCGTGGGCCAGCACGTAATCGCCGATGGTCTGGGACTGCCGCAGGCCGCCGCAGTGGCCAATCATCAGCCAGCAATGCGGGCGCAGCACGGCCAGGTGGTCGGTGATGTTCTTGGCGTTGGACGGGCCGACGCCGATGTTCACCAGGGTCACGCCGTGGCCATCGCTGGCCTGCAAGTGATAGGCCGGCATCTGGTAGCGGTGCCAGACCACGCCGGCGGCGATGGCCGAGGCTTCGCCGTGGTCCATGTTCTTGTCGATGATCACGTTGCCCGGCAAGACCATGCGCACGAAACGCGGGTCGCTGCGCAATTGCTCAAGGCCATGGACGATGAATTGGTCGACATAGCGGTGGTAGTTGGTCAGCAGGATCCACGGCTGCACATGGCGCCAGTCGCTGCCGGTGTAGTGCACCAACCGGCGCAGGGAGAAATCCACCCGGGCGGCGTCGAACAGCGCCAGGGGCAACGGGTCGGTGTTTTCCCAATCGTAGAGGCCATCGGCGATGCCATCGGTGGCGGCCGACAAGTCGGTGCTCGGGAACACCCGCGCCAGCACGGCGGCGGTGACACCGGAGCCAGCGAGCTCATCGCCCTGCTCAACCACGTACGGGTAAGGAATGTTCTGCTCGCTGACGCCCACCTCGACCGTGACGGTGAAGTCGTGCATCAACGGCACGAGCTGTTCCAGCAGGTATTTGCGGAACGCGGATGGATGAGTGACGGTGACACTGTAAGTGCCCGGCAACTGGACCTTGGCGTAGGCGCGGGTGGTTTGCGGGACTTCGCCGTGGCAATGGTAGGTCAGGCGCAGGGCCGGGTAGCGAAACAAGGCCCGTTGCTCGGCATCCGGCTCGATGCGGTCCTTGAGGTAGCGCTTGAGCGCCTGGTTCAGCGCGGTGGTCGCACGCTCATGCAGGGCCGCGAGACGATCCACGGCTTGTTCGGCGGTTTGAACGACAATAAACGCTTCGGTCACGATCAGCTTCCTGTGTTCTGACTTGCAGGCCTTCATCTTGCCTGCATCGTGGTCCGACGGGAACAGTGGCGTATTGGTTGATCTTTCGCGGAGCCTCTTGTGGGAGCGAGCCTGCTCGCGAAAGCAGTGTGTCAGACAACACACAGGTTGAATGTACCGACGCCTTCGCGAGCAAGCCCGCTCCCACAGGGCATGTGCCGACCTGAACCTTCTTAGAAACCCTGCGGACTCGAGCGCGCAATGATCGCCTCTACATTCAAGCCACGGGGCAATGCGCCGTAGACCCTGGCGCCGGATCCAAGGCGACTGGCAATAAAGGCATCGCTGACTTCGCTGTTGCCCGCCTCGAGCAGCAACCTCGCTTGCAGGCCTACGGCGATGTCTTCGGTCAATTGCCGGGCGCGGTACTGGATGTCGTCGGTGTCCTTGAGCGCCGCGTGCAATTGGTCGATATGGGTGGCCAGGCGCTTGTCCCCATGACCGTCGCCCAGTTCGTTGAACAGCACTTCCAGCACGCCTGGCTCCTTGGACAAGGCGCGCAATACATCGAGGCATTGCACGTTGCCTGAACCTTCCCACGTCGAGTTGACCGGTGCCTCCCGATACAGGCGCGGCAGGATGCTGTCTTCGACGTAGCCGGCGCCGCCCATGCATTCGGCGGCTTCGTTGATCATTGCGGGGGCACGCTTGCAGATCCAGTACTTGCCCACCGCCGTCACCAGTCGGGCGAACTTGGCTTCGTGCTCGTCGTCCAGATGATCCAGCGCCCGGCCCATGCGCAGGCTCAGGGCCAATGCAGATTCGCTTTCCAGCGCCAGGTCGGCGAGCACGTTCTGCATCAGTGGCTGTTCGCTCAAGACTTTGCCACCGACCTTGCGGTGCGCGCAGTGGTGACTGGCCTGGGTCAGCGCCTGGCGCATCAGGGCGCTGGAACCGACCATGCAATCGAAGCGGGTCATGGCGACCATCTCGATGATTGTCGGCACGCCCCGGCCCTCTTCCCCGACCATCCAGGCCAGGGCTCCGCGGAACTCCACTTCGCTGGACGCATTGGAACAATTGCCCAGCTTGTTTTTCAGCCGCTGGATGTAGAACTGATTGCGCGTGTCGTCCGGGCGATGGCGCGGCAGCAGGAAACAGGTCAGGCCCTTGTCGGTCTGGGCCAGGGTCAGGAACGCATCGCACATCGGTGCCGAGCAGAACCATTTATGGCCGACCAGTTCATAGGCCTGCCCCGGCCCGCTGGCACCCACTGGAAAAGCCTTGGTGGTATTGGCCCGCACGTCGGTGCCACCCTGTTTTTCGGTCATCGCCATGCCCAGCGTGACGCCGGCCTTGTGGGCCATGCCGACGTTACGCGGGTCGTATTCGGTGGCGAGCACCTTCGGCACCCAGCGCTCGGCCAGGTCCGGCTGCAGGCGCAGCGCCGGCACGCTGGCGAAGGTCATGGTCAAGGGACAACCAGTGCCGGCTTCGGCCTGGCTGTGCAGGTAAGTCATGGAAGCGCGGGCGACATGGGCGCCGGGTTGCGGATGAGCCCACGGCAGGCTGGGCAGGCCATGCTCGATGGCGGTGCGCATCAACTGGTGATACGCGGGATGAAACTCCACCAGGTCAATGCGATGGCCGTAGCGGTCATGACTGGAAAACACCGGTTTGTTCTGGTTGGCCAGGAACCCGGCCTCCATCAGCGGCCCACCCGCCAGCGCACCGTAGGCATCGATCCGCGCCTGCGCCCAACCGGCGCCGAAACGCTGCGACCACTGTTGCAGCGGCAGGTCGATGCGATACAGGTTGGCACCGTCCAGGGACGGCGGCTGATTGGTGACGTCGTGGGTTTCGGCGAACTGGTGCAGGTTCATGACGGGGCTCCTTGGCCGGCCAGCAGGGATTCAGTTAAGCATCGCCTCCTGATCGATCAAAGTGGCATACCCGCCTAAATATCGGCGCTTTCACCCTGTTTCGGACAAAGTACTCGCCGCTGCAAAACGGCTTGCAAGACCTCGAATTTCACCGGTTTGCCCAGATAGTCGATCAAGGCTCCCGAAGGGCAGCAAGCTGCATCATGACGCGGACTGGCTACCAGCACGGGCAAATCCTCGCAACCGGCCAGCGCCCGAATCTGGCAGCCGACTGACACGCCATCCTGGGGCGATGACTGGCAATCGAGGAGCACTGCGTCAAAACTTTCGACCTGCAGCACATCCAAGGCAGCCCGACCACTGTCGACGGTACGCACCCGGTAGCCCAGCTTGAGCAGCATGCCGCGCATGACCAACTGATCGATGTTGTTGTCATCCGCCAACAGCACTGTGCAATCCTGGGGCTCGCGCGAATCCCGGCGCCCGTTGAATGAAAAAGGGCTCGGGACACCCGCCGGCAACGCGATGTCGAACGCCACGTCCAGCTGGAAACGGCTGCCGCGCCCCGGCTCGGAGGTGTGGGTCAGCCGCCCGCCGAGCAATTCGACCAGTTGGCGGCAGATCGCCAGGCCCACACCGAGGCCGCCGTATTCGCGGGTCATCGAACCGTCGAGCTGGAAAAAGCGCTGGTACAAAGTTGCTTCGCCAAGGTCGGTAAAACCGATGCCGGTGTCGATCACGGCGAAGGACAACACCAGGCGATCGAGCTCCGACGGACGCCCGCTGACCCGCAACGCGACGCCCCCTGAGCGGGTGAACTTGATGGCGTTGTCCAGAAGGCATTCCAGGCACTGGGCCAGTTTGCCGCTGTCACCCAACAGCCGGTCTGCCAGGCCGGGGTTTATGTCGACCTTGAAATCCAGGCCCTTGGCCGCCGCGTTGGCACCGAACTGCACCTGCAACGCGTCAATCACACCGCGCAGGCTGAACGGCGCCGGGTAGACCTTGAGTTTGCCGGCCTGCAACTCGGTGAGCGTAAGGATGCCGTTGACCATGCGCATCATGTCCCGCGCCGAACCGGCGGCGGTCTGTTGGTACTGGGTCAACTCCTCGTCCATTTCGACGGTTTCCATCAACTCCAGCGAGCCGATCACGCCGTTCATCGGCGTGCGCAACTCATGGGTCAAGGTGGCGAGGAATTCATCCTTGAGTTTATTGCCCTGGGCCAGTTGCTGGTTGAGCACTTCCAATTTCTGCCCGGCATCGAACAGCGTCTGGGCCTGCTGCTCGCGCATGGCGTTGATGCGGTCGGCCAGGGCGAGGGACAACAGCGCCACCTCGATGGCCGAGCCAATCTGGCTGGCGTACATGGTCAGGAAGATGTTCGGCAGATAACCGAGCACCATCATTGTGTTGACGATGCCGCCCAGCAGGAACGCCGACCAGGCGATGATGAAATAACGCGCGACGCGCAGGCCACGCCACCAGGCGAACAGCCCGGCGGCGAAAATCACCACGGTGAACACCAGCGCCAATGCGGTTGCCAGGCGCAACGCCAGGGCGTAGCTGGTCATCAATGACAAGCCCACCACCACCGCGCCGTAGGCAATCAGCGCCAGCAGCAACCGGTCGAGCCAGCGGCTGTGTTGCGCGGTCTGCAGGAAGCTGCGGGCGAACTGGCTGCCGAACAGGCCCGCGCAGCCGATGAAGAACGGCGTCGCGGCGTTGGCCCACCAGGGATTGTCCGGCCAGAAATATTCGACCGCCGCGCCATTGACCGACAATTGATACAGGCCGAACGAGGCAATGTAGAAGATGTAATACAGGTAGCTGGTGTCGCGCACGCTCAGGTAAATGAACAGGTTGTAGACCAGCATGCCCAGCAACACGCCATAAATGATCCCCAGCACATACAGGCGCAACGGCTGTTGTTCCAGATAAGCGGTGCTCGACCACAGCGTCAGTGGCGCCTGGATCGAGCCCTCGCTTTGCAGCCGCAGGTAGACGGTCTGACGTTGATCGGGCTGGAAGTCCAGGCTGAACAGGTAATTGTTCTGGCGAATCTCGCGACGGGCGAACGGCAACGCGTCGCCCGTCTGGCGGACCAGGCGATACGCTCCGGTGCCATCGGCCAGATACAGGTCCAGGTGATCCAACGGTGGATATGCCAGCTCCAACAGCCAGGTCCGCTGGGCGCCGGGATTGCCCGGACGATAGTGCAAGTCGATTTTCAGCCAGAACGCCGAGCGTGAATAACCGGCGTTCAACGTGGCTTTGTCATGGGGTTTGAAGCGACCGGCCGCAGCCTGGGCCAGGACGTCATCGATGGAAGCCGTGCCGCTGGCGTCTTCAAAGACTTGCAGGGCGTTGCCCAAGGGCAGGCTCTGGGTAAATTCATCGAATTCGAGGGCGCTTGCCAAGGGGGACAAGCACAACAGCAACATCAGCAAATAGCGCATTTAAGCCCCAGCGTGGCCTGTCCGGTTGAGTCAGGAAGCCCCCCATTCCCTGAGTAGACGTAACACCGGCATTACCTGTTATTGGTTGGATCCATCCCTAGCATAGCCGTTGATGGCCAATTTGCACCATGGAAATTTTTCCGACAAAAGGCTCTAGGACGGGCGTCTCAGCGCCAAGCATTGAGATAGAGCTGTTGCTTTGGTCAGGTCACAATTTCGTCGGCGCGGAGTTCTATTGTGGCGAGGGGATTTATCCCCGCTGGGCTGCACAGCAGCCCCAATAACTGTCGCCGCGGTATACCAGGCAGTTTGAATGGGGGCGCTTCGCACCCCAACGGGGATAAATCCCCTCGCCACAGATAAATCCCCTCGCCACAGACGACTTGCATCAACAGAGGTGCGCGCCGATCGGTGGGGTTTGGTGATAAGCTCGCGCACCATGAATATCTACAGCTCTCGCCCCGTTGTCCTCTGTCTCTCCGGCCACGACCCCAGTGGTGGCGCCGGCTTGCAGGCAGATATCGAAGCCCTGCTCGCCCAGGGCTGTCATGCCGCCCCGGCGGTTACCGCGTTGACCGTGCAAGACACTGTCAACGTCAGCGATTTCCGCGTACTCGATCGCGAGTGGGTGCTGGCGCAAGCCAATGCCGTGCTCAACGATTCGCCCGTGGCGGCGGTCAAGCTGGGGATGCTCGGCTCGCTGGAAATGGTCGACACGGTGGTCGAGCTGCTCCAGGCGCACCCCCATCTGCCGATGGTCTGCGACCCGGTGCTGCGCGCCGGTGGCGGTGGACGGCTGGGCAAGGATGAAGTCGGCTACGCCATGCGCGAGCGCCTGCTGCCGTTGGCGATCATCGCCACGCCCAACCTGCCTGAAGCGCGCATCCTCGCCGAACTGCCAGAAGGCAGCGCCGATGAATGCGCCGAAAAACTGCTGCCCTTCGTCAAGCACCTGCTGATCACCGGCGGTCACGGCGACGAGCATGAAGTCCATAATCGCCTGTACAGCCGCGACGGACGCCGCGAAACGTTCACCTGCCAGCGCTTGCCTGGCAGTTATCACGGTTCCGGTTGCACCCTCGCCAGCGCCATTGCCGGCAGGCTGGCCCAGGGCGAACAGCTCGCCAGCGCGGTCAAGACAGCGCTGGACTACACCTGGCGCACCCTGCGCGACGCCGAGCAACTGGGCAAAGGCCAGTTCGTACCGCGTCGCCTGCCGCTGGATTTCTGCTCGTAGCACAGGAGCCTTGGAATGAAATTACGTGGCCTTTATGCCGTCACCGATAGCCAGTTGCTGGCCGGCAAATTCCTCGCTTATGTCGAAGCGGCGCTGGAAGGCGGCGTGACGTTGCTGCAATACCGCGACAAAAGCAGCGACGAGGCCCGGCGCCTGCGGGAAGCCGAAGCCCTGCGCAACCTGTGCGAGCGCTACAAGACCCAACTGATCATCAACGATGACGCCGAACTGGCCGCGCGCCTCGGCGTCGGCGTCCACCTGGGCCAGACCGATGGCCCGTTGGCACCGGTGCGGGCGTTGCTGGGCCACAAGGCAATCGTCGGCTCCACCTGCCACGCCAGCCTGGAATTGGCCGAACAGGCCGTCAACGAAGGCGCCAGCTATGTCGCATTCGGGCGCTTCTTCAACTCCAGCACCAAGCCCGGCGCGCCCAGCGCAAACCTTGAACTGCTCGAACAGGCCCGCATCAAATTGCATGTACCGATTTGCGCGATCGGCGGCATCACCCTGGAAAACGCCGCCCCGCTGGTGGCCCACGGGGTCGATCTGCTCGCGGTGGTTCATGGCCTGTTCGGCGCCGACAGCACCGCTGAAGTGACGCGCCGCGCCCGCGCCTTCAACGACCTGCTGCTCATCAAATAGTCATTTCCGTTTTCGAGAGCCCAACCATGTCCCGTTCCGAAACCCTGTTTGCCAACGCCCAGAAACACATCCCCGGCGGCGTGAACTCGCCCGTTCGTGCGTTCAAGAGCGTCGGCGGCACCCCGCTGTTCTTCAAGCATGCCGAAGGCGCATACGTCACCGACGAAGACGACAAGCGCTACGTCGACTATGTGGGTTCGTGGGGTCCGATGATCCTCGGCCACAGCCATCCTGACGTGCTGGATGCCGTGCGCAAGCAGCTGGAACACGGCCTGTCCTACGGCGCGCCGACGGCGATGGAAACCGAAATGGCCGACCTGGTCTGCTCCATCGTGCCGTCGATGGAAATGGTGCGCATGGTCAGCTCCGGCACCGAAGCGACGATGAGCGCGATTCGCCTGGCCCGCGGCTACACCGGTCGCGACAGCATCATCAAGTTCGAAGGCTGCTACCACGGCCATTCCGACAGCCTGCTGGTCAAGGCCGGTTCCGGCGCGCTGACCCAAGGCGTGCCCAGCTCGGCGGGCGTGCCGGCGGCGTTCGCCAAACACACCCTGACGTTGCCGTTCAACGATCTTGAAGAAGTCGAGAAGATGCTCGGCGAAGTCGGCCAGGAAGTGGCCTGCATCATTGTCGAGCCAGTGGCCGGCAACATGAACTGCGTGCCGCCGGCGCCGGGTTTCCTCGAAGGCCTGCGCAGCCTGTGCGACCAGCATGGCGTGGTGTTGATTTTCGATGAAGTGATGACCGGTTTCCGCGTCGCCCTCGGCGGCGCCCAGGCCCATTACGGTGTGACGCCGGACTTGAGCACCTTCGGCAAGATCATCGGCGGCGGCATGCCGGTGGGCTGCTTCGGTGGCAAGCGCGCGATCATGGAATGCATCGCGCCACTGGGCCCGGTCTACCAGGCCGGCACGCTGTCGGGCAACCCGCTGGCCATGGCTGCCGGCCTGACCACCCTGCGCCTGATCAGCCGCCCGGGTTTTCATGCCGAACTGACCGACTTCACCACACGCCTGCTCGATGGCTTGCAGGTACGTGCCGATGCGGCGGGCATTCCGTTCGTCACCACCCAGGCCGGTGGCATGTTCGGCCTGTATTTCAGTGGCGCCGATGACATCGTGACCTTCGACGACGTGATGGCCAGCGACTCTGACCGCTTCAAGCGCTTCTTCCACCTGATGCTCGAAGGTGGCGTCTACCTTGCACCAAGCGCGTTCGAAGCCGGCTTCACCTCCATCGCCCATGGCGACGCCGAGTTGAAGATCACACTCGACGCGGCCGAGCGCGCCTTCGCGGCGCTGAAATAAGCCTGTGGATAACTGACGCTGGCTCACACCAGCGTCAGCGATTGCCCATGTAACCCGCGTTGTTTTCCTACATATTTGCCCCATAAGCCGTCCCTGCCGTTCCATCGCAGCAGAAAAACGAGTAAAGACTTTGTAAGGATGGCCCCGCTTATTTCATAATGCGCGCTTATTGGATCCCCCGGAGGGTCCACGCGCCCCTCAGAGGTAAGTCGATTCCCATGAACCGCACCGGCCGCACCCTTGCCCTGGGCTGCCTGTTGCTCCTTCAGCCCCTGCTCGCGAATGCACAGGCAGGCGGTAACTCGTTGTTGATCCCGGCGATGGGCCGTTGCACGCTCAACACCCAGCCACAAGATCTCGCACCGGCACTCGACGCCTGTCGAAAAGCGGCCGACGCGGGCGACGCGCAAGCGCAATACGAGTTGGGCGAGTTCTACTACGACGGAAAGGCCGCGCCCCGCGACCTCAAGCAAGCCCTGGGTTACTTCGAAAAAGCCTCACTGCAAGGCCATGCCCAGGCGCAATACAAGCTGGGTGGCATGTTCTTCCATGGTGAAGGCGTGCCGGCCAACAATGTCCAGGCTTATATCGTCTTGAAGATGGCGGCGGTCAACGGCGCTGAAGAGGCATTGGACACCGCTGATGAAGTCGCCGAGCAGATGCCCCGCGACGAACTCGAAGTGGCGACCCAGGTGCTGGGGCAGATCTTTCGCAAATACCTGATGGAATTGCAGAACGCCGATGGGCGCACGCCTTTCTCGCCACTGCCCTGAATCCACCACGGCCTCCTGTGGCGAGGGGATTTATCCCCGCTGGGGCGCGAAGCGGCCCTAAGACCTGACACCTCGGTATTAAAGATTGATTGAGTTGACTGCTTTGGGGCCGCTTCGCAGCCCAGCGGGGATAAATCCCCTCGCCACAAAAGCCGCGCTCGGCTTCTTTTCTCTTAACTGGCTGGCAACTACTTCTCAGGCATCGGCATCGGAAACGGCATCACATTGCCGACCGCGCCGCGGGCTTCGCTGATTTTTGGCGTGCCGAGGCGCTCCACCTCATCGATGCGCACGATCGAATGCATTGGCACGAAGCTGCGCACCACGCCTTCGAATTGTGCCTTGAGCTTTTCTTCGCTCGGGTCGACGACCACTTGCGTGCGCTCGCCAAAGACGAATTCCTCGACTTCCAGGAAACCCCACAGATCACTTTGATAGATCTGCTTGGCGTACATTTCGAACACCTGGCCCTGGTTGAGGAAAATCACCTTGTAGATTGGAGCTTCACGTTTGGTCATGGCTGGCGAAACACATCGGCGGGTAAAAATGAGGGCGCGAACTATAGCATAGCCACTGCTCGCACAGCGGTAGGAACCCGGGGACTTGTTGCCTATAATGCGCGGTTCTTTGAATCACGTGATGAACCTGTCCATGGCCAAGAAGCTTTACATCGAAACCCACGGTTGCCAGATGAACGAGTACGACAGCTCGCGCATGGTCGATCTGCTGGGCGAACACCAGGCCCTGGAAGTCACCGCCCGCGCCGAAGACGCGGACGTGATCCTGCTCAACACCTGTTCGATCCGCGAACGTGCCCAGGACCGGGTGTACTCCCAACTGGGCCGCTGGCGCGAACTGAAGCTCGCCAACCCGGAGATGGTCATCGCCGTGGGCGGTTGCGTGGCCAGCCAGGAAGGCGCGGCGATTCGCGATCGTGCACCGTACGTGGACGTAGTCTTCGGCCCGCAGACCTTGCACCGCCTGCCGGAAATGATCGACGCCGCGCGCGTAACCAAATTGCCGCAAGTCGACGTTTCGTTCCCCGAGATCGAAAAATTCGACCACCTGCCCGAGCCGCGTATCGACGGTCCCAGCGCCTATGTCTCGGTGATGGAGGGCTGCAGCAAGTACTGCACGTTCTGCGTAGTGCCCTATACCCGCGGCGAAGAAGTCAGCCGGCCGTTCGACGACGTGATCGCAGAGATCATCCACCTGGCGGAAAACGGCGTGCGCGAAGTGACCTTGCTGGGGCAGAACGTCAATGGCTATCGCGGCCTGACCCATGACGGGCGCCTGGCGGATCTCGCCGAGCTGATCCGCGTGGTGGCGGCGGTGGACGGTATCGACCGAATCCGCTACACCACGTCCCATCCGCTGGAATTCTCCGACAGCCTGATCCAGGCCCACGCCGAGGTCCCCGAGCTGGTCAAGCACCTGCACCTGCCAGTGCAATCGGGCTCCGACCGGATCCTCGCCGCCATGAAGCGCAACCACACAGCGCTGGAGTACAAATCCAAACTGCGCAAATTGCGTGCGGCAGTGCCGGGCATCTGCATCAGTTCGGACTTTATCGTCGGTTTCCCCGGCGAAACCGAGAAAGACTTCCAGCAAACCATGAAGCTGATCGAAGACGTGGGCTTCGACTTCTCCTATTCTTTCGTCTACAGCCAACGCCCCGGGACCCCGGCGGCCGATCTCGCGGACGAAACCCCGGAAGAAGTCAAAAAGGAACGACTCAACGCCTTGCAGCACCGCCTGAACCAACAGGGTTTCGAGATCAGCCGACAAATGGTCGGTTCGGTCCAGCGGATCCTGGTCACCGATTACTCGAAAAAAGACCCGGGTGAATTGCAGGGCCGCACCGAGAACAACCGCATCGTCAACTTCCGTTGCGACACGCCGGCCTTGATCGGCCAGTTCGCCGACGTGCACATCGACGCCGCGCAACCGCACTCGCTGCGTGGTTCGCTGGTCCAGTAACAACACAATCCCATGTGGGAGCGAGCTTGCTCGCGATAGCGGTATCACAGCCAATACTCAGGTTGAATGTGGGGCCGCCATCGCGAGCAAGCTCGCTCCCACAGTGGCCGTGGCAAGCCCTGTGATCAGATTCGCCCGTTTAAGAGCTTTCGCACCCAGCCTACTGGCGTTATCCTTGATTTCACCTTAATTGCCCCTGGGCGGCTAAAAACGACCTTGAACGCACCCATCGAACCTCATCGTTTCATACTCGAGCCCTTTGAGGCTCGCCGCTTCGCCAATCTGTGCGGGCAATTCGACGAGCACCTGCGCTTGATCGAACAGCGCCTGGCCATCGAGATCCGCAACCGCGGGAACCAGTTCGAGCTGATCGGCGAACCCAAGCACACCTCCTCCGCGGAAAACTTGCTGCGCCGCCTCTATCGGGAAACCAAGGCGAGCGAGCTGTCTCCGGACATGGTCCACCTGTTCCTGCAGGAATCGGCGGTCGAAGAACTCGACAACCACGCCCCTTCCGAACCTGCGGTGGCCCTGCGCACGAAAAAAGGCATGATTCGCCCACGCGGCTTGAATCAGCAGCGCTACGTGAAGGAAATCCTGGCCAACGACATCAACTTCGGCATCGGCCCGGCCGGTACCGGCAAGACCTACCTGGCCGTGGCCTGCGCCGTCGATGCGCTGGAGCGCGAACAGGTACGACGCATCCTGCTGGTGCGTCCGGCTGTCGAGGCGGGCGAAAAGCTCGGCTTCCTGCCCGGCGACCTGGCCCAGAAAATCGACCCATACCTGCGTCCGCTCTATGACGCGCTGTACGAAATGCTCGGTTTCGAATACGTCGCCAAGCTGATCGAGCGCCAGGTCATCGAGGTCGCGCCGCTGGCCTACATGCGCGGTCGCACGCTGAACAACAGCTTCATCATCCTCGATGAAAGCCAGAACACCACGGTCGAACAGATGAAGATGTTCCTGACGCGGATCGGCTTCGGCTCCACCGCCGTCATCACCGGGGACATCACCCAGGTCGACCTGCCCCGTGGCACCAAGTCCGGACTGAACCACGTGATCCAGGTCCTCAAGGACGTGCCGGGCATCAGCTTCACGCATTTCATGCCCAAGGACGTCGTGCGCCATCCGTTGGTGCAGCGCATCGTCGAAGCCTACGAGCGTTTCGAGCATCGCGCCGAGGAAGAGTTGGCCGACAGCAAAGGCAATGGCCGCAATGCTTGAACTCGATCTGCAAGTGGCCAGCAAACAAGCCTCCCCCAGCGAAATCCAGTTCCGCCAGTGGTGCGAGCTGGCCTTGCGCCAGCGCAGCGCCGATTCGGAGCTGACCATTCGCCTGGTGGACGAACCCGAAGGCCGTGAACTCAACCGCACCTGGCGACAGAAAGACTACGCAACCAACGTGCTGTCCTTCCCCGCCGACGTTCCCGACGAGTTGCTCGACATTCCATTGCTGGGCGACCTGGTGATCTGCGTCCCGGTGGTGGAGCGTGAAGCCGCCGAGCAAGGCAAGTCCCCGGAAGCCCATTGGGCACATCTGGTCATTCACGGCTGCTTGCATCTATTGGGTTACGACCATATAGAAGATGACGAAGCCGAGGAGATGGAAGGACTGGAACGGACGTTGCTTGCCGAACTGGGGCATCCCGACCCTTACGCCGACGACGAACATTGATACATCAACTGTAACGACAAAGGATTCAGAGTAATCGCTATGAGCGAAGATCGATCGACCAACGGGCATAAGTCATGGCTGGGCAAGCTCACCCAGGCTTTTGCCCATGAGCCGAAAAACCGCCAGGAGCTGCTTGAGCTGCTGCGCGATGCGCACCAGAACAAACTGCTGGACAGCGAAGCGCTGGCCATCGTCGAAGGCGCCATCCAGGTCGCTGACCTGCAAGTGAGGGACATCATGGTCCCGCGCTCGCAGATGATCAGCATCAAGGCGACCCAGACACCCCGCGAGTTCCTGCCCGCCGTGGTCGACTCCGCCCACTCGCGCTACCCGGTCGTCGGCGAAAGCCATGACGATGTCATGGGCGTGCTGCTGGCCAAGGATCTGCTGCCGCTGATCCTCCAGGAGAACGGCGACAGCTTCAACATCAAGGACCTGCTGCGTCCGGCCACCTTCGTGCCCGAGTCCAAGCGCCTGAACGTTCTGTTGCGTGAATTCCGCGCCAACCACAACCACATGGCCATCGTCATCGACGAATACGGCGGCGTGGCTGGGCTGGTCACCATCGAAGACGTGCTCGAACAGATCGTCGGCGACATCGAGGATGAGCATGACGTCGAGGAAGACAGCTACATCAAGCCACTGCCCAGCGGCGACTTCCTGATCAAGGCGCTGACGCCGATCGATAGCTTCAACGAGTTTTTTGACAGCGAATTTTCCGACGATGAGTTCGACACCGTCGGCGGCCTGGTGATGAGTGCTTTCGGACACCTGCCCAAGCGCAACGAAACCACCGAGATCGGTTCCTGGCGCTTCCGCATCCTGAATGCCGACAGCCGCCGGATTCATCTGCTGCGCCTGTCACCCATTGCCCGTTAAACCCTGCGAGACCCGCTAAGGATTCAAATGCGCTGGATAACCCGCCCCGGCTGGCCCGGTAACCTGCTGGCCGTGGCGGCCGGCGCGATCACCACCCTGGCCCTGGCGCCCTTCAATATCTGGCCGCTGGCATTGCTGGCGGTCGGGCTGTTCTATGCGGGCTTGCGCGAGCTCTCGCCACGCCAGGCGCTGGGACGTGGCTGGTGTTTCGGTTTCGGCCTGTTTGGCGCGGGCACCAGTTGGATCTATGTCAGCATCCATAACTTCGGTGGCGCCTCGGTGTTGCTCGCCGGGTTGCTGATGCTGTTGTTCATCGCCGCCATCGCCTGGTTCTTTGCCCTGCCCGCCTGGCTCTGGGCACGTTGGCTGCGGCGCAGCGAAGCGCCCTTGGCCGATGCCCTGGCGTTCGCCGCGCTGTGGCTGGGCCAGGAGGCGTTTCGCGGCTGGTTCCTGACCGGTTTCCCCTGGCTTTACTCCGGCTACAGCCAGCTCGACGGCCCACTGGCCGGCCTCGCGCCGCTGGGTGGGATGTGGCTGATTTCCTTCACCCTGGCCCTGACCGCCGCGCTGCTGTACAACGCGCCCCGGCTGGTGCGGTCCGGGCGCAAAGGCTTCATCGTCGCGGGCGTGGCGCTGTTGGTTGGCCCATGGCTCGCCGGCATGGCGCTTAAAGGGCATGCCTGGACCAGTCCTTCGGGCGATCCGCTGAGCGTCGCCGCGATCCAGGGCAATATCGAACAAAGCATGAAATGGGACCCGGAACAGCTCAACGCCCAGTTGGCGCTGTACCGCGACATGAGTTTCACCTCCAAGCGTGTCGACCTGCTGATCTGGCCGGAAACCGCCGTGCCCGTGCTCAAGGAGTCCGCCCAGGGCTACCTGGACATGATGGGCAGTTTTGCCGCCGAGCGGCACTCGGCGCTGATTACCGGCGTGCCGATTCGCCAACTGGTGCGCCACGAAAAACGCTACTTCAATGGCATCACCGTAACGGGTGAAGGCGACGGGACTTACCTCAAGCAAAAGCTCGTGCCCTTCGGCGAGTACGTGCCGCTGCAGGACCTGCTGCGCGGGCTGATCGCGTTTTTTGACCTGCCCATGTCGGATTTTGCCCGTGGCCCGGCTGACCAGCCGTTGCTGCAGGCCAAGGGATACCAGATCGCGCCCTTTATCTGCTATGAGGTGGTCTACCCGGAATTCGCCGCCAGCCTTTCGGCGCGCAGTGATTTGTTGCTGACCATCAGCAACGACACCTGGTTCGGCACCTCGATCGGCCCGTTGCAACACCTGCAGATGGCGCAGATGCGTGCGCTGGAGGCGGGTCGCTGGATGATTCGCGCCACCAACAACGGCGTCACCGGCCTGATCAACCCGTTTGGCCAGATCACCGCCAGCATCCCGCAATTCGAACGCGGCATCCTCTATGGCGACGTGGTGCCGATGCACGACCTGACGCCTTACCTGCAATGGCGCTCGTGGCCGCTGATCATCTTGTGCGTGTTGCTGCTGGGCTGGGCGCTGATGGCGGGACGGATGGCCAAGACCGTTTGATTCCTTCCCCATGTGGATGAAAAACCTGTGGCGAGGGAGCTTGCTCCCGCTGGACTGCGCAGCAGGCCCGCTTTTTAGGGGCTGCTTCGCGCCCCAGCGGGAGCAAGCTCCCTCGCCACAATAGCGTTCACCTTGATAAATCAGCGGTAGAACAACCAATACCCCACCAGTCCCACCGCTTCATTCATCAGCTGCCCCGACTGCCAGATCGACTTGAATTCCGGCATCCAGCCGCCCAGTGGCCGGGCGTTATCCTGGCCCAGGAAGCCCACCGGCGCCGGGATTACCTCGAAACCTGCCCGTTCGAAACTCCAGACCGCGCGTGGCATGTGCCAGGCCTGGGTCACAACCACCACGCGCTTCACCCCTTCGGGCAGCAAAATCTGCGCGCTCATCTGAGCGTTTTCCCATGTCGTGCGGCTGCGCTCCTCCTGCCAACGCACGGTCACGCCGAAGTCGTCGAGCATCGAGTCGGCCATCAGCTTCGCTTCGCTGGGCGGAGTGCCGTAGTGCAGGCCACCGGTAGTCAGCACCGGCAAACCGGACGCCTTGGTCAGCCGCGCGGCATAACGCTGGCGCTCCAGGCCGATACCGGTGGGCTGGTCGGCGCCCCACGCCAGGTCGCCGCGCTCACGCCCCGAACCCAGCACCACAATGGCGTCGGCGCGCTGGGCCAGGGTCGCCCATTCGCTGCGCAGCAGCGGCGGTTCGCGCTCCAACGCCCTGGCACTCCATTGCACCACCACCGGCAGGCTCAATAGCCAGAAGCCCCCCAACCCCGCGGCGAAACACACCCGGGCCAGGCGCGGCCGGGAGTGACGCCACCACCAGGCAAGCGCCAACAGCAGTAGAAGAATGCCGGGCGGCAATAAAAGTTGTTTGATGAAATAGCGAAACGGCATCGGGCATCTCCATAGATGCCCGAAGCCTAGGTGGGTTGACGCAAAGCGACAACAGATTCCAAAAACATCGAATCAAAAAAAAGCGACACGCGTGAATCCGGCGTTACTTGAACTGCAGTGACCGGACCTTTACAGCATCCTTGTCGGGCGTCCGGTCCTTTAGCCAGACAACTTTGGCCGAACGGGGCGCATCGAGACGCTTGTTTGCCTGGGCCCCGCTTGCAGGTCCCTGGTGCCCGACCTGCTCAAGGTAGGCCTTGACCAGTTCGAACTCTGCGGGGCTCAAGCCGCGCAGTTCCAGCTCTGCCGGGCGTTCATCACGCAAGCGACCGGCGGTTCTTGCAGCGTCAAGGGCCACCCCGAGACGATCGATCAGTTTTTCGTATAACTCAGGTGTAGCGACTTTTCGTTGTGATTCAACCATCCCTCACCTCATTGAAGATAAGACTCACTCCCCATTGAGAAGCTTAGCTTCGCTGGGCAAACCGGCAGCGCGCCGCGACCAACGGCCCTGAACGCCGATCGTCGGCGAAGGTCTGCAAGGCTCGGCAATGGTTCGGCAGCAATCAGGGTTTCCCTCGGCAGAGCGCGGTCATGTATGCTACGGCGCTTCCTGTAACTCCACTTCCAGCTTGGCTGGGCATTGAGAACGCCGCATTCGGCGTCGTCCGCGTCCAGCATGGCAACGAAGAGGATTGGGCCACCCCATTCAGTACAAAAGTAGCCATGCACGAACACTACCAGCCCCGTGAAATCGAAGCCGCCGCCCAGTCGTTCTGGGACGAGCAAAAGTCCTTTGAAGTCAGTGAACAGCCAGGCAAGGAGACGTACTACTGCCTGTCGATGTTCCCTTACCCCAGCGGCAAGCTACACATGGGGCATGTGCGCAACTACACCATCGGCGACGTGATCTCCCGCTACCAGCGCATGCAAGGCAAAAATGTCCTGCAACCCATGGGCTGGGACGCCTTCGGCATGCCGGCGGAAAACGCCGCGATGAAGAACAACGTGGCCCCCGCCAAGTGGACCTACGAAAACATCGCCTACATGAAGTCCCAGCTGCGCAGCCTGGGCCTGGCGGTGGACTGGTCCCGCGAAGTCACCACCTGCAAGCCTGATTACTACCGCTGGGAACAATGGCTGTTCACCCGCCTGTTCGAAAAAGGCGTGATCTACCGCAAGAACGGCACCGTGAACTGGGACCCGGTGGACCAGACCGTACTGGCCAACGAGCAAGTGATCGACGGCCGCGGCTGGCGCTCCGGCGCGCTGATCGAAAAGCGCGAGATCCCGATGTACTACTTCAAGATCACCGCGTACGCGGATGAACTCCTGGAGAGCCTCGACGAGCTGACCGGCTGGCCCGAGCAGGTCAAGACCATGCAGCGCAACTGGATCGGCAAGTCCCGGGGCATGGAAGTGCAGTTCCCGTACGACGTCGCCTCCATTGGCGAAGCCGGCACCCTGAAAGTCTTCACCACCCGTCCGGACACCCTGATGGGCGCGACGTATGTCGCTGTGGCCGCCGAGCATCCGCTGGCGACCCTGGCAGCGCAGAACAACCCCGAGCTGCAGGCGTTCATCGCCGAATGCAAGGGCGGCAGCGTCGCCGAAGCCGACGTTGCCACGCAGGAGAAGAAAGGCCTGCCGACTTCACTGTTCGTCGAGCACCCGCTCACCGGCGAGAAACTGCCGGTGTGGGTCGCCAACTACGTGCTGATGCACTACGGCGACGGCGCGGTCATGGCCGTGCCAGCCCACGACGAGCGCGATTTCGAGTTCGCCCACAAGTACAACCTGCCGGTCAAACCGGTCGTGCGCACCAGCGCCGGCGACCAGACCCCGGCACCTTGGCAAGACGCCTACGGTGAGCACGGCGAGCTGATCAATTCCGGTGAGTTCAACGGCCTGGATTTCGCCGGCGCGTTCGATGCCATCGAAGTGGCCCTCATCAAGAAGAACCTCGGCGCCTCGCGCACCCAGTTCCGCCTGCGTGACTGGGGCATCAGTCGCCAGCGCTACTGGGGCTGCCCGATCCCGATCGTGCATTGCGACACCTGCGGCGACGTACCGGTGCCGGAAGATCAACTGCCGGTGGTCCTGCCGGAAGACGTCGTACCCGACGGCGCCGGTTCGCCCCTGGCGCGCATGCCCGAGTTCTATGAGTGCAACTGCCCGAAATGCGGTGCACCGGCCAAGCGCGAAACCGACACCATGGACACCTTCGTGGAGTCTTCGTGGTACTACGCGCGCTACGCCTCGCCGCACTTCGAAGGCGGCCTGGTGGAAAAATCCGCGGCCGACCACTGGTTGCCGGTGGACCAGTACATCGGCGGCATCGAACACGCGATTCTCCACCTGCTGTACGCGCGCTTCTTCCACAAGCTGATGCGCGACGAAGGCCTGGTGAGCTCCAACGAGCCGTTCAAGAACCTGCTGACCCAGGGCATGGTGATCGCCGAGACTTATTATCGTCGCGAAGCCAACGGTGCCTACACGTGGTTCAACCCGAGCGACGTCGAGCTCGAGCGTGACAGCAAGGCCAAGGTCATCAGCGCCAAGCTGATCGCCGACGGCCTGCCGGTGGAAATCGGCGGTACCGAGAAAATGGCCAAGTCGAAGAACAACGGCGTCGACCCACAGTCGATGATCGACCAGTTCGGCGCAGACACCTGCCGCCTGTTCATGATGTTCGCCTCGCCACCAGACATGAGCGCCGAGTGGTCCGACTCGGGCGTCGAGGGCTCGCACCGCTTCCTCAAGCGCGTCTGGCGCCTGGCCCAGGCCCACGTCACCCAGGGCCTGCCGGGCAAACTGGACGTGGCCAGCCTGAACGACGAGCAGAAAGCCGTTCGCCGCGCGATCCACCTGGCCATCAAGCAGGCCAGCCATGACGTCGGCCAGAACCACAAATTCAACACCGCCATCGCCCAGGTGATGACGCTGATGAACGTACTGGAAAAAGCCGCCCAAGGCACCGAGCAGGATCGCGCGTTGATCCATGAAGGCCTGGAGGCGGTGACGCTGCTGCTGGCACCGATCACTCCGCACATCAGCCACGAGTTGTGGAATCAACTGGGTCACGCCGACCCGGTGATCGACGCCCGTTGGCCGCTGGTGGACGAAACCGCGCTGGTGCAGGACAGCCTGACCCTGGTCATCCAGGTCAATGGCAAGCTGCGCGGCCAGATCGAAATGCCGGCCGCCGCCACTCGCGAAGAAGTCGAAGCCGCGGCGCGTGCCAATGAGAACGTGCTGCGCTTTGTCGATGGCCTGACGATCCGTAAAGTGATCGTCGTGCCCGGCAAGCTGGTCAATATCGTCGCAAGCTAATTGGATCAGGCGACCGGGCCAGGGGCCCGGCGCCGAACATGACCTGCGGGGCCGCACGCTCGGCCCATGGGTTTCAAGGGGAGCAACAAGATGATCAAACGTAATCTGCTGGTTATGGGCCTCGCGGTCCTGCTGAGTGCCTGCGGCTTCCAACTGCGCGGTACCGGCAGCACCGACCTGGCCATCACCGAGCTGGACCTCAGCGCACGCGATGCTTATGGCGAAACAGTAAAAGCATTGCGCGATGCGCTGGAAAACAGCGGCGTGAAGGTCCACAGCGGTGCGCCGTACAAGCTGGTCTTGACCCGCGAGCAGCAAAACCAGCGCAGCCTGAGCTATGCCGGTGCCGGTCGTTCAGCCGAATATGAGCTGAACAACGTGCTGAACTATCAAATCCGCGGCCAGAACGACCTTGTGTTGATGGACGACAAGCTCCAGGTGCAAAAAGTCTATCTGCGTGACGGCAACAACATCGTGGGTTCCGATCAGGAATCCAGCGAAGTACGCGAAGAAATGCGCCGCGACATGGTTCAGCGCATGATGCTGCGCCTGCAGCAACTGACGCCCGCCCAGCTGGAGCAATTGCAGCAGACCGCCGACGCCAAGGCCAAGGCAGAAGCCGACGCACTGGAAGCGGCACGCAAGGCTGAGGCGGAAACCCCGCAACAGTCGCCGATGCAAATTCCAGCTCAATAAGCCTTGCGGGGCGCCTTGGCGCCCCGCTCGCCTACCCTTATGAAGCTCGCTCCCGCGCAACTCGGCAAACACCTGCAAGGCGCTCTCGCGCCGGTCTATATCATCAGCGGCGATGACCCGCTGCTGTGCCAGGAAGCCGCCGACGCCATCCGCTCCGCCGCTCGCCAGCAAGGTTTCGACGAACGCCAGGTGTTCGCCGCCGACGCCAGTTTTGACTGGGGTACGTTGTTGCAGGCCGGGGCAAGCATGTCGCTGTTTGCCGAGAAACGCCTGCTGGAACTGCGCCTGCCTTCCGGCAAGCCCGGTGACAAAGGTGCCGCCGCGCTGATCGAATATTGCTCGCGCCCGGCCGAAGACACGGTGCTGCTCATCAGCCTGCCGAAACTCGACGGCAGTGCGCAGAAAACCAAGTGGGGCAAGGCCCTGGTCGAAGGACCGCAGACCCAGTTCGTGCAGATCTGGCCGGTGGACGTCAGCCAGTTGCCAAGCTGGATCCGCCAGCGTCTGTCCCAGGCCGGGCTGTCGGCCAGCCAGGACGCGGTGGAATTGATCGCCGCCCGGGTCGAAGGCAACCTGCTGGCCGCCGCCCAGGAAATTGAAAAGCTCAAGCTGATGGCCGAAGGCGGGCAGATCACCGTGGAAACGGTCCAGGCCGCCGTGGCCGACAGCGCCCGCTTCGACGTCTTCGGGCTGACCGATGCGATTCTCAACGGCGAAGCCGCCCATGCCTTGCGCATGCTCGAAGGCCTGCGGGGCGAAGGCGTCGAACCTCCCGTGATCCTCTGGGCCCTGGCCCGGGAGCTGCGGCTGCTGGCCAACCTGTCGCTGCAATACAGCCAGGGCGTGCCCCTGGACAAGGCCTTCAGCCAGGCCCGTCCGCCTGTGTGGGATAAACGCAAACCGCTGATGAGCAAAGCCCTGCAGCGGTACTCGACGTCACGCTGGGCACAACTGCTGCTGGAAGCCCAGCGCATCGATGCGCAGATCAAGGGCCAGGCAGCCGGCTCGCCGTGGATGAGCCTCAGTCGGTTGTCGTTGTTGATGGCGGGGCAGCGGTTGCCACTGCCAGCTGAATAAACCTCCCTTGAAAGCGCATCGCAATACCTGTGGCGAGGGGATTTATCCCCGCTGGGCTGCGCAGCAGCCCCAAAAGAACTGGATGCGATTCGTCTGACACACTCAGGTGTCTGGCTTTAGGGCTGCTGCGCACCCCAACGGGGATAAATCCCCTCGCCACAAATCAATTCCTTGCCACAATTGCGTATTCGTTAGCTGATACTTTCTGTATCGATGCAGGGACTGGACAAAACCCCAGTCCTGCCCCATGATTTCCCCCGCAAAACCACCCCACGAGAGATCCGATCATGAGCAAAAAGCCATCCAGGCATGGCCCCAACAAGGCCAAGTCCATCGTCGCCCAACCCCTGTTCCGCAGCCGCCAGGAACGACCCGCCAAGGGCAAAGGCAGCTACCGCCGCGAAGCCTTCCAGTCTGATAACTGGGAGGCTTCTTGCTTTCTGGCGGCTTGAAACACCCAGACAAGCCCTACGCCCCTTTCGCATGTTAAGGTCGGCACCTGATTTGTATTTCTGGACCCGTGCATGCCCTTCTGTCTTTCCCATCGTTGGCCACTGCGCCAAATGATTGTTGCCACAAGCGTCGCCCTGCTTGTCGCCTGCGCCGAAAAACCTACCGCCGCCGACGCCCAACCGCTGCAGCCCGCACCCGCCGTGACCGCCCCCGCCATCGTGCCGCCGGTCATGCCGACCAGTGACGACCTGGACATCGTACCGACCCAGACCTTCGCCGAATGGCAGGCCGGGTTTCGCCGAGAGGCGCTGGCCGCCGGGATCCGCGGCGATCTGTTCGATCGCGCGTTCATCGGTGTCAGCCCGGACATGAGCGTCATCAAGGCCGATCGCAGCCAGCCGGAATTCACCCGCCCCGTGTGGGAATACCTCGACGGCGCGCTGTCGCCGCTGCGGGTCAATAAAGGCAAGAGCCTGATCCAACAGAACGCCCAGGTCCTGCAAAACATCGAGCAGCGTTATGGCGTCGATCGCGCGGCGCTGGTGGCGGTGTGGGGCATGGAGAGCAACTTCGGTCAGTTCCAGGGCACCAAGTCCGTCATCAACTCCCTGGCAACCCTGGCCTATGAGGGACGGCGTCCGGCCTTTGCCCATGCCCAACTGATCGCCGCGCTGCAGATCCTGCAACAGGGCGATATCACACCGGAAAAAATGCTCGGTTCCTGGGCTGGGGCCATGGGCCAGACCCAGTTCATTCCGACCACCTACAACACCCATGCAGTGGACTTTGACGGCGACGGTCGCCGCGACATCTGGGGCAGCTCAACCGATGCCCTGGCGTCGACCGCGCACTATCTGCAGAGCTCCGGCTGGCAGCGTGGCCAACGATGGGGATTCGAGGTCTCGCTCAACGAGGGCTTCGACTACACGCTGGCCGATGGCACGATCCGCAAGCCTGTCGCTGAATGGGAGCGACTGGGCGTTTCAGAATATGGTGGCCTGTCGATAACGCCGGATGACAAGCAACTCTCGGCGTCCCTCCTCCTGCCGGCAGGCCATCGTGGCCCGGCGTTCCTGATCTTCGATAACTTCCGCGCCATCCTCAAGTACAACAATTCGTCGTCCTATGCGCTGGCGGTTGGGCTGTTGTCGGAGCGCTTCACCGGTGGAGGCCTGGTCTACGGTCAGTGGCCCAAGGAAGACCTGCCGCTGAGCCGCAGCGAACGTATCGAATTGCAGGTGCTGCTCGGCAAGCACAACTACGACGCGGGCAACCCCGACGGCATCATCGGCGCCAACACCCGCAAGGCGATCCGCAGTGCGCAGCAATCGTTTGGCTGGCCGGCGGATGGGTATCCGACCCATCAGTTGCTGGAGGCGTTGCGTAGCCGTTGAATTTGGCGGCTGATGCCATCGCGAGCAAGCTCGCTCCCACAGGTGTTCTCGGTCAACCTGTGGGAGCGAGCTTGCTCGCGATGACTGACTATCAGGCAATAAAGAACTAAAGACTGACCACCACATCCTGCTCCAACATCAACTTCTTCTCCCCCGCATCCAGCGTCACCAACGCCCCCATGGGCAAGGTCAGGTTCGGATCGCAGTGCCCGCTGCGCCAGCCAGACAACACTGGGATGCGCAACGGCGCGAAGGTCTGCTTGAGCAACCGGTTCAACGCTTCGACATCCACCCCGGCCACGTCCCCCACCAATACACCGCGCAACTTCGCCAGCGTGCCCGCGAGTCGCAATTGGGTCAGCAGGCGATCGATGCGGTACAGGGGTTCGTTGACGTCTTCGATGAACAGGATCACACCTTCGGCGTCGATCTGGTAAGGCGTGCCCATGGTCGCGGCGATCATCGAGAGGTTGCCTCCCAGCAGACGTCCATGGGCGATGCCCGGCTCGACGGTGGTCAGCGGGTACGCTGCGGGATGGCTCAGGACGTCGCCGGCCTTCAATTGACCGCGTAGCAGGCTGAAGAACGAGGTGACGGTTGGGGGTTCCTTGTCGCCCAGGAGGTCGGCGTTTAGCAGCGGGCCGTGGAAGGTGACGAAGCCTGCGTAGCGGCTGATGGCGAGGTGCAGGGCGGTGATGTCGCTGTAGCCTACGAATGGCTTGGGGTTGCGGCGTATGAGGTCGAAGTCGATGCGATCCAGCAGCCGGGGGGTGCCGTAGCCGCCGCGTAGGCAGATGATAGCGTTGATTTCTGGGTCGGCGAAGGCGGCGTGGAGGTCATTGAGGCGGATTTCGTCGGGGCCGGCGAGGTAGCCGTCTTTTTCGTAGACGCCTGGGAAGATTCGCAGTTCATGGCCCCTTGCACGCATCCATTGGATGGCTTTTTCCGTGTCCAGGGGTGCGGGGCCGGCGGGGGCGATCACGGCGATCAGGCCTTCGTGCGGGAGTGCTGGGACGGGGTGGTGTGGGGTCATGGGGTTTCCGGGTTTTTGATCGTCTGATCGTGTGTATATCCGTTTTTTTGTAACGGCGGCTGGTGGTTCCGCTCTTACAGCGGGTCACTTTTTTCAAACGCCAAAAAAGTAACCAAAAACGCTCTGCCCCACCACTCGGCACCTCGCCTAGGCTCGGTGTGCCCTCACTCCGGCATTGCTCCGTGGGCCCGCCGCGATGGGCCATCCATGGCCCTGCGCGGCTATCCCGGCATCCATGCCGGGATGCCCACTCCACAATGCCTGCGTTCGGCCAGCGTGGTTTAACGGGGCGCCAAGATCAAGATCAAGATCCAAAGCAAGAGCAAGAGCAAGAGCAAGAGCCAGAGCAGGGCATCAGCCAGGATTTATTTAGCTGAGCCACCGCTTTCGCGAGCAAGCCCGCTCCCACATTGGATTTTCGGCAGGCATCCAATGCACATTCACCGCGAAACCCGGTGGGAGCGGGCTTGCTCGCGAAGAGGCCGGTACACCCAACATCAGCGCAAACTGACACACCGCCTTCGCGAGCAGGCTCGCTCCCATAGGAGATATGCAATCCACCAGAAACCAGGTCGACCCTTAAGGCCACCTCGCTTTTGCTTTTGCTTTTGCTTTTGCTTTTGATCTGAAGCGCCCCGTTAACCACGATGGCTGAACGAAGGTATTGCGCAGTGGGTAACTCGGCATGGATGCCGGGTTAGCCGCGCTGGGCCATGGATGGCCCTTCGCGGCGGCCCACGGAGCGATGCCTTCGTTCAGGCATGCCGAGCCTAGGCGAGGCACCGAGTGGTGGGGCAAAGCCTTTTTGGTTACTTTTTTGGCGTCTGAAAAAAGTGACCCGCCGTAAGGGCGGAACCATCAGCCGCCGTTACGCAAAAAACGGATATACACCCCACCTAAAAAATCAGCCCCCAAGCAACTCAGCCTTGACCAACTTAGCCTGCTCATCAGCATGATACGAAGACCGCACCAACGGCCCCGAAGCCACGTTCTTGAAGCCCATCTTGTATCCCTCCTCGGCAAACCAGGCAAAGGTATCCGGGTGTACAAAACGCTGCACCGGCAAGTGGCTACGCGAAGGCTGCAGGTACTGGCCGAGAGTCAACATATCAATGTCATGCTCACGCATGCGCTTCATGACCTCGATAACTTCCTCATCGGTCTCACCCAGGCCCAGCATCAAGCCAGACTTGGTCGGAATATGCGGCATCATCTGCTTGAAGCGCTGCAGCAAGGTCAACGACCACTGGTAGTCCGAGCCCGGACGCGCGGCCTTGTACAGGCGTGGCACGGTTTCCAGGTTGTGGTTGAACACATCTGGCGGCTCGGCAGCGGTGATTTCCAGGGCGATGTCCATGCGGCCGCGGTAGTCCGGCACCAGGGTTTCCAGCTGCACGTTCGGCGACAGCTTGCGGATTTCGCGAATGCAGTCGGCGAAGTGCTGGGCACCACCGTCACGCAGGTCGTCGCGGTCCACCGAGGTGATGACCACGTACTTGAGCTTCAGGTCGGCAATGGCGATCGCCAGGCTTTCCGGCTCGTTGACGTCCAATGGCTTCGGACGACCGTGGCCGACGTCGCAGAATGGGCAGCGACGGGTGCAGATGTCGCCCATGATCATGAACGTCGCGGTACCGCCGGAGAAGCATTCGCCCAGGTTCGGGCAGGAGGCTTCTTCGCAGACGCTGTGCAGCTTGTGCTTGCGCAGCAGCGCCTTGATGCGGTCGACTTCCGGGGAAACCGGGATGCGCACGCGGATCCAGTCGGGTTTCTTCGGCAGTTCGGTGGTGGGGATGATCTTGACCGGAATGCGTGCAACCTTCTCGGCGCCGCGCAGCTTGACGCCGGCCTCTACCTTGGCACGCGGGGCCGGACGCTCGGTGACGTCCTGCGTCGGGATCATGGTTTGCACTGCATCAGTAGTCATATCAGTCGATTCCGCCCGTGAGGGTCGTCTGCTCAGCATAGTCGAGGTGTTTGACGAGCTGCGCGCGCAGCCGGGCACTTACCTCGGCAAATTCAATCGATCCTGTGTGATCGCGCAGCTGGGTCATCGCCAGCCCTGCGTAGCCACAGGGATTAATCCGTCGGAACGGTTCAAGATTCATGTCCACGTTCAACGCCAGGCCGTGGAACGAACAACCATGGCGGATCCGCAGACCAAGGGAGGCGATCTTCGCCCCGTCGACGTACACGCCCGGTGCATCGGGCTTGGCCGCCGCGGCCACACCGTAGCTGGCGAGCAGCTCGATCAGGCACGTCTCCATGCGCGTGACCAGCTCGCGCACGCCGAATCCCAGCTTGCGCACATCCAGCAGCAGGTAGGCCACCAGTTGGCCGGGACCATGGTAAGTCACCTGCCCGCCCCGGTCGACCTTCACCACCGGGATATCACCCGGCAGCAATAGATGCTCGGCCTTGCCCGCCTGGCCCTGGGTGAACACCGGTGGGTGTTCGACCAGCCAGACTTCATCAGCCGCCGCGTCACCGCGTTCATTGGTGAAGCGCTGCATGGCATGCCAGACCGGCTCGTAAGCCATCGTGCCCAGCTCGCGAAAGCCCAGCGTGCCCGGCATCACAACACCATGTGCACGAAACCGGTCGCTCGCAGCTCGCTGTTGATGTCGTAGAGCTGTTCCTGGCCGGTGGCAATGATGTGCAACTGGATCGTCGTGTACTTGCCGTTGGTACTCTGGCGCTCGGCCAGGGTCTTGAGGTCAACGGTGGCGTGTTTCTCAAGGATCGCGACGATCTTGTCCTTGAAGCCCACACCGGTGTCGCCGATTACTTTGATCGGGTAATCCGCGCAGGGAAATTCGATCTTTGGCGCCTTTACTTCAGAGTCTGTCATGGCGTAACGGCCTCGCAAGGCGTGGTAACGAACATGGCCCCGCGCCGGAAAGGAACGGGGCCATGCAGGTCAACACTCGGAATCAGTTGAACAAGCCGTAGAAGAATAGACGGATGCTATCCCACATGCGGCGGAAGATACCACCTTCCTCGACCGCGTCCAGCGCGATCAGGTCGGCGCTGTGCACCACCTTGTCTTCCAGTTTGACTTCGACCTTGCCGATGACGTCGCCCTTGGCGATCGGCGCGGTCAGTTGCGGATTCATGGTCATGCTGGCGGCGAGCTTCTTGAGCTGGCCTTTAGGCAAGGTCATGGTCAGGTCCTGGGCCAGGCCGGCCTTTATCTGGTTGGTGGAACCTTTCCAGACCTGGGCCTGGGCCAGTTCGGTGCCCTTCTGGTAGAAGGTCTGGGTTTCGAAGAAACGGAAACCGTAGGTCAGCAGCTTCTGGGTTTCAGCGGCACGAGCCACTTCGCTGCTGGTGCCGAAGACCACGGCGATCAGGCGCATGCCGTCGCGCACGGCCGAAGACACCATGCAATAGCCCGCTTCGTCGGTGTGACCGGTCTTCAGGCCATCGACGGTCTTGTCGCGCCACAGCAGCAGGTTGCGGTTAGGTTGCTTGATGCCGTTCCAGAAGAACTCCTTCTGGGAGTAGATGGCGTAGTGCGCCGGGTCTTCGTGGATGATTGCCCGGGCCAGCACCGCCATGTCGTGAGCCGACGAGTAGTGCTCAGGGTTCGGCAGGCCGGTCGGGTTCATGAAGTGGCTGTTGGTCATGCCCAGGTCGGCCACGGTTTTGTTCATCATGTCGGCGAACGCATCTTCGCTGCCGGCGATGTGCTCGGCCAGGGCGACGCTGGCGTCGTTGCCGGACTGGATGATGATGCCGTGCAGCAGGTCGCTGACGGTCACTTGCGAGCCGACCTTGATGAACATCCGCGAACCGCCGGTGCGCCAGGCATTCTCGCTGACGGTGACCGGATCGTTCTCGCCAATCTGGCCACGACGAATCTCCAGCGTGGCGATGTAGGCGGTCATCAGCTTGGTCAGGCTGGCCGGTGGCAGGCGCTGGTCACCATTGTTCTCCACCAGCACATTGCCGCTGCTGGCATCCATGAGGACATAGGCCTTGGCCGCCAGTTGTGGAGGCGAAGGCATCATCTCAACCGCGAACGCGGCCGGAGAGAGAAGCAGCGGGACTAGCAGGCAAAGGCGTTTGGCAAAGGTGGTGATGTTCATCCGTCTCTCGAAATCGCTAATGGGACTGCCCGAAGGCAGAACTAAACAGGCAGCCTCTTAACGGGCCGCCGCGTATTTAAGTTGCTCACTCACAACCCTTGCCGGGCTTTTGTTATTCATGGAGCCAACAACCTGACCCGCCCAAACCGCAAGCGGGCCTTTCAAATCTACTCAGCCGTGACCAGGCTCGGCGAACCGAGATTGGCCAGGCGCACACTGTTCTGCACCTGCTGGACCTCACCCGGAGAACCGATCGGCCCCAGGCGCACCCGATGCAGTGTCTGCTGGTTGCGCACGATCGAGCTGATGAACACCGGCGCGCTGACCATCGAGCTCAGCTTCGACCTCAACAGCTCGGCAGCGTCCGGGTTGGCGAACGCGCCCACTTGCAGATACTGGCCAGACGCTGTTGCAGAAGCGTTTTTTTTTGGGTCGATCTGCACGGGCACCACGGCCGCCGCATGTTGCTGCGGCGGTGGGGTCCATTGTTCGACCGTACCGGTGGAAGCCGTCACGGTCGGCGCGGCATTTTGCGCCACTTTCGGCTCGTTGAGCATCAAAGGCGCCGGACGGCCGCGCTGGGCCCACCATTCCTGCGGATCGATGCCTTCGACCTTGACCCGAGCAGTGCCGATTTCAGCGTAACCGAGCTTTTTCGCCGCCGCATACGACAAGTCGATGATCCGGTCGGAATAGAACGGCCCACGGTCGTTGACCCGCAGGATCACGCTCTTGTTGTTGTCCAGGTTGGTCACCCGCACATAGCTGGGCAGCGGCAAGGTCTTGTGGGCAGCGCTCATGCCATAAAGGTCGTAGACCTCGCCATTGGCGGTGTTCTGGCCATGGAACTTGGTGCCGTACCAGGACGCCGTGCCCGAGGCCACATAGCGCTTGGAATCAGCCATTGGGAAATAGGTCTTGCCCAGCACCGTATACGGGTTGGCCTTGTAGGGGCCGGTGTGCAGGGTCGGCGTTGCGTCGGGAATGCGCGAGACATCCACGTCCCACCACGGCGCGCCGTCCTTGTGGGCCCGGTTGATGTCCAGGCCCGGCGTGGCTTTCACGACGTTGCTGTTCTTCTGGGTCGGTGCGCGGCTGGTCGAACAACTGACGACCAACAGCGACAGCGCAGCCAATGCCACCAGCTTGAGGGGCCTGGCTTTCAGGGGTTGATAGGTAGGCATTGCCCGCATTATTTGACGCCCCGTGCTTTGACCAGCTCTTCAGACAGTTGATATACGGCCATGGCGTACATCACGCTGCGGTTATAACGCGTAATCGCGTAGAAATTCTTCAGGCCCATCCAATATTCGGGGCCCTGCTCGCCTTCCAGGCGCATTGCGGTGACTGGCATGTCATCACGCAGCGCATCATGACTCGACCAGCCCAGCGCTCGCAACTCCCCGACGGTTTTCGTCGGCTCGATACCCTCGGTCAGGCCCTCGTCCACCTGCTCGCCACGCACATCGGCACGGCTGACCACCGGTTCGCCGGCCTCCCAGCCATGGCGCTTGAAATAGCTGGCAACACTGCCGATGGCATCCGTCGGATTGGTCCAGATATTGATGTGGCCGTCGCCGTCGAAATCCACCGCATAGGCACGGAAACTGCTCGGCATGAATTGCGGCAGGCCCATCGCCCCGGCGTAGGAACCCTTGAGGGTCATTGGATCAACTTGTTCTTCGCGAGCCAGCAACAGGAACTCGCGCAGTTCCTTGCGGAAGAACTCGGCGCGGGGCGGGTAATCGAAACCCAGGGTCGACAGCGCGTCGATCACCCGGAAATTGCCGGTATTGCGGCCAAAGAAGGTTTCAACGCCGATGATCGACACGATGACCTGGGCCGGCACGCCATACTCCTGCTCGGCGCGGGCCAGCGCGGCCTCGTGCTGGCGCCAGAAATCCACGCCCCGGGCGATCCGCGCCTCGGTGATGAACATCGGCCGGTATTCGCTCCACTGCTTGACGCGCTCGGCGGGCCGGGAGATCGCGTCGAGAATCGACTGCTTGCGCTCGGCCTCGCGGAACACCCCCATCAGCTGTTCGCCGGCAAAACCGTAGTCGCGGGTCATTTCACCGACAAACTCGGCCACTTGCGGCGAGCCTTCATATTCGCCTGCCACGGCATGCGGCGCACAGCCCAGGAAGCCGACCAGGCCGACCCACGGCGCATATCGCGTCGACCAGCCACGCATTGCTTGCATTGAACTCTTCACCTTATTCAAACCTGAGCGATCCACTTGCGATGGGTATGGATCGACATCAAAACCCCAAACGCTGACAGTAGTGTCACCAGCGAAGTTCCTCCGTAGCTAATGAATGGCAACGGCACCCCCACGACCGGCAGCAGGCCACTGACCATACCGATGTTGACGAAAACATAAACAAAAAACGTCATGGTCAGGCTGCCGGCGAGCAATTTGCCGAACAGCGTCTGCGCCTGGGCCGTGATCACCAGGCCCCGGCCGATCAACAACAGGTAGATCAACAGCAGCACGCAGATACCCACCAGGCCGAACTCCTCGCCCATCACCGCGATGATGAAGTCGGTGTGGCTTTCCGGCAGAAAGTCCAGGTGCGACTGGGTACCCATCAGCCAACCCTTGCCGAACACGCCGCCGGAACCGATGGCGGCCTTGGACTGGATGATGTTCCAGCCGGTGCCCAGCGGATCGCTCTCCGGATCGAGGAACGTCAGGATCCGCTGCTTCTGGTAGTCGTGCATCACGAAGTACCACATCGCCACCGACACCGGCACGGCGATGGCGATCACGCTGAGGATCCAGCGCCAGCGCAACCCGCCCATGAACAGCACGAAGGCGCCGCCAGCCAGGATCAGCAGCGAGGTGCCGAGGTCCGGCTGGCGCACGATGAGGATGAACGGGATGCCGATCAGCAACAGGCTGATGCACACGTGCTTGAGCTGCGGCGGCAAGGTGCGCTTGGACAGGTACCAGGCGATGGTCGCCGGCATGATGATCTTGAGGAATTCCGAGGGCTGGAAGCGGATCACCCCGGGGATGTTGATCCAGCGGGTGGCGCCCATGGCGTTGTGGCCCATCACGTCCACCACCACCAGCAAGCCCACGCCCACCACATAGGCCAGCGGCACCCAGCGCGCCATGAAACGCGGTTCGAGCTGGGCGATGACGATCATCGACACCAGGCCGATGCCGAACGAGGTGGCCTGCTTGGCCAGCAGGTCCCAGCTCTTGCCGCTGGCCGAATACAACACGAACAGGCTGCCGGCCGCCAATATCAGCAGCAGGATCAGCAACGGCCCGTCGATGTGCATGCGCTGCAGCAAGGTGGCGCGACGGCGCATCACATCTTCGCTGGAGAGGATGCGGTCGAAATTATTCTTCACGGGCCGTAGCCTCCGCGCTGATGGGGCTTGCGAATTCGGGCTTGAGCTGACCGTGCTCGTCCAGCAGCCAGGCGTCCATGACCTGGCGCACCACCGGGGCGGCGACGCCGGAACCGGACTCACCGTTCTCGACCATCACCGAGACGACGATCTTCGGGTTGTCGGCCGGTGCGAAACCGACGAACAAGGCGTGGTCGCGATGGCGCTCCTGGACCTTGGAGCGGTCGTACTTCTCGCCCTGCTTGATCGCCACCACCTGGGCGGTACCGCTCTTGCCGGCAATCCGATACGGCGAGCCGATGGCCGCCTTGCGCGCGGTACCCCGGGCGCCGTGCATTACCTGTTGCATGCCGTTGTTGACCTTCTGCCAGTCCGACGGGTTGCGCAGGATGATGTCCGGCATCGGGTCCGGGTCCACCGGCTTCTCGCCTTCGATGGTCTTGGCCAGGTGCGGGCGATACCACTTGCCCTTGCTCGCCACCAGTGCCGTGGCCTGGGCCAATTGCAGCGGCGTCGCCTGCATGTAGCCCTGGCCGATCCCGAGGATCAGGGTTTCGCCGGGGAACCAGGCCTGGCGGCGCGTCGCCCGTTTCCATTCGCGGGAGGGCATCAGGCCTGGGGATTCTTCGAACATGTCCAGGGAGACTTTCTGACCGATGCCGAACTTGTTCATGTAGGACGACAACCGGTCGATCCCCAGCTTGTGGGCCAGGTCATAGAAATAGGTGTCGTTGGAACGCATGATCGCCGTTTCCAGGTCTACGTAGCCATCGCCGGTGCGGTTCCAGTTGCGATACTTGTGGTCGTAGTTGGGCAGCATGTAGTAGCCCGGATCGTAGACCCGGGTCGATGCGGTCACCACGCCGGAGTCCAGCCCGGCAATCGCCACGGCCGGCTTGATGGTCGAACCCGGCGGGTAGAGCCCGCGCAGCACGCGGTTGAACAACGGCCGATCGATGGAATCGCGCAGCTCGGCATAGGCCCTGAAACTGATGCCGGTGACGAACAGGTTCGGGTCGAAGCTCGGCTGGCTGACCATCGCCAGGACCTCGCCGGTGTTCGGGTCCAGCGCAACCACGGCACCACGCCGCCCGCCCAGCGCCGCCTCGGCGGCTTCCTGCAACTTGATGTCCAGGCTCAGGACGATGTCCTTGCCGGGAATCGGGTCGGTACGCTTGAGCACCCGCAGCACCCGGCCCCGGGCGTTGGTCTCGACTTCCTCGTAACCCACCTGGCCGTGCAGCTCGGCCTCGTAGAATCGCTCGATGCCGGTCTTGCCGATGTGGTGGGTGCCGCTGTAGTTGACCGGGTCGAGGGTCTTGAGCTCTTTTTCGTTGATCCGGCCCATGTAGCCGACCGAGTGGGCGAAATGCGGCCCTTGGGGGTAATGCCGCACCAGTTGCGCCACCACTTCCACGCCGGGCAGGCGGAACTGGTTCACGGCGATCAGGGCGATCTGCTCTTCGGTCAGCTCGAACATGATCGGCACCGGCTCGAAGGGGCGCCGGCCCTGACGCATGCGTTTCTCGAAGATGACCCGGTCCTCGGGCGTCAGTTGCAGCACTTCGACGATCACGTCGAGGACTTTCTGCCAGTCGCCGGAACGTTCGCGGGTCATGCTCAGGCTGAAGCTGGGCCGGTTGTCCGCCACCACCACGCCGTTGCGGTCGAAGATCAGCCCACGGGTCGGCGGAATGGGTTGCACATGCACCCGGTTACTTTCCGACAGGGTCGAGTGGTACTCGTACTGGATGACCTGGAGAAAATACAACCGCGCAATCAGCACGCCGATCAGCGTCACCACGGTAATGGCGCCGAACACGACGCGGCCCCGCACCAGGCGGGCGTCTTTTTCGTGGTCCTTGATGCGGATCGGCTGGGGCATGAGAGCAGGATTACTTGTGGTAAGGGTGCCCGGACAAGACTGTCCAGGCACGATACAACTGTTCACCGATCAGGATCCGCACCAGCGGGTGCGGCAACGTCAACGGCGATAACGACCAGCGCTGGTCGGCCCGGGCACAGACTTCCGGCGCCAGCCCTTCCGGGCCACCGACCATGAAATTGACCGTGCGCGAGTCCAGCCGCCAGCGATCGAGTTCGACCGCCAGTTGCTCGGTACTCCAGGGCTTGCCGTGGACTTCCAGGGTGACGACGCGCTCGTTCGGCCCGACCTTGGCCAGCATGGCTTCGCCTTCCTGGCGGATAAAGCGCGCCACGTCGGCATTCTTGCCACGGGTGTTGAGCGGAATTTCCACCAGTTCCAGGGCCAGCTCGGACGGAAGACGCTTGGCATATTCATGCCAGCCTTCTTCCACCCACTTGGGCATGCGAGAACCGACGGCGATCAGGCGCAGTCGCACAGCGATCCCTTATTGCTGGTCTTTGTTGAGCTTGGTGAAGTGCTCATGGGTGTTTTCCGGGCTGTGGTGCGCGGCGCTGGCCGAACGGCTCTGCTCGGCACCGGCCCACAGGCGCTCCAGGTCATAGAACTGGCGCGCCGACGCGGTCATCATGTGCACGATGACGTCGTCCATGTCCAACAGGACCCAATCGCTGTCGCCCTTGCCTTCTTCGCCCAGCGGCTTGACGCCCTGGGCCTTGACCGCTTCGCGGACCTTGTCCAGCATCGCGCCGATCTGGCGGTTGGAGGTACCGGTGGCGATGATCATGTAGTCAGTGATGCTCTGCTTCTCGCGAACGTCGATCACCTGGATATCCTGGGCCTTGACGTCTTCCAGGGCCGCCACGGCCACCTTGACCAGCTCTTCGCCGGCCAGCGCCACGCCGGTGTGTGCTTCTACCGGCAGCGGGGCGCTCTTGAAGGTGCCCTTGCGCTTTACTTTGTTCAGGTCTTTGTCAGTCATAAAAAACTCGTTTTGCTCATGTGTTCGGGCGCTCGGTACACGTTGATCCGTGTCGGCGGAGCGCGCCTTGTTCAGTTCGACGCACGGTACAGACCGTGCGCATCGATGTAGGCCAGGACCGCGTCGGGCACCAGGAAACGTACCGACTTACCGCTGGCCAGCAGTTGACGGATCTGGGTGGCGGATACCGCGAGCGGCGTCTGCCAGACGAATGCAATCTGTCCGCTCGACCCCTTCAGGGCCAGCGGGTCGCTCACCGAGCGCGCCGCCAGCAGGTTGCGCAAGGCATCCGGCGGCTCGCTGTCGGCATCCGGGCGTTGCAGCACCAGGATGTGGCAATGCTGGAGCAACTCTTCCCAGCGATGCCAAGTGGGCAGGCCGCAAAATGCGTCCCAGCCCAGAAGCAGGAAAACCTGGGCTTCGGCGGCCAGTTCGGCGCGCATCAGCTCCAGGGTATCAATGGTGTAGGACGGTTTGTCCCGCTGCAATTCGCGGGCATCCACCACCAACGGCGCCACACCGGCCACCGCGCACTCGACCATCGCCAGGCGATCCCGGGCCGACACCTGCGGCGTGTCCCGATGAGGCGGCCGGGCGCTGGGCGTCAGGCGCAGCTCATCGAGGGCCAGGGCGTCGGCAACTTCCAGCGCACCGCGCAAATGGCCGATGTGCACCGGGTCGAACGTGCCACCCAGGATACCGATGCGCTTTGGCGCGGTCGCCGTCACAGCGGGCTTAGTCACAGGGGCCAGTGGGTCGAGGTCGCCCAAGTCAGACCGGCTCCTGCCCGCGCAACTGGCCGTCGCCGACCACGATGTACTTCTCGCAGGTCAGGCCTTCGAGGCCCACCGGGCCACGGGCGTGCAGCTTATCAGTAGAAATGCCGATCTCGGCGCCCAATCCGTATTCAAAGCCATCGGCAAAGCAGGTCGGTGCGTTGATCATCACCGACGCCGAGTCCACTTCGGTCACGAAACGCCGGGTTTCGCCCTGGTGTTCGCTGACGATGGCATCGGTGTGCTGGGAGCCGTGGCGGTTGATGTGCTCGATGGCCTCGTCCAGCCCGTCCACGACGCGGATCGACAGGATCGGCGCCAGGTATTCGGTGTTCCAGTCTTCCTCGGTCGCCACCGCGGCCTCGATGATCGCCCGGGTGCGCTCGCAACCACGCAGTTCGACGCCTTTTTCGCGGAACTGGGCCGCCATCGGCGGCAGGAACTGCTCGGCAACCGCCTGATCCACCAGCAAGGTTTCCATCGCACCGCAGATACCGTAGCGGTAGGTCTTGGCGTTGAAGGCGATGCGCTGGGCCTTCGGCAATTCGGCATGGGCGCTGACGTAGACGTGGCAGATGCCGTCCAGGTGCTTGATCACCGGCACGCGAGCGTCGCGACTGACGCGCTCGATCAGCCCCTTGCCGCCACGGGGCACGATGACGTCGACGAACTCGGGCATGGTGATCAGCGCGCCGACCGCCGCGCGATCGGTGGTTTCCACCACTTGCACGACGGCGGCCGGCAGGTTGGCTTCGGCCAGGCCGCGCTGGATGCAGGCGGCAATGGCGCGGTTGGAGTGGATCGCCTCGGAACCGCCACGCAGGATGGTCGCGTTACCGGACTTCAGGCACAGGCTCGCGGCGTCGATGGTGACGTTCGGCCGCGACTCGTAGATGATCCCGACCACGCCCAGGGGCACGCGCATCTTGCCGACCTGGATACCCGACGGCCGATAGCTCATGTCGCGGATCGCCCCGACCGGGTCCGGCAGTGCCGCGACCTGACGCAGACCGACGATCATGCCGTCGATGCGTGCCGGGGTCAGCGCCAGGCGTTCGAGCATGGCCGGCTCAAGCCCATTGGCCCGGCCAGCGGCCAGGTCCAGTTCGTTGGCGGCGGACAACTCGGCGCGAGCGGCGTCCAGCGCATTGGCGGCGGCCTGCAGGGCGCGGTTTTTCTGCGCGGTGCTGGCACGGCCGATGATGCGCGACGCTTCGCGGGCGGCGCGACCCAGGCGGGTCATGTAGTCAAGAACGGACTCAGTCATGGTCTGTGTGGTCTTGGCAAAGAGGAAAGCGGCAGATTATAGCTGTCGTAACCCTCGACTAACAGCGCGGTCTCACAGCAGTGACCGGCGGAGATTGAAAACAGGCATAAACCGCCGACATTCCGTTCACTGTTCAGCGGTAATTAAGCTATCCGTTGTTATCATCGCGCTATCTTTGGCCTGACCTCGTCCACTGCCATGACCGATTCGCCTCCAACGCCCAGCGCCTTGCCCCACGCTTTTTTTGACCGCGACGCCCAGGTACTCGCCCAGGACCTGCTGGGCAAAGTCATCCGCCACAAGGTCGGTGACCTGTGGCTCAGCGCGCGGATCATCGAGACCGAAGCGTATTACTTCGCCGAAAAAGGCAGCCACGCCTCGCTGGGCTACACGGAAAAGCGCAAGGCTTTGTTTCTGGATGGCGGGCACATCTATATGTACTACGCCCGGGGCGGCGATTCCCTGAACTTCAGTGCCCAAGGCCCCGGCAACGCGGTCCTGATCAAATCCGCGTACCCGTGGGTGGACAGCATCAGCGGGCCGGCGAGCCTGGCGCAGATGCTCCTGAACAACCCCGACGCCCAGGGCCGGCCGCGCACACCGCAAAAACTCTGTGCCGGCCAGACCTTGCTGTGCAAGGCTCTGGGCCTGAAAGTGCCGGATTGGGACGCCAAGCGCTTCGACCCGGAACGGTTATTGGTGGAAGACGTCGGTGTACCAACGGTCAATGTGATCCAGACCACCCGCCTGGGCATTCCGCTCGGGCGGGACGAACACCTGCCCTACCGCTTCGTCGATGCCGCCTACGCCCCGTGGTGCACCCGCAACCCGCTGCGGCGCGGACAGGTCGAGGGCCGGGATTATTTTTTGCTGTCCTGAACATAAACACTGCATGACCCTGTGGCCCCTTGTGGGAGCGAGCTTGCTCGCGATGGCGCCAGGCCTGTGAAATAAATGGCGACTGACACACCGCTATCGCGAGCAAGCTCGCTCCCACAGTTTGAAGCTTCAGTGATCTTGAGTTTTCGTTCACACAGCAAAAATTGCATGCCCATCACTATTGAATGGAGTTGTTTTTATGGGCCCATGGCTCGATAGCATCACCGGCTGGCTGACCGTCAACCCGCAATGGCTGGCGGTGGCGGTGTTTGTCGTCGCCTGCGTTGAATGCCTGGCCATCGCAGGGTTGATCGTGCCGGGCACCGTGCTGTTGTTCGCGATCACAGTGCTGGCCGGCAGTGGCGCGTTGCCCCTGGGCGAAACCTTGTTGCTGGGCCTTCTCGGCGGATTGCTGGGGGACCTGGTGTCGTACTTCCTGGGTCGGCATTTCCACCAGAACATCCGGCGCCTGCCGGGGCTGCGGCATCATCCGGAATGGATGAGCGCTGCAGAAGGCTATTTCCAGCGCTACGGCATCGCCAGCCTGCTGGTGGGACGCTTTATCGGCCCGTTGCGACCGATGCTGCCAATGGTGGCGGGGATGTGCGACATGCCGTTCCCACGTTTTGCCGTCGTCAGCCTGGTGGCCGCTTCAGGCTGGACCGTCGCCTATTTGCTGCCGGGCTGGGCCACTGGCGCGGCGTTCCGCCTGCCATTGCCCGAAGGCTTCTGGCCGCAGGCCGGCGTTGTCATCGGCAGCATCGCGTTGATGCTCGGCCTGAGCGTCAACAGCAGCCTGCGTCGTCATCGCCATGCCTCGGCAATCATCGCCAGTGTTGGCCTGGCGATCCTGGTCAGTCTGTTCATCGGCTTCCGCTACCTGGCCGCCTTCGACCAGGGCTTGATGGCGCTGGTGCAGGAACATCGCAGCGCGACGCTGGATGAAATCGCCGTGACCTTCACGCTGATCGGTGAATTTCGCAACATGCTGATCTTCAGCGCCCTGCTGACCGGACTGCTGTTATTGGCGCGCCAATGGCGGCAGGCGATTTTTGCCGGGGCCACCATGTTGCTCACCGCCCTGGCAAACACCGGCACCAAGCACTTCTTCGCCCGCGTACGCCCGGAAATCCTCACCGACCCCTTGACCAGCTACAGCATGCCCAGCGGCCACGCCTCCGGCGCATTTGCCCTGTTCCTGAGCCTCGCCGTACTGGCCGGTCGCGGCCAACCACCACGCCTGCGCCTGACCTGGCTGTTGCTCGGCTCTTTGCCGGCGTTGGCCATTGCCCTGTCGCGGGTTTACCTCGGCGCGCACTGGCCAAGCGACGTCGTTGCCGGCGCCATGCTCGCCGCCAGCGTCTGCGCCGCCGTGCTGTGGTTGAGCCAACGCCAGGAGCCGCTGCGCGCCATGCCGCCGAAAATCTGGTGGCTGATTCTGCCGGCGTTGGTGGCGGTGTTCAGCTTCTTCGCCTTGCGGCATTTGCCGCATGCGATGTTGCGGTATGCCTACTAATCCCGAGACACAGTGTTTCCCTGTGGGAGCGGTGTTGTTCGATGGATGTACCTCAGGCAAACAGTTCGCCTTGCAACTCATCAAGCAACGCCTGGATCGCATCCAGTCGCTGTTGCGGATCGTCGAGTTGCAGCAGGTCGAGCTTGTCCAGTTCGTTGAACGGCAGCAGATAGGCCAGTTGATTGGCGAGGGACTGCTGGCCGGTGGCTTCGGTGCCCATGTTCAGCGCCTCGACCATCGGATGTTCGGCCAGGGCCTTGAGCAGCGCCACCAGGTCGGCGTCCTCGTCCTGCAGCGGTTGTTCCGGCTCGTCTTCCAGCCATTCGACTTCAGCCACGGTGAGCTGATCGGCCTGGACGCTGCTGCTGTGCACGAGAAAACGCCGGCCGCCCTGCACCCGAATGCCCAGCAGGCCGTTCTCCTGCTGGGAAAAATCGGTGATCAGCGCTTCACAGCCGACCCGCGCATAGCCGTCAGGCGCGATGCCGACCTCCTCGCCATCGAGGATGCACACCACCCCGAAGCCTTCGCCCTTTTTCATGCAGCGTCCGATCATGTCGAGGTAACGCGCCTCGAAAATCTGCAGATCGAGAATGCAACCGGGGAACAACACGGTGTTCAGCGGAAACAGCGGCAAGCTCATAACTCGTTCCTTAAACCGTCATCGACACCACCAGCGGCAGCAGCACCGCCGTGGCCACGCCCATCAGACTCATCGCCAGCGCCGCGAAGGCACCGGTTTCCTCGCTTTCCTGCAACGCCACCGACGTCCCCACCGCATGGGCCGTCAGGCCCAGGGCCATGCCACGGGCCTCGGGACTGTGGACACCCAACCGGGTCAGAATGCTCGGGCCGAGGATCGCCCCGAGCACACCGGTGATCAACACGAACACCGCCGCCATCGCCGCCACGCCACCGATCTGCTCGGCCACCAGCATCGCGATGGGCGAAGTCACGGACTTGGGTGCCATCGTCATGAGAATCATGTGCTCGGCGCCAAACGCCCAGCCCAGCACCACGGCGGAACCGGTGGCAAACACCCCGCCTATCACCAGCGTAGTAAAAATCGGCCAGAACAATTGACGGATTCGCCGCAGGTTCAAGTACAGCGGCACCGCCAGCGCCACGGTTGCCGGCCCCAGCAGGATGCTGAGGATTTCGGTGCTCTTGCGGTATTCGGCGTAGCTGATGCCGCAGCCGACCAGCACGGCGATCAGCACCAGCATCGACATCAATACCGGCTGGAGGAACACCCAGCGGGTCTTTTCGAACGCCGCCAGCACCAATTGATAGGCGCCCAGGGTGATGCCGATGCCAAACAGCGGATGGTGGATGACTGAGGTCCAGGCGCCCTGCCAATCGAACATCATGGCGCGTCCTCCGGCTCGACGGTATGGCGCCGGGCCAGGCGCTGCATCAGCACGCCCGTCAGCATCACGGAAAGGACCAGCGACAGCACCAGCGCGCCGACAATCGCCCAGAAGTCTGCGGCGATCGCCCGGGCGTAGACCATGACGCCCACCGCCGGCGGCACCAGCAGCAACGGCAGGTAGCGCAACAGGCTACTGGCGGCGAGGTTCAATGGTTCGCTGACTTCGCCGCGAGCGATCAGGTAGCCCAGCATCAGCAGCAGGCCCACGATCGGCCCTGGCAGGATCGGCAGGAACAAATGATTGATGGCGGTGCCCAGCAATTGGAACAGCACCAGCCAGGTCAGGCCCCTTAGCAACATCCGCTTTCTCCCTCTACGACAGACCCAATGAACGCGCCAATTCGGTTCACGGCATGATTCTGTGGCGAGGGAGCTTGCTCCCGCTTGAGTGCGAAGCGCTCATAAAATGGGGCCGCTGCGCAGCCCAGCGGGAGCAAGCTCCCTCGCCTCGGAATCAAACACGCACGTTGAAAGAACCGAATTGCAAAGAATGCGCCGGCATTATAAGCACGCCCGCGCTATGGTTCGGCATTCGTAAAAAGCATGGTCGATGACCTTCCCGGCGCGCCATGTTGATCTACAGTGGTTCTCGGGGGCGCAGATCCCCGTTCCATAAAAGCAGGACAGATGAACCAAGGAGAGTCTCAATGCCCTACGTTCCCGTTACAGCGCTCAAGGATTATGTCGGCAAGGAACTGGGATGTTCCGATTGGCTGACCATCGATCAGGACCGCATCAACCTGTTCGCCGAAGCCACAGGCGACTTCCAATTCATCCACGTCGATCCGGTGAAGGCCGCGCAGACCCCGTTCGGCAGCACCATCGCCCACGGTTTCCTGTCGCTGTCGCTGATGCCCAAACTGATGGAAGACATCCTGATTTTGCCCGAGGGCGTGAAGATGGTCGTCAACTACGGGCTGGACAGCGTGCGCTTTATCCAACCGGTAAAAGTCGACTCGAAGGTCCGGCTCAAGGTCGAACTGGTGGACGTCACCGAGAAAAAACCCGGCCAGTGGCTGCTCAAGGCGACCGCTACCCTGGAAATCGAAGGGTCGGAAAAACCGGCCTACATCGCCGAGCCACTGTCGCTCTGCTTCGTGTAGACCCTTGCGGTCGCGAAACCGCTCATGCAGTTTCGCATCGCTTCAACGCGCATAGCTGCGGCATACTCGTCGCCTGATTACTTGGATCCCGTTATGCGCGCACTTGTCCCCCTGACCCTGGCCCTCCTGCTCACCGCTTGCGGCGACGGCGAATCGCCGTTGCCTCCCGATGCCCGCCTGCCCGACGGTGGGCGCTATCGCGGCGACCTGGTGGACGGCCTGCTACAAGGCCAGGGGCGCATCGATTACCCCAACGGCAGTTGGTACGCCGGACAGTTCGACAAGGGCCAGTGGCACGGCGCCGGCGAATGGCACGGCAGCAATGGCGAGGTTTATCGCGGCCAATTCGAGCATGGGCTGTTCCACGGCCAAGGCAGCCTGACCACGCCGACCAGCAGCTACACCGGCGGCTTCAAGCAGGGCCGGCGGGACGGCGAAGGGACGCTCAAGGAAAACGGCATGACCTACCGGGGCGAGTTCAAGGCCGACCGTTATTCCGGTCTCGGCCGCCTCGAACTCGACGACGGCAGCCAGTACCAGGGCCCGTTCGTCAACGGCAAGCCGAATGGCGAAGGCCAGCGCTTCGACGCCAGCGGCAACCAGTTCACCGGGCATTTCGTCGACGGCCAACTCCAAGGCAAGGGCACCTTCAACAGCGCCGATGGCGATGTCTACATCGGCGGCTTCAGGAACAACCAGCTCAATGGACGAGGCCGCTACGAAAACGCCGATGGCGATGTCTGGATCGGCCAGTTCAAGGATGGCGCACTGACCGGCAAGGGTGAATTGATCGGCGCCGACGGCAGCCATTACCTCGGCCATTTCAACGATTGGCGCTTCACCGGCGAGGGTCGCCTGAACCTGCCCGATGGCAGCTTCTACACCGGCCAGTTCGAAAGCGACAGCTACCACGGCCGCGGCACCCTGGTGCTGACGGACGGCACCGTGCAGAGCGGCACCTGGGCGAAGGGCCAGCGGATACGCGACGCCGATGGCAGGCTGCTGCCGGATGTGCTCGAACTCGGCATCCTGGCCCAAGGCCGCCTGCTGGACGACGCCCTCGCCAACATCCCGGCCTCGACGCCAGCGGTGGAGCTGTACAGCCTGACCCTGGGCGGCGACGGCAAGCAAAGCGTGTTCCTGCGCGAATCCGACTATGTCGCCAATATGCTCGCCAGCCGTTTCGGCGCCTTCGGCCAGGTCCGCCTGGTGAACCACCGCGACCACCTCGGCGACCGTCCCATGGCCACTCGCGAAAGCCTGCGCCGCGCCGTCGTCACCCTGGCCGAGCGCAGCGGCCCGGAAGACCTGGTGTTCATTTACCTGACCAGCCACGGCACCAGCGAGCACGAACTGGTCCTCGACCAACCGCGCATGGAACTGGCCGACCTGCCGGCCGACGAGCTGGCCGCTGTGCTGGCGCCGCTGAAGAGCCGCGACAAGATCGTGGTGATTTCCGCCTGCTATTCCGGCGGTTTCATTCCGGCGCTCAAGGATGAACGGACCCTGGTGATGACCGCTTCGCGGGCCGACCGGGTGTCCTTCGGCTGCTCCGAGGAAGCCAACTTCACCTACTTTGGCGACGCCCTGTTCGCCCAGGCGCTGAACCAGACCGATGATTTGGAACAAGCTTTCAAGCGTGCCAAGGGCATCGTCGCGGAGCGGGAGCAGGCGGACAATTTCGAAGCCTCCGAGCCACAGATCTGGGCGCCTCGCACCGTGCTGTCGCACTGGCAATTGCTACGCAAGCAGCAGGCGCGGAAAGCGTTGCAAAGTGCTGCACTGAACGACGAGGCCAAAAAGAGCAACTAAGCTGAACCGTATCAAGGGGGAAACACTATGTACTTGACGCCTCAGCATGTTTTGCTCGCCGGCGCGACCGGGTTGACCGGGGAACACCTGTTGGACCGGCTGCTCAACGAGCCGACCATCACCCGAGTCCTCGCGCCGTCCCGCCGGCCACTGGCCGAGCATCCGCACCTGGAAAATCCGGTCGGGGAACCGGCCGAGTTGCTGCAGCGGCTGGAAGGCCCGGTGGACATCGCCTTCTGCTGCCTCGGCACCACCATCAAGAAAGCCGGCTCCGAACAGGCATTCCGCGCAGTGGACCTGGACCTGGTGGTGGCCTTTGCCAAACGCGCCAGGGAGCTGGGCGCACGGCATCTGATCGTGATCAGCGCGCTGGGGGCCGATGCCAAGTCCTCGATTTTCTACAACCGGGTCAAAGGTGAAATGGAGGCGGTCCTCAAGGCCCAGGACTGGCCGCAACTGACCCTCTGCCGGCCCTCGCTGTTGCTGGGAGACCGAGTAGAGCCGCGTTTGGCCGAGCAACTGGCCGGGCCCTTGTCCAAGCTGATTCCAGGCAAATATCACGGCATCGAAGCCTGTCAGTTGGCCCGGGCCATGTGGCGGCTTGCGCTGGAAGAGCAGGACGGGGTGCGGGTGGTGGAGTCGGATGAGTTGCGCAAGCTTGGTAAATAAAGTGACACCTGGGACAGCGCGATCATTGTGGCGAGGGGATTTATCCCCGCTGGGCCGCGAAGCGGCCCCAATTGTTCGTGTGTCCATGCAGTTGCTAAGGAAGAACGACCCGATCTCAGGGGCCTGCTTCGCAGTCCAACGGGGATAAATCCCCTCGCCACAAATGATCCCTAGCACACCTGCACTCACGTTGGGCGTTACAAACCGCCAGTCGCCTGAAACCCCACACCCAACGCCGTGAACAACGACAACGGCAACAACAAGGTATCCAACAACGCACTCCCCGGCAGATCGAGCCCTGGATAGCTCGGCGCTTCAGCCCCAAAACGGTCCTTGGCGCAGCAGCCACCGTTCAGTGCATACAAATCCAGGCGCGTCCCCGCATACACCACCGGCGCCCCCGGCTTCGCGGCGTCGAGGGTGCGGGCGGTGGCGCAGCCGGTCAGTTGCAGCGCCAACAGCACGACCAGCAGCTTATTCATCGCTGCTCAAATGATGCTCGCCCCAGCGCGGCAACATGTCCTGGGGAATGTTCAGCAGATTGAGGATCCGCGCCACCACGAAATCGATCAGGTCATCGATGGTCTGCGGCTGGTGATAGAAACCCGGCGACGCTGGCAGGATGGTCACGCCCATGTTCGACAGCTTGAGCATGTGCTCCAGGTGAATGCTCGAATATGGCGCTTCCCGCGGCACCAGGATCAACTGGCGGCGCTCCTTGAGCGTGACGTCCGCCGCCCGCTCGATCAGGTTGTTGCAGGCGCCGGTGGCAATCGCCGACAGCGTGCCGGTGGAACACGGCACCACCACCATCGCCGCTGGCGCACCGGAGCCCGAGGCCACCGGCGACATCCAGTCTTCCTTGCCATACACGCGGATCTGCCCCGCCGCCGCACCGGTGTATTCGGTGAGGAAGGCCTGCATCATCT